>NZ_JBKOUE010000003.1:0-332973 GCF_046765995.1 Methylophilus sp. 'Pure River' | reverse complement strand
GTGAAACGAACTTGCGCCAATGATAGTGTACTCTTCGTATGCGAAAGTAGGTCATCCCCAAGCTCCTATTCTAAAAAGGCCTCAGCACCATGTGTTGAGGCCTTTTTTATTGCACGAAAATAGGGTTAGATATGAGGGCCGCCTCGTGAAATATACAAAAAAGCCTCTTTAAAAGAGGCTTTTTGCTTAGCGGATCGTTTAATTGATTGTTTGCCATTGCCCCTGTTCTGCTAAGCAAGCGCGATTGTTAGCTTGTTGTCGCTTACCCTGTTCTATCCATTCAAGCCGGTAAGATTTACATTTTTGATTGCCTTGCATAAAGTCTGCGGTTGGTGTGAGGTTGTATTCAATACGGCTATTAGGATTTACCCAATGAACTCGTTGGCCTATGCGTCCGAGTTCGAGGGCGTGGCCTATACAGCCCCTGTCATTATTATCAATCGCTTTGCCGATCTGGTTGCCGATGACTGCACCGATAATAGAGCCAAGAATAATCGCAATCGGTTTATTTGAGCCTTCGCCGACGCTGGCGCCAACTGCGCCGCCGATGACGCCGCCAGTGACTGTGCCGACAGTTTGCCACTGACATTCCCCACTGATGACGCCATAGTCATGCTGCCATTGATAGCCAGAATAGCCGCGATAATATGGGTCGTGTTTCTTCCTCCAGCCATGTGCTGGCGCGTGGGCAGGCGGGTCCGCGTAGCTGGTGCCTAATGTTGCGCACAGGGAGAATAAGACGCTGCTAATGATTACCTTGGTATTGTTCATGATTTGCTCCCGAGGGTCTATTGTTATGATGGGTACTGCTACTTGATTATAAAATGACTTTTTAACGGGTGTTGCGTTAAGCCTCAAAGAAAGGTAGGTAAGCAGCATGATGATGGCCACTTGTTGCAATATCAGTCGCTTGATTCTTCGTGTGCCAAAGAAGTGCATGCCTGCATGATAAAATGACAGGATGACTCAATATCATGTCCTGATTCCAAGTGCCGGCAGTGGCTCGCGTATGCAAAGTGTCGCGCCCAAACAATATTTGCCGCTCAATGGGAAACCAATCTTGCGTCACGCTATCGATACGTTTGAGGCGATACCTGTTATCAGCCGTATTTTTATTGTAACTGCACCTGAAGATGCTTATTGGTCGGGTGATTTGTTGCAAGGGTGTCATAAGACTCTGGTATTGTCTTGCGGTGGCGATAGTCGCGCGGCTTCTGTCTATCAAGGTTTGCAGGCGATGGCGTCATATATTGATCGCGAAGATTGGGTGTTAGTCCATGATGCCGCACGTCCTGGTGTCGATGCGGTGATGGTGCAGCGTTTAATTGACGCGATCGGACCGGCAGAAGTCGGCGGATTGCTTGCCTTGCCTCTGGCAGACACTTTGAAGCGTGCAGATGCTGAAAATCATGTAGCTGAGACTATTCCGCGTGAAGCATTGTGGCAGGCACAGACGCCGCAAATGTTTAAAGCTGGCATGTTGCAGCAGGCACTGGCTACATATTTGCACAGGCTGCCGACAGACGAAGCGCAGGCGATAGAGTGGGCAGGCCATTCACCCAAGCTGGTGCTGGGTGATTTGAAAAATTTAAAAATTACGTATCCGCATGATGTTGCCGTTGTCTCGGCGTTGATGCAGGCTACGCAGAGCGAACAGGATGCAGAATGATCCCCTTTAGAATTGGCCATGGCTTTGATGTACACGCGCTAGTGACTGGCCGCGACTGTATTATTGGTGGTGTTAATATCCCGCACAGCCACGGCCTGGACGGACATTCTGATGCGGATGTATTGCTGCATGCGATTTGCGATGCTTTGCTAGGCGCGGCTGCTTTGGGCGATATAGGCAAACATTTTCCACCAACCGATATGCGCTTTAAAGGCATAGATTCACGTGAGTTGTTGCGGCACGTGGTGGCCTTGCTCAACGATAAGGGGTATCTGGTTGGTAATGTGGACGCGACGGTGATTTGCGAAGCGCCACGCTTGGGTAAGCATACGGCGCAGATGTGCGCCAATATTGCGGCTGATTGCCAGGTCGCCCTGGATCAGGTGAACGTGAAAGCAACCACCACAGAAAAGCTCGGCTTTACCGGACGCAGCGAAGGCATCGCTGCCGAAGCTGTTTGTACCATTTATTCCAAGTAGTTTACATGCGATTGTTTAACCGTTTTGAAACGCTGATTTCTCCTTTTCCGCGAGAGATTATTTCTCAGCTGCCAACCAAGTTCTGGCCATTTATGTGGGCATGCTCGTATGGCATGCGCCGCTATATCCTGGCAATGACGATACTCACTGCCTGTATTGGTTCGTTTGAGGCGTTACTGTTCGCGTTGATGGGCAAAGTGGTCGACAAATTGACTGCGATTGAACCTAGCCAGTTGTGGACCAACCATCATGACACCTTGTGGCTGGTCGCCTCGATTTTAATGGGCAGTACGCTGATTATTGTCTTGCAAACCCTGATCAAGCACCAGACGCTGGCGGGTAATTTCCCCATGCGTTTACGCTGGCAGTTTCATCAGCATATGCTTAACCAGAGCATGGGTTTTTACCAAGATGAGTTCGCCGGTCGCGTCTCTGCAAAAGTCATGCAAACGGCGCTCGCCGTGCGTGAGGTCTGGTTTATTTTGGCCGATATCATGGTGTATGTGCTGCTGTATTTCACCACGATTGTGACGGTGGTCGGCAGCTTTCACCCATGGATGGTGCTACCGTTCCTTGGCTGGCTGTCACTCTATGCATGCGCCCTGGTGTATTTTATTCCGCGTCTGGCCAAGGTCTCCCAGCGCCAGGCCGATGCACGTGCCATGATGACGGGCCGTATTACCGATGCGTATACCAATATTTCTACCGTGAAATTATTTTCGCATGCCGGGCGCGAGGCGGGTTATGCGCAATCGGCCATGCAAGAGTTCCTGGATACCGTACATGGGCAAATGCGCATGGTCAGCGGTGTCGAGAGCATCAATCATTTCTTGAATATGTGTTTGATTATTGCCAGCGGCAGCATGGTGTTGTGGCTGTGGTCACAAAGCCTGGTGGCCGCCGGGGCAGTGGCGGCGGTGATGGCCATGGGTTTGCGCCTGAACGGGATTTCACACTGGGTGATGTGGGAGCTGACTTCGCTGTATGAGCAAATCGGTACCGTACAGGATGGCATGAATACCTTGTCGGTAGAAAACCAAGTGGTGGATGTGCCTGATGCGGTCGCTCTGCATGTGCCCAAAGGCGAAGTGGTGTTCCAGCAGGTCGATTTTGCTTATGACAAACAACCTCCCTTGCTACAAGGTTTTGACTTGCACATTCAGCCGGGCGAGCGCGTCGGTCTGGTCGGGCGTTCTGGCGCCGGTAAGTCGTCACTGGTGAATTTGCTGATGCGTTTTTACGATATCCAGGCCGGGCATATCCGTATTGATGGGCAGGCGATTGATACGGTAAAACAGGATTCTTTGCGCCAGCATATTGGCATGGTGACCCAGGATACGTCCTTGCTGCATCGTTCGGTGCGGGAAAATATTCTATATGGGCGCCCGGATGCCAGCGATGAAGAAATGATCACGGCAGCCAAGCGTGCCGAAGCCCATGACTTTATTCTCACCTTGCGCGATGCCAAAGGCCGCACCGGCTATGATGCGCACGTGGGTGAGCGAGGCGTTAAACTGTCTGGCGGCCAACGCCAGCGTATTGCCATTGCCCGTGTCATGCTCAAAAATGCACCGATACTGGTGCTGGACGAAGCGACCAGTGCACTGGACTCCGAGGTTGAATTAGCCATTCAGCATCACCTTGCCCAACTGATGGAAGGCAAAACGGTGATCGCCATTGCGCACCGCTTGTCGACCATTGCTGCCATGGACAGGCTGATTGTGCTGGATCACGGACGCATCGTCGAAACGGGGACGCATCATCAATTGCTGGCACAAGAGGGTATCTACGCCAAGTTGTGGGCACACCAGAGTGGTGGGTTTTTAGGCGAGTAACCGTCGTCACAATGGTGACGGTGCGCCTGAGTCACTTCTTTAATCAATTTAAAAACATATCAATAAATGTTATCCTCTATTGGGAGGTATCCGCCCAGGCAGAGTATGCATCTCATTACTTGGCAGTTTTGTTGTGTTAATCGAACATTACAACTGTGACAGTTTGTCATATTGCCGCCACTTTTCTGCAATCTAATCTGCTTAGTATTGTCATCAAATTTTCATGGAGTGTTAGCGATGTCTTGTCGTTCTATCTGGAACAGTCGCGGATTTACCTTACTAGAATTGCTGGTGGTGATGGTCATTATTGGCTTGCTGGCTGGCTATGTGGGGCCGAAGTATTTCCAGCAGATAGGTAAGTCTGAGGTGAAGACGGCGAAGGCACAGATTGCGGCGCTGGAGCAGGCACTGGATCAGTATCGATTGGATGTTGGTCACTATCCGGCCACCGAGCAAGGCTTGCAGGGCTTGATGACTAACGCCGATAACAATACACACTGGAGCGGCCCCTACCTGAAAAAAGAAGTCCCCAATGACCCGTGGGGTAAACCTTACCAGTACCGTGCACCAGGCCAACATGGCGAGTATGATTTGTTCAGTCTGGGTAAAGATGGCCAGGTTGGCGGCAGCGACGAAGCACAGGATATTACCAACTGGTAAATTGCCATGCATTATCAGGCAAAAGTTCTCAATGGTTCTACGTTGGCAATGGTGGAACTGCAGGCCGACGATGAACAAGATGCGTACGCGCAACTGAAATCCAAAGGCCTGATGCCAGTATCGCTGCATGCGCAAAAAGCGGCTAAGGTCTCCAGGCGCGAAGCGTTTCCGCTGGCCTTGTTCAGCCAAGAGTTGCTGGCGTTATTGCATTCAGGCTTGAACCTGGTAGAGGCCGTTGATGCCCTAGCGTTGCGCCAAGATCATACGCGTACGGTGTTGCAGGGGATCTTGCAGTCGCTGCAGCAAGGCAAATCATTCTCAGCTGCCCTTGAACGCCAGCCAACGGTGTTTCCGCCGCTCTATATCGCTACCGTCAAGGCCGCTGAGCGCACCGGTGATTTGGGCAATGCCTTGACGCGCTACATTGCCTACGACAACCAGGTCTCATTGCTCAAAAAGAAAATCGTCAGTGCGTCTATTTATCCAATGTTATTGATTGTGGTAGGCGGGTTGGTGATTGCCTTTTTAATGGGCTTCGTCGTACCCAAGTTCAGTAGTGTGTATGAAGGCACCGGCGCGGATTTGCCCTGGATGTCCAAAGTGATGTTGCAATGGGGCACGCTGATTTCGCAACATGGCGAGACCATGCTGGTGATATTGGCAGCGATGGTGGTTGGCCTGGTGTTGCTCTTCAAAACGCCGACAACGCGACAGTCTATGCTCAAAGCCATTTGGCGCATTCCGGCCATTGGTGAAAAACTCCATCTCTATCAGCTCGCCCGCTTTTACCGCACCTTAGGCATGTTGCTGGCAGGCGGTACACCGATTATGACCGCGCTTGATTCTTTGGGCGGCTTGCTGGACAGCAGCATGGCGCGCAGCCTGCAACAGGCGCAAACCATGATTAGCCAGGGGCAGCCGCTCTCCCATGCGTTTCAGACGGTCGGAATGACCACGCCGATTGGCGAGCGTATGCTGCTGGTCGGCGAGCGTGGTGGCAATGTGGCGCAGATGATGGACAGCATTGCCGGTTTTTATGATGAAGAACTGGCGCGCTGGATAGACTGGTTTACCAAATTGTTTGAGCCTTTGCTCATGCTGTTTATCGGCCTGGTCATCGGCGTCGTTGTGTTGTTACTGTATATGCCTATTTTCGAACTGGCGGGGCAAATCCAATGAACCAGCCTTTGTCCATGCTTTCGGCCGACGCGTTATCCCTTGCGCAAACACAGGCTTTGCAACAACAACGCCGCGTGATTGAAGTGCTGGAAGACATTGTCCCGGCTGACAGCGAAATGATGGTGAGCCAACTGGCGCAGTTGCTGCATTATCCGGTGGCGACCATGCGTGACATGCGCGAATGGCAAGTGGCCTTTGACGTGGTGAGCTATAACGAGGCACAGCAGAAAGAATGCCTGGCGTTTTATGATGCGGCACAAACCCTCATTCTGGTGTTTGCTGACCCGTTTAACCGCCAGTTGCCACTGTGGGCACAGCATGCGGTGCAAGTGCCGTTTGAGTGGCGCCTGGCGCATCGGTTAGAGATTAGTGCTTATCTGGCAGGCGAAGAAGAAACCATGCGCGCCATGGATGGCGTCGGGCTCTCGACGGAGCATGCCGCAGCCGAAGGCGACGAAGAAGTCGTCATGCAGTTATCGTTGAAGTCTATTCACGAAGATGCCAACCCCATCGTCAAACTGATTAACTCCACTTTGTATGACGCGCTGAAAACCGGTGCCAGTGACATCCACCTGGAAACGCATCCTGGCGGCCTGGCGGTGAAATACCGCATTGATGGCGTGATGGCCAGTATTGCCAACAGTCCTGGCCTGGACAGCGCAGAGCAGGCGATTTCACGTATCAAGGTGATGGCGCAACTGGATATTGCCGAGCGTCGCATTCCGCAAGATGGCCGCTTTAAAGTGCACGCCATGGGCAGGTTGATTGATTTCCGCGTTTCTATCATGCCGAGTGCTTTTGGTGAGGATGCCGTGTTGCGTGTGCTGGACCGCAAAGCCCTGACCGAGCAGGCGCAAGGCCTTAGCTTGAAAGCGCTGGGTTTTGATGCTGATGTGATTGCCCGGTTTAGAAAATTGGCCAGTGAGCCTTATGGCATGGTGCTGGTGACGGGGCCGACAGGTAGTGGTAAAACCACCTCTTTATATGCGGCGATTTCAGAGGTGAACACTGGTTTTGACAAAATCATCACCATTGAAGACCCGGTCGAATATCAATTACCCGGCGTGCTGCAAATCCCGGTTAATGAGAAAAAAGGCCTGACTTTTGCGCGCGGCCTGCGCTCGATTTTGCGCCATGACCCGGACAAGATCATGGTGGGGGAAATTCGTGATGCCGAAACTGCGCAAATCGCCGTGCAGGCCGCGCTCACCGGCCACCTGGTGTTTTCCACTGTGCACGCCAACAGCGTGCTCGATGTGATCGGCCGCTTTATGCATATGGGCGTCGATCCTTACCATTTTGTGTCGGCGGTCAATGGCATCGTCGCTCAGCGGCTGGTGCGCGCCTTGTGTCCGCATTGTGCCGAACCATTTGTGCCGGATGAGGACATGTTACGCACTTCTGGCCTGACTGCAGCGCAGGCTGCTGGCATGCAGTTCAAACACGCGCAAGGCTGCGGCCATTGCCGCGGCACTGGTTACAAAGGGCGCAAGGCCGTGGCAGAAATGCTTGTACTCAATGATGAGCTGCGCGAGATGATTATCGCCAGGCAGCCGATCCGTCAATTAAAAGAAGCGGCAGCCAGAAATGGCATGCGCACGATTCGCGAGGCTGCCGTCAGTGCGGCCGCAGAGGGCATGACCAGCTTACAGGAGATCAACCGTGTCACGTTTATTGCCTGAGTGGTCATGGTGTGGCCTGACCAAAGTGCTGGTGACCGCAGACCAGTTACTGGCAGAGCACAGGCCTGCGGGCTTGCGCACGCGTAGCCTGACCGCGCAAAGCAGCTGGAACGGCACTGATTTGCAAGCGGCGCTGCCAGCGCTGTTGTCACAACTCCCCGCCAGTCGTTGGCAGCGGATAGAAGTGTATATTGCCGACAAGCATGTGCACCTGTTGCGCTTGCCTGCCATGACGCAAAGCTTGCAGTCGCTGGATGTGTCTGGGCAGGAGCAGCAGGCCTATGCGCGCGCGATCTTGATGCAAACTTATGGTGAAGCGGCACGAGCCTGGCCGTTCCGTTTGCAGGATATACAGCCGCCGCAAGACAGCTTGCTGGTGGCGATTTCTGCCTTGGCATCCCTGGATATAAATGCATTATTGGCCAGCCATGCCATGCAGTGGACTGTGCAGCCTTATGCCAGCGCCTTGTGGGCGAATACGCGTTTGCCAGCAAGTGGGACTGTGCTGACGGCTGAGCCACAGATGCTGCGATTATTGCAACTGGATCACGGTCGCATGACCCATGTCGCCAGCCTGGCGGCAGACATGACTGACGTGGCGATTATCGCTGCCTGGCTCATGCGCGAACGTACCTTGCTTGGTGTGCAGGCTTCCTCGTGCTACTGGTTGCTGGAGCCTGGTTGCCAGGTGATGGAAAAGACTGGACGCCGCCTAAAACAGGCATTGTCCGACCAGGTGTCATGGCAAGTCTTGCCATCCAGCCGTGCGGTTGCCCCATTGCGGCAGGAGCTTGCGCATGTGGCCTAACCCGAATTACCAACTGGAATTTTCGCGGCCAGTATTTGCCTGGCAGGCGTTGCGCTGGCCGGGCGGCTTGCTGGTGGCGGTATTAAGCGTGCTGGTCGCTGTCAAGTACGCGGCATTCACTGAGATGGAGGCGCAATTGCAGCTTCTGGCGCAACGTCAGCAGCAATTGTCGCAACAACAAGCAAGTGCAACCACCGCAGTACATCAGTCTGTTAGCAAAGTGGTCGCCAGGCAAGCCGTCGCAGTCCTCAGTCAGCCGCAACAAAAGGCTGCCGAAAAAATGGTGCAACAGCTCAATGTGCGCTGGTTTGATTTGCTACAGGCGCTGGAGTCGCAACAAGTGCCGGAGATTGCTTTGTTGCAATTGTTACCAGATGCCAACCGCGCTCAGTTTGTGTTGTCAGGCGAGGCCAAGAGTTACCAAGATTTATTGAAGTATGTGAGTCAGTTGCAGGCGGTACCGGTGCTGAGCCAGGTACATCTGCAAAAGCATCAGGTCAACGAGAGCCATCCGCAGCGCCCGGTCAGTTTTGAGATTCAGGGGGGCTGGCAGCCATGACTGTAGTACGGTTCCCCTCGCCTATGTACGTGGTCTGGCTGGCGCGCCGCGCTGCCTGTTATCTAGGCTGGGTGCCCATGGTGTTATCGCTTGCATTACTGCTGATGTGGGGAGTGTTATCACATCAGCAGTCTTCGCAGGTGGCGCAGATAGACGCATTAGAAAAAGACATCCGGCAACTGGCGGCGCACCGCCTGGCCGCCGCGCCTGTGGTCGCAGAAAAAAACTCGGCGAAACCAGATTCTGCTGTTAAAGCACAGTCGTTACCGGATGATTCTGTGCAGTTGGCAGTGCTTTGGCAGCAGTTGCCAGCATTCAGTGATCTTTCGCCGCGCATGATGCATATTGCTAGCCTGGCGCAAAAACGGCAGATCGCCCTCAATGTGGGCGATTACCAGTGGCAGGCACACCAGGCTAACACTGCGACACATGACATTCAGCAATTTGATATGCGTTTTACCATTCAGGCCGACTACGCGACTTGTCGCCAGTTCATCCTGGATGTGCTGCGGCAATATCCCTCTATGGCGTTGACCGGGCTGGAGCTGCGTAAAAATGAAACGGTACAACCCGTTGTCGATGCCACGTTGACGTTCTCAGTGTTTATCCGCGGAGGGCGTGCTCATGGTGCCTGAATCCAAACCATCCACACGACCACTGTTGTGGCTGGCCCTGTTGCTCACGCTGGGCCTGGTCTATTGGCAATGGTCGCAAGAGGATGTCGCTGCTGAGACTACCGTTGTCGCTGCCAAACCAAGGGTGAACAGCCCCCTGCTGCGCGTAGAAGCGGCCGCGATGCCGCAAGCACCTGACAGTCAGCCCGTTGTTGCACCTGCGACGGCATCAGTCTCGGTCGCTGCCATGCCTGCCAGTGAGGGGACTTATTTCACACGCCAGTTGCCAGCCAAAAAGCTGAGTCATCCCCTTTTTGCGGCACATGAGTGGTTGCCACCGCCGCCCAAGCCGCAACCACCGCCACCGCCTGAGGCACCCCCTTTGCCTTATAGCTATGTGGGCAGCATGCAGGATGTGCCAGGCGGCGATGTGGTGATTTTAATACAGCAGAAAAAAGTGCTACTGCCCAAGCTGGGGAGCAATGTCAGTGCGCAGTGGCGACTCGACCGTGAGGATATGCAGTCTGTGTATTTCACCTATGTGCCACTGAATAAGGTGGTGGTACTGAGCAAAACCAAAACAGCGACAGCAGCTGGCCAGCGCCAGGCGATGGCTGACGCTGACAACAATCATCAGGAAGAAATGCTTAACCAATGAATGCTTTTCAGTTAAATCAGCCTTTGCGGACTGCGATCCCGCGTTATATCGCCATCAGCATGTCGGCCTGGGTGTTGTCATCGTGTGGCCTGTTTCCGCCCAAACTCACTGCGACCACACCAGAAGGTAAAGTGCATGAGTTGGCGCAACAAGTGGCAGAGCGCCCGGCGGATGTGGTGTTGCGTAACCGCTGGTTCCGCGAGCGCGAACAGGCGATTAATGCGCTGTCTGCCGAGGCTGAAGCTGCCGATGCCAGAGGAGATATGGCGGCGGCCAAGCAGGTGTACGCGCGTATTTTAACGCTGGATCCGCACCATATTAAAGCGCAGGCCTATGAAAACGCCAGTGCGCGTGAAGTTGCCTTGCGCAAGCAGTTGGATGCTGTCAAACAGCATATGGATAGCCCCAAACAGGCCTTGAAAGAGGTGCGTGATATCTTGCTGGAGCAACCGACCAATGCCGAAGCGCAGGCCCTGGAAAAGCAATTGATCGCCATGGAGCCGCGTGCCCGTGCAGCCTTGCCGCAATTGCAGACCAGCTTGAACAAGCCGGTGACACTGGAGTTGCGTGATGCCAATATCAAAGTGGTGTTTGAGGCCTTGTCTCGCGCCACTGGTGTGAATTTTGTACTGGATAAAGACATCAAGCCGGAAACCAAAGCGTCGGTGTTCGTGAAGAAAATGCCGATTGAAGAAGCCATCGACATGGTGTTGGCCAGCAACGGCTTGCAAAAGAAAGTGCTGTCTGCCAATAGCGCCTTGGTGTACCCGGCGACACAGCAAAAGAACAAAGACTACCAGGATTTGCTGATCCGTAATTTTTACTTTGCCAACACCAGTGCCAAGCAATGTGCTGATATGTTGCGCACTATTCTGAAAATCCGTGATGTGTATGTGGACGAGCGCCTGAACATGCTGGTGCTCAGAGACAAGCCGGAAGTACTGGCGCTGGCCGAGAAGATGATCAAGGCGCAGGATATTGCCGACCCGGAAGTCATGCTCGAAATTGAGGTGATGGAAATCACGCGCGGCAAAATGAACCAGTTGGGGATTGTCTACCCATCGTCACTCACGGTACTCGATAGCCAGTTAACGCTAGAAGCGCTCAAGCGCATCAAATCGTCTGATATCGGCGTCAGCCCTAATCCCAGCCTGCAATTCAAAACCACAGACAGTGATTTGAACCTGTTGTCCAATCCGCGTATCCGCGTAAAAAATAACGAAAAAGCCAAAGTACTGGTGGGTAACAAGGTACCGGTGATTACCACCAATACCACCGCCAACGTGGGGACGTCTGAGAGCGTGTCTTATGTGGATGTCGGCCTCAAACTAGAGGTTGAGCCACGCGTGATGCTGGATGATTTTGTCAGCATTAAAGTCAACCTGGAAGTCAGCTCACTGGGCGAAGCGATTACGCTGAGCAATAACTCCAAGGTGTATAACATAGGCACCCGTAACGCGACCACCATGTTGCGCCTCAAGCATGGCGAAACACAAATTCTGGCAGGCCTGATTCAGGACTCGGAACGTAAAAACGCTGACAAATTACCGGGCCTGGGTGAAATCCCGATTTTGGGTCGTTTGTTCTCGCGCCATATTGATGAAAAGAATAAAACCGAAATTGTGCTGGCGATCACGCCCAAAGTCATCAGCAATGTGACCTTGCCGGAAGCCACCTTCTCTGAATACTGGAGCGGGACCGACACGGTGATTTCTGACAAGCCGTTGTTAAACAGCATGCCGAGCAACACACTCACACGTAGCCAGCAGGCACGCGAACAACAGTTGCAACGTCAGCGCGAGTTGAATGATGCTGCAGATGTACCGGGTAATGATACGCCGGAGTCTGCGCCAGCCCCTGAGCCGGTGGCCTTGCCTGCCCCGGATGCACCACCAGCCAACAATGAGTCTACAGAGCCTGCGTCAGCCATGCCGGGTTTGTCTAACAATGTGAATGGCATTTCGGAGCAGGGCACAACCACCTTACCGGCCCCCAAGGTGATTCCTTGATGGTTGACAACGTGAAACGCACGCCTGGATTTACCCTGATTGAACTGATGGTGTCGCTGGCTATTATTGCCATCATGGCCAGTATCGCCACGCCCATGATACAACTGACGGTGCAGCGGCAAAAAGAGCAGCAATTGCGCGAGCATTTGCGCGAGATGCGGCGCGCGATTGATGCTTACAAAAAGGCAGCGGATGAGGGCAGGGTGAAAAAGAATGCCGATGCCAGTGGTTATCCGCCCAATTTGCAGGTGCTGGTCGACGGCGTGGAAGATGCCAAAAGCGCCAAGCATGAGCGCATACGTTTCTTACGTCACATTCCTCAAGACCCGATGATGAAAAATCAGGGCGCTGGCAGTTTAAATCAGGCGTGGGGGCTACGCAGCTATGACAGCTCACCTGAGCAGCCGCGCTATACGCAGGATGTCTACGATGTGTATTCATTAAGCACGCAAACCGGCATCAATGGAGTAGCTTATGCGCAATGGTAAGCGGCGTGGTTTTACGCTGGTAGAGCTGCTGGTGGTGCTATCGATTCTGGCTTTGCTGTTGTCGCTGGCGGTGCCGCGTTATTTTTCAGGCGTGCAACGCGCCAAGGATCAGGCGCTCAAACAGCAACTGATCACCACGCGTAAGGCACTGGATGAATATTATGCCGATCAGGGACAGTATCCGGACACCTTGCAGGAGCTGGTCGACAAACATTACCTGGACAAATTACCCTGGGACCCGATTGCCGAGCGCAATGATGTCTGGGTGATTACGCCGCCGGAGTTGCCTGTGGTGGGCGGCGTATATACCCTGCACAGCAGCGCGACCGGCCAGGCCGCCGATGGCTCTGCCTACACCGACTGGTAAGCGAAGGCATGCGCAGGCAAGACGGTTTTTCTTACATAGGTGTGATGGTGACGCTGGTGATTGCAGCCATTGGCATGCAAGGTGCCGCTGTGATGTGGCAGCAGCAATCCCAACGCAGCAATGAGGCCTTGTTGCTGGAGACCGGCGAAGCTTACCGGTTGGCGATCGGACGTTATTATGAATCGACCCCGCAGCCAGTCAAACAATACCCGATACGGCTAGAGGAGTTAATTGAGGACAAGCGTTTCCCGGTGCCCAAGCGGCATTTACGCAAGCTATATGCAGACCCGTTTGTTGTGAAGCAGGGCATGACCTTAATCATGCGCGATGGCCGGATTGTTGGCGTGCATAGCCAGTCCTTATTAGCGCCGATACGCAGTAGCGGCTACCAGGAGTCGCAGTCAGGTTTTCACGGCGCCAAGCATTACCGCGAGTGGCTGTTTGTGTATGAGCCGAATACCCTGGCTGACCTTGAGCTGGCGTGGGTCAATCGTTAAACCAGGTCAGTTACTGACTTGGCTGGCATAACCTGTGGGTGCAAGCCTGGTTTTGAACGCCTGGTAATAGCCAAGCACTTTGGGGATATATTGCCTGGTTTCGGCAAAAGGTGGCACGGCGTGCTGGTGGGTCTTCACTGCTTGTGGCCCGGCATTGTAGGCCGCCAGGGCCAGGGTGACATTGCCTTCAAACATATCCAGCATGCGCTTTAAATAATGTGAACCCCATAATATCTGCTGTGGCACTGACCATTGTCTGACCGGAATGGCGGTCATGGTTTGTGCTGTGGCGGGCAGCACTTGCATCAGGCCATAAGCACCTTTACGTGATAGCGCCTTGGGGTTGTAGCCGGACTCAGTGGCAATCACGGCGTGAATCAGTGCGGGCTCTATCTGCGTGGCTTCGGCGGCAGCCTGTACCTCAGCCTGATAGGGCACAGTACCGCCTTTCCATTGAGATGACTGGCGACCGCGGGCTGGCGCGAAAGCGTCATTTTCTGCCTCTGAGGCGTCAATATTACTGATGACTAATTCACTGTCACTGGAGTTATCCAACTGGATATGTTCGGCGAGTATCTGTGTTGTTAAACCAACAGCCGTTGTCTCCGCATTGGCGGTACCACAAACGATCGCCGTCGCTAACAACAGGGCCAGTCTGGTTCGGTGCGAGCTGTGAGCGGGTACATTCATGATGGCACTGATTGTGTCACAGTCATGTGACACGGCAAAGACAAGCGGCCATGCGCTGCCAAACATGCTTGGGCAAGCAATTCATGTGATTGTCACGCTTGTACAGGCCCGTGGCAATAAAACCAGGCGTTTAGAAAATGGCGATTTTCCCTCCTAGTCATGTCACTAATCCGTTGTCATGAATTTATCAATCAACTGACATGTGCGAATCATTTTTCTGTCACAAATTCTGAGCAAACTTGCTGCATTTATATAAATGTGGTTAACACATGGATACAACAATAACAGGGATGGATCAGGTCAACGACCAATGGACGTTGGCGCTGAACGAAGAGCAACGCGCGCTATTTATGGAAGTGATTGAGGAGTCGTTGCGCCTGCAGCATCGCTCACACCTTTTTAATTGGCTACAGCGAGGGTTTCAGTGTTTATTGGCGCATGAGGTGGTGATTATTGGTGTGCGTAGTTTAGAGCGTGCCAGTTATGACTATGAATACCTGACCTCCAGCCGTTATTTTGGCGATACCCAATTCGACCAGGTGCTTAATGATGAGGATGGCCTGGTGAATGAAGCCTTTACGCGCTGGAGCAAGCTAGGCATGCCGGTGTTCTACCATACCGAGCTCACCGCGCAGCAATATAACCATTACGCTGTTGAGCATGTGGAGGCTGAACGCATGCTGGCCTCAGAGCTCAAGCGCTTTGTGGTGCATGGCTTTGGCAATGAACACAGCCGCATTGCCACCATGGTCATGTTTGGTCGTTTGAGCTCACCGGCCAACGCGCAAACGGCCCATTTGCTTGAGTTACTGATGCCACATCTGCATTGCGCGATCGTCAAAGTCACGGCCAATAAATGTCCTTCGGTGCTATCTACTACCGCGCGCAATGGTCGTATCAAGCCGTTAAGCAAGCGTGAGCTCGAAGTGCTGGAATGGCTGCAGGCAGGCAAAACCAATTGGGAGATTGGTAACATCATGCAGGTCAGCCCACTCACCATTAAAAATCACGTACAAAATATCTTACGCAAACTGGATGTGGAAAACCGCAGCCAGGCCGCCAGCAAAGCGCTCAAGCTGGGGCTGATTACCCGTAAACAATAAATACTCCCCTGCCGTATTTTTACCGCTTTAATGCAATCACTCTAACTAGTCCGAACGGACTAGTTTTTACTTTAAGCCTGTCATGTTGAGTTCCTAAACTACTCAGGATTTTTATGCAGCTATTTTGCGCGGTCAGACTAGTCCATATGGACTAGGTTTACAAAGTAAGGCTGTCATGTAGCAACCGCATAATTTTTCGGGATGAGTTTCATCGTATTCGCTCAGGTATTAGTAGTTTGCTCTTTCTATCGGTTTGCTCAAAAAATTAAGGAGAAGTTTATGAAATTTCAAGTAAAAGCATTGGTTGCTGCATTGGCTCTGTCCGCTGCAACTATTCCAGCACACGCGGCTATGACATTTGCGACAAGCGGTAGCTCTAGCCTGATCCTGACTTTGCTGGACTTTAACAGCAATACGTCAGCCACTTTTGATCTGGGCTACGGCTACGATAGCTTCCAAAGCCTGGTGGTTGATGCGCATACAAACGGTACGTTGTCAGCAGATGGTTTGTCTAAAACCTTCTCTTTTGATTTGGCTGGTGGTGATTATGCTAATGCATGGAGCTCTTTCTGGAACACGGCTTCAGCTTCAACAACCAAGTGGGCGATTTATGCTGCTGATGGTACTGGCACTGGTTTAGATTCCCGTGGCATTATTTCCACTTACAAATCAGGTAGCAACCTGACCAACTCTAACCAGTTGCAAACTTCGATTGCAAACTTCAATAGCTACATGACTAACAACAACGCGTTGGATAACCACAACACTGTTGATGATGGTGCAAGTATCGTCACTTCAAACCTGTCACAAGCCTATGCAGGCCGTGCCGTCGCTTACGGCTCTACAGGCCGTATTAATGCCCAGGGCCACGTCTCTATGGATAACCTGGATAGCACTATGACGGTTGTGCAACAGAAAATGGGTGCAACACAAGCTTCTGCGCCTTCTTTTAACACATTGGGTCTGAATGGTAATTTCCAATTCAAGATGAACTCTAATGGTGCTTTGGAGTTTGTAGTACCAGTCCCAGAAGCTGACAGCTACGCAATGTTGCTGGCTGGCCTGGGTGTCGTTGGCTTGGTCGCTCGTCGTCGCAAGGCTTAATACAACATTAAAAAAAGCCATGAAAAACGGCCTGTTTACAAACTGGCCGCTAATCAAATCTTTTATCGAAGGAAGCGAAAAATGTTTAAATTTAATAAAGTATGCTTGGCTGTTGCAGCTACCCTGTTTGCTGGTCAAGCGTTTGCTGCCCCTGTGACTCAAGCACAGATCAATACTGCGCGTGGCAACGGTGCATTGAATGAAACCTGGATTTCTGGCGCTTCAGCACCAACTTACAACGTTTTCCAGGGCTTTGCTGCTGGTTGTGATGCAAACACACTATCCGTGTTCAACAACGGCTCAGCAACAGCCGCAGTAAGACCAGGTAACTCAGCTGCAAGCAACTTCCTGGCTTATGCTTGTACACGTGGTGGTAAGGTGTCTGTGGTTTACCACACGATTGATGGCGGTTCTTTTAACGCCTACGCACCACACATTCCTAACGATGTTGATGGTGATGGCACAGTGGGTACTACTAATTTGCGCCGTATTGGCAAACTGGGTGCTAACGCTGGTTGTGTGGCTCAAACTGGTTCTTTGTCTCTGCCAGGTCAAACTGCAATTGCAAGCTATCGCTCATGTGCGATTGTGACTCCAGCAACTGCTGCTGATGGCGCAACGGTTAAACCAGCAGGTGGTTTCTCTGACGTTGAAGCGGCATTGTTCGGTGTATCCGTTGACGGTTACGGTGTTGAGTCAAACGCTAACGTTGGCCAAGCATTCGGTATCGCTACTTCAACCTCCTTGTACCGTGCGATGCAAGTTGCACAAGGTATCTATGCAAGCGTAGCCGCAGCAAACTCTGCTGATCCTGATTACTTGCCAGCCAATGCTCCTAGCATCTCTCACGCACAGTATGCTTCTATCGTGAGTGGTACTGCTGCTGATGCGGGTATCTTGGTACCAGGTTCTACAGCTGCCTTGAATCTGGCTCGTCGTGTACCTACTTCTGGTACTCAAGCGTCTTCTAATGCGACTTTCCTGCGTAACCCATGTAACGGTGATGCTGCCATTGGTGGTGTGTTGGCTCCTGTAGGCCTGGCTGATTCTACACCTACCTTGATTATCACTGAAGGTTCCGGTACTGGTAACGCAAAAACTGCATTGTCTACAGCTGGCTTCGCGATTGGTGTGTTATCTCTGGAAAACAACTGGCGTACAGATACATCATCCAACGGCTATCGTTACATCAAGTTGGATAACGTTCACCCAGAAGCACCAGTAGCTGGCTCCGGTCAGACAACAGATGCTAACGCACGTTACACCGCTGCTCAAGGTTTGTACGATTTCCACATGGAAATGAAATCTTTTGTTGCTAACTCAGCTTCCGGTACATTCGGCGAGACTGTGATCAATGAAATCGTTGGTGCTTTTGCTGGTTTGGATTGTGCTGAAGTACCACGTGGTTTGACCATCAACCCGTTTGCCGGTTCATCCTGCACAGTCGGTACCATCGTTGCTAAAGGCTCACGCAATGGTAACAACTGCCAAGCACAGCAATTGTTCTAATCTCAAGCACTAGCAGTCAAAAGCTGCGACGCCTGATTAAAAGCACACCCGTACTGGGTGTGCTTTTTTATTGCCTAATTCAATCAAAAACCAGTCGCGACTCGCGGACATCTGAGTGTCTCCTGACAATGGCTCACATGGGCTATAAAAACAAGTCCGCGGACTAGTCCGTATTTCATCTTTGTGACACGCGGCGCTTTCAAAATGGCAAGCCTCGGGAAGTGCCTTAGGCGATTGAACCAAAAAAGAAAGGTGTTGCGATTGTTGCTGCGTGTGATGAGTTGTATGTGTGTTCTGTGGTCTTTTGCATTGCATGCAGAGGAGGCTTCAGAGTCCGCCCAGCAGCCTGTAAATGGTTGGGGGGCAGAGGTTCCCGGGCAAGCGGCTGCAGAAGTGTCCACTAAAGACCAGTTTGATATTTTTGAATACGTGGTCAATGGCAACTCCGTGCTCAGCGTGACAGAGATTGAAAAAGCTGTTTATCCTTATCTCGGTGAGCATCGCTCGATTGATGATGTAGAAAAAGCGCGTAGTGCGCTGGAGCAAAGCTTCCATGCAGCGGGCTACCTGACAGTGTTCGTGAGCATTCCCGAACAAGAAGTGAACGGTGGGGTCGTGAAGCTGGACGTGTTGGAAGGGAAGGTTGAGCGCTTAAGTGTGGTTGGTTCCCGCTATTACTCTCTGGGCAAAATCAAGCAAAACGTTACCGAGTTCAAAGAGGGGCATGTTCCCCACTTCCCAACGGTGCAAAAACAAATTGCCTCGGTCAATATTAACCAGGACCGTGTGGTAGCGCCTGTGCTGCGTCCAGGCAAGTCACCGGGCATGGTTGAAGTGGATTTGAAGGTGGATGACAAGTTTCCGTTACACGCCAGCATGGAATACAACAACCGGTACACACCGAACACGACAAAGACACGTCTTTCCGGCAACTTGAGATACGACAATCTGTGGCAGAGCGATCACAGCATTGGCCTGGGTTTCCAGGTGACGCCGGAAGATGCCAACGAGGTGAAAGTATTTTCGGGCACCTATGTGATCCCTTATGCTGGTGACTACTGGGCGACCTATGCTGTCGTTTCCCAAAGTGATATTAGTGCCGTTGGCGATTTGAATGTGGTGGGTAACGGTAACATTTATGGCTTGCGCTATATCCATCCGATGCCCAGCCCAATCAAGTCTTTTAATCACAATTTGACCCTGGGCGTCGATTACAAAGATTTTAAAGAAAGCACCCGCAGGCTGGGGGCTGACCTGGGCAGTAATCCGATTACCTATCTTCCCATGCTGATTGGCTATACCGGCAACCTGGTGACTCCAGAGAGTACCACCAAACTCGACTTGAACTTTGTCTTCTCAACCAAGGCATTAGTCAATGAAGAGGATGAGTTTGCACAGCGACGCTATCTGGCGCGACCAAACTTTTCTTATTTGAGAGGGCAGCTCGAGCATACCTGGACTTTACCTTATCAATGGCAATGGTACGGTTCTTTGGGGGGGCAAGTCACCGGCGACTCACTGGTTTCTAACGAACAGTTTTTTATTGGCGGCCTGGATACTGTGCGCGGCTTTCTCGAGTCCAGCGCGCTGGGGGATACCGGTACCAACCTCACCATGGAGTTGCGTTCGCCGCCGTTACAGAAGTATGCGGGCTCCTGGGTCAACGAAATGCGTTTGCTGGCTTTTTACGATTATGGTTTGGCGACCACGCGTGATCCGGTTACGTTTGCTAATGACCGCTTCTCGCAAATCCAGCGTTACATTTTGTCCTCTTACGGATTTGGCCTTGATGTGAAGGCTGCACACGGTTTGTTTGTGCGTCTGGATTTTGCGCGCGTGTTGCAATCAAGCTGGATATTGGAAAACGGAAACACGGCACCGCTCAAGCCAGCCGGAATGGCTGAAAGTGGTGATACGCGCCTGCATTTTAAAGTGGGTTTTGACTGGTAATAAGCGCTTAGCTGAAGTAAACGAGGTGAAATGATGAACAAGTTACGATTCAAACTGGTATTTAGCAAACGCTTAGGCATGTTAGTGCCGATTGCCGAAATTGCACGTACTCATCAAAAAACAGTGACTTTGGCGAGTGCTGCCACTGTGGGTGACAGTCAAGCTGGTGCTGAGCAGCCCTGGTGGAAAATTTCTACCGGCAGTATGGCCTTGTTGTTTGCTGGCTGTTTAACCTGGATGTCTGCACCAGTGCTGGCGATGGACGCCAATACCTTGCCAACGGGCCACAATATTGTGCCCGCCATCGGTAATATCAATGTCAATGGCAATACCATGAACATCAATACGGTGGTCAATAATGCAGTTATCCGTTGGGACAGCTTTAATATTGGCTCTAATGCCACCGTCAATTTTAAAATGCCTGATGCCAACTCTAGCGTGTTAAACCGGGTCATGGGTAGCGGTGCCAGTTTTATTAATGGCATGTTAAATGCCAATGGCCATGTCTATATTGCCAACCAAAATGGCATATATTTTGGCGCCGGTTCGCAAGTCAACGTCGGCTCGCTGACTGCGACGACGCTCGATAACCTGGCGAACAATAACATTGAGACTATTTATAAGAATGGTATTTTGTCTAACACCACCTCCCCGGTGTTTTCATTCGCGGATGCCATTGGCGTGATTGATGTTGCCAAGGGTGCGAACATTACCACGGCCACGGGCGGGCGTGTCATGTTGCTGGCACCAGATGTCACCAATAGTGGCGTGATTAAAACACCGGATGGCCAGACCATTCTGGCGGCGGGCAAGACTGTTTACCTGAGCACGCTGGATAAGTTTGCAGGGTTGCTAGTGGAGGTGAGTTCGGGCGGCAAGGCGACTAACCTGGGTGACATCATTGTCAATCATGGTAATGCCAGCCTGATTGGCCTGGCAGTGAATCAGCAAGGGAATATTTCTGCGTCTACTTCGGTGCGTGCCAATGGTTCGATTTTTCTCAAAGCCGAACAAATTGGCTCTAAAAGTGGCGAGCTGAATATCAATCCAGAGTACGGCAAAGTGACGTTAGGTAAAAATAGTAAAACGACCGTCACCATTGATGTGGATGATAAAGAAGAAATTATTGATGCACAAAAGCTGCCGGTATCAGTTTATAAGCTGGATGGTACACAAACGACAAAAACGGAGCTTGAAGGGTCGGTGATCAATATTCAGGGTAAGGATATTGTGATTGATGGCACCATCACAGCTAATAGCGGTCAAGTTTTTGTGACTGCTACAGATATCCAGACGAATAACAGTAGCATCTATCTGGGCGAGAACGCGGTGATTGATGTTTCCGGGGTAGATGCCACGGCCCCAATGAGCCGTAACCAACTGGCAATTCAGCTGTATTCTGACCAGTTAAGAGACTCCCCGGTATTAAGAGGCGGGGCCTTGTTTGGTGAAGTATTGTATCTGGATGCCCGTAAAGGAACTAAGATACTGAGCCAGAGCGTGATTGATCAGGCAAAAGCGGGTATCACCAGAACAGTGGCTGAACGCTCCACCAGTGGTGGTCAGGTGAATTTGTCCGGTGTGAATGTCGTCAGCAAAGCAGGTTCTACGATTGACTTGTCGGCAGGCAGTACCACTTACACCGAAGGTTCTATCCGAGAAAGCAGTTTGCTCATTAATGGTAAATGGGTACTTGCGTCTGAGGCATTGCCTAATCTGCCGTATCAGGGCATGAGTGACTATTATTCTGTGACCAGTGGCCGTTGGGGGCAGACCCGGCAATGGGCGCTGACAGCCAATGCTTTGAATGGTGTTTCTGCGCAAAGTGTCGCCACAGATGCGACAGTCAGCGGTTATTCACAGCCCACTTATCAACAGGGTGGTGATGCCGGGACGCTGAGTGTTTCTACCACCAATATGGCGTTGCAGGGCAATGTGCTTGCCAGTACGGTGAGCGGTCTTTATCAGCGCGGAGAGACTGACGCACATAACATACCGTTGGGTGGTACCTTCAAGTTGACCTATAACAACTCCGGTGCTTTAAATATCGTTTCATCTGCAGCCCCGCTGTCTGAGAGCTTTAATGAAGACAGCCAACTGAGCACAGAACAGAAGCAAACGTCTGAGTTAAGCACCGCCATGCTGGCCAATGGGGTAAATCATGTGGTAATCAAAACCACTGGGCAGGTCAACCTCAACACAGACATCAATATGCAGGCAAATGGTAGCCTGCATGTGCTAGGTAGTGGCGGTGTAAACGTTAATCACGATATTCGTTTGCCTTCCGGCACAGTCAATCTGTCTGCTAGTCAAAGTGCCGACGTGACCGTGGCTAACAATGTAAAGATCAATGTTGCGGGCCTGTTTACCAATGATTTGCCTGGCGTCAATGGAGCAATGCTGGGTAAAGTTGCGCTCAATGGCGGCAACATTACCATCGGCAGCATGGTTGTTCACAAGGATACCGGTGACATCATTACCGATAGCAGCACTCCCAAAGAAGACACCATTACCATTAGTAGTGGTTTGCGTATGGGGCAAGGTGCAAGCATGGATGCCTCATCTGGGGCATGGCTCAATAATAAAGGCCAATTGAATGCTGGCCATGGTGGTGACATTACCGTGACCATGGCAGATAACAAGATCGGCGCTGGCAGCTTTAGCAGCTATGGCATGATGGTCGATGGTCAGCAAACACAAGGTGGCCATTTAACCGTGAAGTTACAGGGTGAGCAGGCGACGGGGATTGTTGATCATATCCAGTTGGGCGGCATCAATCCCCAGCAAGAAAATACACTGTGGTTATCTGAAGGCTTTTTTCAGCAGGGTGGTTTTTCAAACTACACCATAAGTAACGCGGGCCGCCTAAACGGTGATGTGATGATCGGTGACCAGGTCAATAGCCTGGTGACAATACACCCGGAGCAACACTCGCGTGTTCTTGGGGGCTCTGCGCGGATGGCACAAAGTGGTAGCGACTTAAGCACACTGGTGAGTAAGACATCACTCGCCGGTAGCATGCGAACACCAGCCAGCCTGGCTGTCGTGGCGGGAGATGACCTGACGCTGCAGTCGAATGCCAGTATCGTGACAGATACCCCCGCTAGCCAATCTGGGCCTAGAGGCAATGTGAGCCTGACGTCTAAAGGCCAGATGACCATTCTGGGGGATATTACTGCGCCTGGTGGTGACATTAAACTAGCTATAGACGCGATTCCCGATACCAGTGATCTGACCCTGCCGAATAACAGCTTTGACCCTACACTGAGTTTGTTTGTAGGTGATACTGCTACGCTGAGCGCACGGGCGCAATACGTGAAGCCGCCATCCAGTGATGGTAACCTGCGCACGGCTTTTGTGACCAAAGCAGGAAATATTTCTTTATCGGCAGGCAATGGTGTACTCATTACCAAGGCGGGCTCGGTGATTGATGTTTCTGGCACCAGTGGCAAAGTTGATTTGCCAGTGTCAGGCGGTTATTCCCGGCAGTCTGTGGCAGGCAGTGCAGGCGTGATTGCGATTAACGGCCGTGATGGTATCGCGCTGGATGGCACCCTGATGGGTAATCCCTCTGGGGCCGGTGAAGGGGGCACACTGAATATCACCCTCGGTGGCAAGAATGCCTCGGGGATTGAAAACGACATCTCCACCCCTCTATATTTTACAACTGGCACACGTGTATTGAACGTTACTAACAGCAAAGAACTGATGGCCGCCAATAATACCGCTGGTGGTAGTACTGCTAACCTGATTAACACCTCCAATTCGTCTACTGAGCCATTGAGCACAGCACAAGGAGTCGGTCAGATTTCAGCCGATCAGATTCGTCAAGGTGGTTTTGACAATGTCAGCTTGAAGGTGGATAACGTGAGTGCCGCGACTGGCGACACTATCCATTTCGCCGATACCACCCTGAATGTGCCTTCGCTGCTGACGCTGGATGCGACCACGCTATCGGGATCGGCCAATATCAACGCGTCTACCTTGGTGTTAGCCAACAACAGCACGATTACCATGAGCGATAGCCAACTGGCCGCAGGCACAGACCGCTTTACTGCCAAGGCAAACTTTATTGACTTGCAGGGCAATATTGCGATGAACGGTGTTGCCGAAACACGTTTGCACAGTAAAACGGATATTCGTGCGCGTGGCATTACATCGTCTCTGCAAGGAACGGCCTCTCTTGCTGCGCCAGGCCTGATTCAGCTAGATGCCGCCCAAATTTACCCGGCAACCGCGGTTGATTTCACGGTGACGGCCACCGGTGCTGGCAGTCGCATTGAAGTGACCAACCAGTCTAAAACCGCAAGCACGGTGCCTTTGTCAGCGGTGGGTAGTATGACATTAAATGCAGACTCTATCTTGCAGGCCGGTGTGTTACGTGCGCCTTTAGGGCAAATTACCCTGAATGCTGCCCATGATTTAACGCTGGCCCCAGGTAGCCTGACCTCAGTGTCTGCTGAGGGTAGCTTGATTCCCTATGCCGTGACTGTATTGGGTGGTAGTGAGTTGGCTGATACCAAAGGTGCCATCAACAACTTTATGGCTGCAGTTGATAAGAAGAAGGTCACGCTGAACGCCAATAATATGAATCTGCAGGCGGGCGCACGTGTCGATATTTCCGGTAACGGCGATACCATGGCTTACGAGTGGATTCAGGGCATAGGCGGCTCGGTCGATGTGCTATCCCAGGCAGGCTATTATGCTGTGCTGCCGTCTCTGGGTAATCAGTATGCACCGTATGACTATTTAATGAGTGCCGGTTCTGACGTCGGCATCGGCCAGGCTATCTACTTGTCTGGTGGCAATGGCCTGGCAGCAGGTAAATACACGCTCCTGCCTGCGCACTATGCGCTGTTACCAGGCGCGTTTCTGGTCAGTGCCAACGGTGCCAATATGCAGATCAATACGCAGTTAACGCAGGCAGATGGCACAGGTTTGTCTTCAGGATATCTCACTAAAATTGATGGCACTAGCCGTGGTCAATATACGAGTTTTAATATTGTTAATGGCAATAGTTTTTACAAAGACTACGGCACCAAGAACTATAAAGGCCTGGCAGAGTATCTGGTCAGCTCGGGTAATGCCCTGTTAACCAAGAATGCCATCCGGGATGGCAAAGAAACCCCAAGGCTGACAAACGATGCTGGTCAATTGGTACTGGCAGCAGGCAGCAGCCTTAACCTGGAATCGGATATTAATACCAGCAATGTGGCAGGTGCCAAAGGGGCATTGGTAGATATTTCTTCTAACGATATTCGTGTGGTTTCAACCGTTGATCCGCAGCAGGCAGGAGTGTTGCAGATTTCTGCTGATCAGTTAAGTAAAATCAGTGCTGACTCCATTCTGTTAGGCGGGAGTCGTTCTGTCAGTGGCAAGACGCAGACCATCACGACCACTGCTTCTAACGTGACGTTCAGCAACGATGCAGATCATGCGGTGCAAACGGATGAGTTAATTGTTGCCTCCAAAGATACGATTACTGTTAATCAAGGCGCGGTGGTGAAGACCGGCGCCAAGCAAGACAAAACAGGGACGACCACCTTGGTCGCTAATGGTGATGGCGCGCTGTTGGCAGTGTCAGCCAAAAACGACTTCGACTTCTCTAGAACAGGCGTGACAGCAACGCCAACGACAGGTAAGTTAACTATTGAAGATGGCGCAAGTGTGAGTGCCGCAAGATCTATGGTACTCGATGCAACGAGTGCCTTTGATCAATCGGGCGCGATTGAGGTCGCTGATGGTGGCACGGTGACTTTGGGCGCCAATCAATACGCCATTGGTGATCAACCTGTGAATGGTGCGACACGTATTACTTCAGAGACCTTGGCTGATTTTGGACGCTTGTCAGGGATTACCTTTAACAGCTATAAAAATATTGACATCTTAGGCGCTGTTAATTTTGGCAATAACAACCTGAATATCACGTTTAATACTGCTGGAATTGCGCATCATGACGCCGGTAATGTGAATATTAATGCCAATAACTTTGTCCTTAAAAACACAAATAATGCTTTATTTACTGCCCCTGCAGCACTTAACGGACAACTGGCCATTAACGCCAACCAGATTACTTTCGGCGACACAGGGAGTGTGTCCAGCAATATTGGTGGATTTAATAGTGTCAGCCTGAATGCCAATAAAGACATCCGCTTTACAGGCACTGGGACAGTCAATATCAATGCTGACCAGACCACCATGAGCAGTGCTGTGATGACGGCGGACTCTGGCGCCAACTACTCCTTCGCTAGCAATGGCAGTCTGCAGACGTTGAGCAATGGACAACAGCCGACAAATACTTCTGGGCTGGGCGCAACACTTAATTTGTCTGCCACCGAGATGCAATTGGGAGGCAAACTGGTATTGAATGCCGGGGCCGTGAATGCTGTGGCGCGCAGTGGCAATCTGACCGTGGCCTCAGGCGGGGCCATTGACGTTTCTGCGGCAACGGTTGCGTTTGATAGCACCCATTCAGCGACGACGGATGCAGGTAATGTGCACCTGACTTCTGCGCAGGGCAATGTCCAGATCGAAAGTAATGCGCTGTTAAACCTCAAGGGAGGGACCACTGCCGGGGATGCTGGTACGTTGCAAGTGGATGCGAAGAGTGGTCACTTTGTGGTGGCGGATGGTACGCTACAGGGCCAGGCAGCCAAGGGTGAAAAAACAGCATCACTCAAGCTGGATGTTGGCAGCCTGGATAACTTCAGTGCAGTGAACCAGGCTCTGGAAAGCGGCCACTTTAATGAAAGCCGTGACATTCGTGTCCGTAGCGGGGATGTCACGATTGCCGCTGGCGATACAGTCACTGCGCATGCATTGACCATCGGGGTTGATAACGGTAATGCGACCGTTGCCGGGCATATTAATGCAGATGGTAGCAAAGGTGGTGATGTGGCCATTTATGCCAATGGCTTGGTGACATTGGCTAATACTGCGCAAATCACGGCCCGCGGCCAACAGGCTAATCAGTCTCTCGGCGACTTGCAAACCGGCTCTGGCGGTTCTGTACTGTTATCCTCGAACAGTGTATCTACTGCGAATGCCGTATCTGCTGAGGCTGGCGCCCTGATTGATACCAGTGGCTATGATGCTGCGGCCAACGGTAATAAAGGGGTTGATGGTTACGATGGCTCGGTGACATTAAGAGGTGCACGCGGAACGACCGGCACTGCTAATACCGTGAATGTGGCATTGAACACGACTGCTGCAATCAAAGGGGCCAGTGAAGTGACGGTTGAAGGTAGCCGCACCTATACCACCACGGCATTTACCGCTGCCAATATGGCCAGCATGATCAGTGATACCAACAGCTTCTATAATGCGAATGCTGGTGCAGGAGGCTATGCAGCGACGCAGGATGGCCTGGCTGCAAAAGTGCTGCCACATATTGAAGTGCGTAGCACCACGGGTAACACGGCAACCGCCATGACCGTGGGCACGGCAGACGTGAACCTGCGCTCATTTGGTGCGCTGCTGGCAGGGCGCGGTGGTTCGCTGACCCTGCGCTCAAACGGTAATTTGACTTTCAGTGGCTCTTTAAGCGATGGCTTCAACACAGCGACGACAGCAGGCGTGTTGCAGTCGAATGCAAACACGTTTAACTACAACCTGATTGCCGGGGCTGACTATAGCGCTGCGAATATCACCGAGACCAAAGCCGGGGCGGGTGATTTCACGCTGGCCAATAATAAGTTAATCCGTACGGGTGAGGGCAATATCACCATTGCTGCGGGTGGCAATATGACCTTGGGGAATGTTGGCTCTGTTATTTATACGGTAGGTAAAGAGGCGGCACCACTGGCCGGATTTACGCCTGCATCAGGTGGGACTAATGTGCCAACGGCGGCCAGCTATGTGAATAATGGCGGAGATATTACCATTGATATCGCTGGCAATATCTTCGGTGCAGCCACGACGCAAAGTGTTAACCAGTGGTTATTGCGCCAGGGCGGTAATGGCACTGATACCAGCTGGTGGGTGCGCCCGGACTTGTTCCAGCAAGGCGTTGCAGCATTGGGTGGCGGTAACGTTAATATCCAGGCAGGTGGAAACATCACTAACGTATCAGCTTCTTCAGCAACCAATGCACAATTTGTTAAAACGCTGGATGCTAAAGGAGATGAGGTCCGCACGAGTTTGGTCAACGGTGGCGGTGATGTGTCTGTTTCCGCAGGCGGTAATTTGACGAATGGGGTGTACTACGTTGGTCGTGGCGAGTTAGCGTTAGAGGCCGGGGATAGTGTACTTAAATCGGGAACGACAGGCACTGTGATTGCCTTGCAGGACGCTAGTGCGGACGTGCGTGCAAAAAACAATGTGAAAATTGAGACCGCGTTTAATCCTACTCTTTGGGTGCAAGGCAGTACATTGGCGCAGAACCAGATTGCAAATAGTACTTTCTTTAATACCTATTCGGCAGATTCTGCCTTGAATGTAGCTTCTTTATCAGGCAACGTTGAAGTCGGGCAAAGTAACAGGCAGTCGATTGCGAGTACGGGCCTTAACTCAGCGGGGTACACGACATTAACCAATAATGATATGGCGGCTATCCACCCGGGTACAGTCAATGTGACTGCGTTTGCTGGGGATATTACGACCTATAAGATGCTGTTGGCGCCAGCAGCGAGTGGCAACTTAAGTTTATTGGCCGCTGGTAGTGTTGTCAGTGGTGTGAATACAAGTGGAAACATCAATCCTACAGCGAATATCTTGATTTCGGATGCCGATTTAAGCGCTGTGTTAAACGTCTTTAATCCTACGACAGGCAGCCCAAGCGATAGCAGCATTACAAGCATCTTGGGTAGCATCAAAACAGGCGTTTCCGCGGTACCCGTGCATCAAAACGATTCAACAACAGCTGTGATTGTGGCACGTGATGGCGATATTCGACTGACTGGGACGCCTACTGACAGAGATAGTACCAATATCTATGGTATCAAGTCATCAAAACCGGTTTATATCAATGCTGGTAGTAATGTGACCTTGCATGCGTCTATTCAGCATAATAATGTGGATGATGTGTCAGAAATTCACGCCGGTAAAGATTTTGTCATGGAGAACGGTAAACAGCAGGCGCGTATTGATATCAACGGCCCTGGTGAAGTGTTAATCAAGGCTGGCCGCACGGTCGACTTGGGTAATACCAGCGGTATTCTTTCGTTGGCGAATACGGTGAATCCTAACCTGGCTGACAACAGCGCTAACATCACCTTACTGGCTGGCCTAGGCAAATCAGGCACCAATATTGATGGTTTTGTCAGCACCTATATTGACCCAACGGGAAGTGGCCCTGCATCGCTGCAAGGTGATGCTAAGGCACTGGCCAACTATCGCCAGTCAGCAGCGGCACGCGTACAGGCTTACATGAATGAAATCACCAGCAGCAAAAACCCGGCGACTGGCAAGCCGTACACTGCGCAGGAGGCCATGGCAGAGTTCTTGACGTTGGATACGACCAGAAAAGAGATTTTTGCCTTGAGACAATTCCAGGCGGAATTGCTGGAAGCAGGCAGGGAGTATATTAAAACCGCTAGCACCACCAGAAGTGATGATGTCATTGCCTCCTTGTTCTCTGGCAAGGACTACTCCGGTGATTTGTTGATGTATCAAAGCCAGATCAGGACTTCCAGGAACGGCAATATCAATCTGTTTGCACCTGGTGGCTTGATTAATGCTGGCGTGGCTTCTAATAACTCACTTGAGCATGATATTGGTGTAGTGACTGAGAAAGGTGGCAATATCGGTGCTTATGCAGATGGTAACTTCCTGGTCAACCAGTCGAAAGTGATTACGCAATATGGTAGCGATATTCTGATCTGGTCTAATCATGGCGATATCGATGCCGGTCGGGGCTCCAAAGCAGCACAGTCTGTGCCTGAGCGTGTGGTCAGTATCAATGCCAACGGTGATGTGACCGTCGAGGTCAAAGGGGTGGCTTCTGGCTCTGGTATTCGTGCACAGACTTATGACCCCGATGGTCCTAGTGGTCCACTGCAAGGTCCTAAACTCGAGGATGCTACAGTTGCGTTATTCGCGCCGCGTGGTGTATTGGATGCGGGTGAAGCAGGGGTTGCCGCTGGTAATTTGCTGGTCGGTGCTACCCAGGTGTTGAATAGCTCTAACATTACTGTGTCTGGTACCTCCTCTGGGGTGCCTGTAGCAGATACAGGTAGTCTGGCCGGTGCTGCGTTAAGCTCTGCAAGTACTTCTGCAGGGGCCGCGAACACTATGACTGAAAATCTGGGTAACCAGATGAATAATCAAAACGTTGCCCCTAAAGAGTTGCCACCTATCGTGACAGTGAAGACGATTCGTTTGGAGGATTAATGCGCTTGTAACAAGATGGTTCTTTGATAAAACGCCCACCTTTGGTGGGCGTTTTTATTGCTAGCAGGTTAATGTATCGCTTGGAAGTCATTGAATGCCTTGCGCAGTTCAGCAATCGCAAACACTTGCGCTTCCCTGGCTTTGGCGACAACATCAGCCATGCCGAAGAACTCATGCGCCACGCCATCAAAATGGCGATAGTTCACCGGGACACCGTCTTTTTGCAGCCGTTCGGCAAAGGCCCTGCCTTCTTCACATAAAGGGTCGATTTCTGCCGTGATGATAGTCGAGGGAGGTAGCTCTTTCAGTGAGTGTGCTTTATCGGGTAGCGCATAGGCGCTTTCGGCCTCAGCAGGTTGGCTGTAGTGTCCGAAAAACCAGTGCATCATGGCGGCATTCAATGGTTTGGCGTGGGCATTGTCCTCATAAGACGCATTCTGCGTATCGTTATTGACCAGTGGGTAAATCAGCAATTGATGGATCGGCATAGGTACATCCTTGTCGCGCGCCATCAATGAAATGACAGCCGCAAGATTACCGCCCGCACTTTCTCCGGCGACGGCAATGCGCTGGTGGTCGCCATTCAATTCTCCTGCATGCAGCCGCAGCCATTGGTAAGCTGCAAATGCTTCATTGGGCTGGGTAGGGAACGGGTGCTCGGGCGCCAGGTGATAATCGACCGCGACCACGATAGCCCGTATACCTTGTGAGAGTGCCAGAATCGACGCTTCATAGGTTTTACTGTCGGCTAGCACAAAGCCACCGCCATGAAAGTAGAGGATGACCGGAAAAGGCCCTTCGCCGATAGGTGTGTAGACGTGTGCGGGAATACTCTCTAACGGCCCGCCGGGTATGCTGATTTCCTGGCTGGAAACCTGGGCAGCGGCGGGGAACTGGCCTTTTTCCTGCAACAAGCGCTTGACCGCATCTGCGGGTGTCGGCTGCTGACGCGCTTCCGTTGGCGTCAAAGTTTCAATCGGCTTGCCACCCAGTGCCGTCAATGCATCCAGCACTAATTGCATGTCCGGGTCCACCTGTGGTGGCTCAGGTAGCGCAGGCATCATTTCGGCCAATGGGGCACCGCCTTCAATGCCAGGCACTGTATCAATACTGGGTACTAGGGCTGCGACTTTGTCGAGTAACGATTCATGTGTGTTTGCCATTCTGCGTCCTTTCTTGAGTTCAAACTGATCAAAATCAAACTGTAGGCCAGCTTGCGGGAGATGGCTGTCGGGTACGAGAGCAATCTCATGTAGGACAAGCCATCCGGCACGCTTTTGGTGCATATGACTAGGCGTCAGGTCTGGTCATTGACCAAAAACTGTACCAATTGCGGCCGATTTATGGTGGTTTTCTAGTCCGACCTGCCTAGCACGCTGGAGTGAAACTTAATATTGACGGCAATCTAAATTGCTAAAGTGTTCAGGCTTTTATCGAGTCATAAAAACTTCGGAGTCCTGAATGAAATTGAAAAAAATGCATTGGGCGTTGGCCTGGTTAGGCCTGTCTTCCCTAAGTCTTCCTGTCTATGCTGAGGTGGTGATTAGCCAGATTTATGGCGGCCAGGGCAGTGTGTATAACCAGGACTTTGTTGAGTTATTCAATGCTGGTTCTGCCGCGGTGAATATCAATGGCTGGTCTGTGCAATATGGTAGTGCGACCGGTACCGGCAACTTCGCTGCCAATGGCGTGACCACACTGTCTGGCGTATTGCAACCTGGTCAATACTACCTGGTGGGCTTGCGCAGTGCCGCCAACGGCCTGGCATTGCCTACGCCTGATGTGGGCAACAACGCTACCGACATGAGCGGCACCAATGGCAAGGTGGTGCTGGTGAATAACAGCACTGGCCTGGCCTGTAACGGTGGTTCAGTGGTGTGTAGCCCGGCCCAGTTAGCACAGATTGTGGACCTGGTCGGCTATGGTACGGCTAACTTCTTTGAAGGCGCAGTGGCTTCGGCCATCAACAGCAGCACCGCTTTGTTACGTAAAAACAATGGCTGCCAGGATACTAACCAGAACGCCAGTGACTTTGTTACTGGCGCGCCTGCACCGCGTAATAGCAGCAGTGCAGTCAATGTGTGTGGCGGCGGCAGCGGCACCAATCAGCCGATTGTGACTTCTTGTCCGGCAGTGACTTTGCAAGTGGGCGAAGCTGGCTCGGTATTGCTGCAAGCGTCTGATGCTGACAGCATCGTGAATGCGGCAACCTTGTCAGCCTCTGCGCCAGCTGGCGTCACATTAAGCAACTTTGTCGCCGCGGGCAGTGATGGCCAGTCCGCCAGTGCGAGCTTGCAACTGGATGGCAGCTTGCCAGCAGGTAACTATGCGGTTGACGTGCAGTTTGCCAACAACGAAGCGCAAACGGCCACTTGCAGCGTGAGCATCAATGTACAAAGCAGCAGCATTACCCGTATTTTCCAGATTCAGGGCAGCGCCTTAGGCGTGGACTCAGTGAGTCCGCTCAATGGGCAGACCGTGACCACTGAAGGTGTCGTGACAGCGGTGTTCCCAGGTTTGAATGGTTTTTACATGCAAGATGTCAGCGGCGATGGCAATCCACAGACCTCTGACGGTATTTTTGTTTACCTGGGTTCGGGCGTGACACCGACGGTGAGCAAAGGCCAGAAAGTCCGCATGACCGCCAGCGTGACAGAATTCAACACTATCACCGAGCTGATCAATATCAGCGGCTTGCAAGTGTTGAGCAGCAACAATGTGATTCTGCCAACAGACATCACGCTGCCAGAAGTGACGGAAGGCGATCTCGAAGCGTATGAAGGCATGCTGGTGCGTATCACCACGCCAATGACCGCTTCACAGAATTACTTTCAAGGCCGTTATGGCCAGGTGACCTTGTCTGCCGAAGGCCGCATGATCAAGCCTAGCAATGTGTTCCCGGCGACGTCTGCGGCGGCGGCACAACTAGCGGATGACAATGCGCGCCGCCGTCTGGTGCTGGATGACGGCAGCAGTGTGCAAAACCCGAATCCGATTCCATTTATCGGCGAAGATAACACCTTGCGTGCGGGTGACGTCGTGGAAAACCTGACCGGGGTGATAGACCATGGCCTGATCACGGCGTCTAACCCAGGCCCGCGTGATTACAAACTGCACCCCACGGAGGCTGTGCAATTTACGCGTGAAAACCACCGTACTGCCGCACCTGCCAGCGTGCAGGGCAATCTCAAAGTTGCCAGCTTTAACGTGCTTAACTATTTCACCACCTTCACTAACGGCGCCACTGCCAGTGGTCAAAGCGGGCAGGGTTGCAGCCTGGGTGGCAGCGTGTCTGCGTCTAACTGCCGCGGTGCCAATAACCTGGTCGAGTTCAACCGCCAGCGTAACAAGATCATCCGTGCCTTGACGGCGATCAACGCCGATGTGGTGGGCTTGATGGAGATCCAGAACAATGGCACAGCTGCGGTGCAAAACTTGGTCGATGGTTTGAATGGCGTCTTAGGTGCCAATACCTATGCTGTGATTGCTGACCCGGTGACCGGCACTGGTACTGACGCGATCAAGGTGGCCATGATCTACAAACCGTCCAAACTGACCCCGACGGCTGCGGCACTGTCTGATAACGACAGTATCAATAACCGTCCAACCCTGGCGCAGACCTTTAAGGCGGCCAATGGCGAGAAGTTCTCGGTACTGGTTAACCACTTTAAATCCAAGAGCTGCTCGGATGCTGCAGGCGGTAACCAGGATCAGGGCGATGGCCAAGGCTGCTACAACCCGCAACGCCTGGCCCAGGCCAACCGTTTGTTGCAGTTCATCAATACGGTGCAAACGCAGTCAGGCGATAGCGATGTGGTGGTGATTGGCGACCTCAATGCGTATGGTAAAGAAGACCCTATCCTGACCCTGGCGGCGGGTGGTTTGCAAGACCAGATCGCCCGTTTTAACGGTGACACGGATTACTCCTACGTGTTTGATGGCGAAGCCGGTTACCTGGACCATGCCCTGGCGAGCAGCAGTATGGCCGCACAAGTGACAGGCACCTCGCACTGGCATATCAATGCGGATGAGCCGTTTGTGATTGATTACAACACCGAGTTCAAACCGCAAGACCTCTATAGCGATAGCCCTTACCGTTCTTCAGACCATGACCCGGTGATCGTCGGCGTGCAACTGGTGAAAACCATCAGCGGCAGCAGCCAGCGCGACACGCTGGTAGGCACCGTGGGTGACGATGTCATCACCGGTGGTGTGGGTGCAGACACTATCACCGGGCTGGCTGGGCATGACACCTTTGTCTACCAAAGCATGCGTGATGCGACTGACACCATCACTGACTTTACGCCAGGCGAAGATCAACTGGACATCGTTGAACTGCTGCAAAGCATAGGTTACACCGGTAGCCAGCCGTTTGCAGACGGTGTTGCACGCTGGGTAAGTGTTACAGGCGGTGTGCAATTGCAGATCGACACCGACGGCACTGCAGGGGCGGCGACTGCCAAACCGCTGGTGACCTTAAAAGGATTAGCCATGAATCAACTGGACGCCCACAGAGATGTGCGCTGGTAATTCAGTATCAATCATCAATCAATGTTTCAAATATCTAGTGAGAGGATAGTTTTATGAAAAAGATCAGTTTAATCGCCGCTTTGTTGTTGTCCAGCCAGGCCAACGCGGCCCTGAATGCCGGTGACATCATGTTCACTGCCTTTAACGCCGACGAAGATGGTTTGTCTTTTGTGACCTTTGTCGACATTGCCGCTAACACCACCATCTACTTCAGCGATAACGAGTGGACTGGCAGTGCATTCAATACTGGCGAAAGCTACAACCAGTGGGTTTCCGGCGATGTGGTTGCTGCTGGTACTGTGGTGCGTTTCTCCGCTTATGATAAAACCACGCTGTCAGCTTCTACCGGTGTGTTGTCCCGCGTGACCGTGGCTGGTAGCAGCAACTGGGGTATTTCTAACAGCAACGAAACTGTGTATGCCTACCTGGGCACCGGTGCAACAGCACCAACCACTTTCCTGTCTGCCATCACTAACGGCAAATTTGTGAATGATGGTTCTTTGACCAACACAGGTTTAACAGCAGGTGTTAATGCCATTGAATTAACCGCCAAAGCAGGCGCTTCCAGCGAGCCTGACTACGCTGAATATAACGGTGTGCGTGATGGCCTGAATAACTTTGCTGATTACAAAGCGCAAGTGGCAAACGTGAATAACTGGAACGTAGACACCGTGAATAACAGTGCCTCTGCCGCATTGGTGCCTAACACCACTGCCTTTACTGTCGCTGCGGTGACTCCAGTGCCAGAAGCTGACAGCGTAGGCATGTTGCTGGCTGGCTTGGGCGTATTGGCCCTGGTACGTCGTCGTCAATCACGTTAATCAATAAGCGTAATGCGTGCCGTGATGCGTCACGGCACGACATGGAGAATACAATGTTTAAACTGAAACAATTAACCGCTTGCGTGGCACTGGCATTGACTGCCGGTGCTGCCTGGGCTGAGGGTGTGACGGTGTTACACGTGGGCGACCAGGAAAGCTGGTTGCTGTCTGCACAAGGTAACCTGCGCGATAACGCTGGTCAGGCCATTTCTTTTTATGGTGGCATCGACCGCCTGGCGTCTGTGATTAAAAATGCAGAAACCGCAGCGACCAGCCAAGGCCGCACTGTACTGAAGTTGAATGCTGGTGATGCATTCTTGCCTGGCCCGCGTTTCACCGCCAGCCTGAACAATCTGGCCAATAGCTACACCGATGGCGGCCAGGATTTTTACGATGCGATTGCCTTGCGCCAAATCGGTTTTGACGCCATGGTGTTTGGTAACCACGAGTTTGACCTGGGCCCGCAAGTGGCGGCGCGTTTTGCCAAAGTATCCGGCAGCACCTATCTTTCCAGCAACCTGAATTTCAATGCTACGGCTGAATTCAGCGCACTGAAAGCCAGCGGTAAAGTGGCGCCTTCCAAAGTCATCACCACCACTGCAGGTCATAAAATCGGCCTGGTGGGTGCAACAACACCTTTGTTACCGAATATCTCCTCCCCGGGTGCCGTGAATGTGATTGGTTATGACGCAGGCAATACGGAAGCGCAAAACCTGCAAGCATTGATCCCGCTGATTCAGGCAGAAGTGAACCGTCTGCGCAGCGAACAAGGCGTGACGACCGTTATCCTGATGAGCCATTTGCAAAATGCGGCCAATGAAATCAGTGTCGTGGTGCCGGCGTTGACAGGCGTGGACCTGGTATTGTCCGGTGGTGGCCATGAGTTGATGGTGGACCCTGATGATGCGCTGATCAATGGTGGCGTGGCAGCGACTTATACGTCACATCCAGTAAATGCTGTCGATGCACACGGCCGTACCGTGCCGGTACTTACTAGTCATTTCGGCAACCGTTATGTCGGTCAGGTGAATTTTACTATTGATGATGCCAACGGCACTTTTGTCGGTATTGAGTCCAGCAAAATGATGCGTGTCAGCGGTGCGACGGCCGATGCAGACCGCGTGAATGGCGATGCGACGATTCAAACGCAAGTGATCACGCCAGTGCTTAACTACATTTCTGCATTGAACGCACAAATCATCGGCACCACGGCCGTGAAATTGAATGGCCCGACCCACACCACGTGTGCCGCGCTGCCTTGTACGTTTGTGGCAGGCGTACGTAACGCGGAAACTGGCCTGGGCAACCTGGTGGCTGACGCAATGCGCTTTGCTGGCAAAACCGAAGTAGCGATCCAGAATGGTGGCGGTATTCGTACCAATATCGCGACAGTGGGTAATGTGTCTATCGGCGATACCTTTAATGTGCTGCCATTTACCAACTTGGTCAAACGCGCACCAGAAGTCAATGCGACGCAGCTGAAAGACCTGCTGGAACACGGTTATGGCGATACCAGCCCGACCGGGCGTGCCAATGGCCGTTATCCGCAAATCTCGGGCATGCAAGTGGTGTATGACAGCCGTAACACCGCCAGAACCACGCAAGGCACGGGCAACCGTATTCAACGCGTGGTGCTGGATGATGGCACGGTGCTGATTGATAACGGTGTCGTTGTGAACAATAGCCGTACCTTCTCGTTCACCACGATAGACTTTACTGCCGCTGGTGGTGATGGCTTCCCGTTCGCCGCCAATGCCGTGGTGTTTGAAGATAGTCCGTTCACCATCACCTATCAGGAGGCACTGGCGAATTATATTCAATCGCCTAAAGCTGAAGGTGGCCTGGGTCGCTTGAGCAATGCAGATGGTGATGAAATCACCAGCAATATGTACGGCCTGGAAAATCAGTATGACAAAGGCGGCCGCCTGATTGACCTGGCCATTGCAACGACCACGCCTGGCGTGACGCGCACTGGTACAGCCAGCCGCGATGTGTTGGTGGGCACGGCCGGTGATGACATTATCAACGGTGGTCTGGGTGTGGATACGCTGACCGGTGGTGCTGGCAACGATGTGTTTGTGTATAGCAGCATGCGCGACGCTGGTGACACCATCACTGACTTCACGCCTTATGCCGACAAGTTACAGCTGACGGCTTTGCTGTCTTCCCTGGGGGTCTCTGCCAATACAGCACTCACTGGCGGTTACCTGCACTTAGTTGATGTAACGGGTGGCGTACAGGTGATGGTCGATACTGACGGTGCCGCAGGCCCGGCAGCCGCCAAATCATTAGTGACTCTCAAAGGCTTGACCGCGAAACAAGTGTCGCCAGCCAGAGATTTCATACTTTAATGTTTACTAAAGGAATTTTGCAATGAACACATTCATGAAAAAAATCACGCTAGTGGCCTTGTTGGCTGTGGTGATGCCCGCCCAGGCGGCCATTCAATCCCTGCAGTTTGCAGGCCAGGTCGAGTCAGGTTATTACAACGGCACCAGCTACCAGGGCCAGTTCAGCTTTGACGATGCTGGTTTGCTGGCCTCAGGCACTGAGCTGATCAATCTGAGTACTTTGAATTTCAACTTTGGTGGCAGCCTGTTTAACCTGGGTACACCAGCCTTGGCCGATGCCACGGCTGTGTTTCAGGACGGCGTGTTTACAGGTCTGGAGTGGTCTGTGGACTCAAACAGCCCAGCCATTGGTTTTAGCCTGATTGCCGGTTATGCCGATACTTCAGATGCTTTCTTTGCTTATGACACGGCGCTGGGCCTGTCTGGCACCGGTAGTCTGGCCTATGCTGCAGCAGTGCCAGAGCCGACACAATCCGGCCTGATCCTGGCTGGTTTGGGCCTGATTGGCTTGATCGCTGCCCGCCGCCAATCTTAAGACTATCCACGTGTGCAATGCACGACAAAGCCCGGTTCGCCGGGCTTTTTTGTTGCCTGTCATCCTGCCCAAAAAGTGTGTGTCAGAAATAAATAGTCCGACTAGTCCGATCTTAATTTGTCTGCAACATTCGCTCTATAGACTTGCTGCTCGAATTAACTCGTCAGCGAAGCTATGAAGAAAACACTTGGTTTATTGGTTGGATTATTAGGGCTCAGCCTGTCTACGACAGTCATGGCAGCATGGAATGCAGATTGGGCGACACAACAAAAAATTACGATAGAAACCGCCAATATTAAAGAGGCTGTGAATCAGGCACCGGTACTGGTACGCCTGCATTCTGGCAACTTTGATTTCACCGGTGCCAATGTTGATGGCGCTGACCTGCGTTTTATCGCTGTGGATGATAAAACAGAACTTAAATTCTCACTGGAAAAATACGACGCGGTGAATGAGCTGGCTGTGGCCTGGGTGGTGTTGCCGCAAGTGTCTGCCGCTAATAAAGAACTGGCGATCAGCTTATATACCGGTAACGAAAGTGCCAAGGCCGCCAGCGATGCACAAGCCTTGAATGACCCTGCCTTGCTGGCGCGGTTCGCTTTTTCAGACAATGCTTTGCTTAAAGATAGCGGCCCTAGCCAGCTGACTGCGAGTGGTAATGCAACGGTGCAAAAGGCCGGTCTGATTGCCGAAAGTGCCACACTGAACAATAGCCCGCTGACCATCACGTTGCCAGCAGCACCAGTGTTGGCCAATGGCAGCACCTGGTCTGTGTGGTTAAAACCGGCCAACCTGCCGCAAACCGCCGAGATTTTTAAAAGCGGTAACGTCACATTGAAACTCGACGGCAGTGCTTTGGCATTGCAAGCAGGTGCTGCCAGCACATCAGGCGGCGAGTTAAAAGCGGGTCAATGGCAACACATTGCGCTGGTGTTCCAGGGCGGCCAGGCCATGGTTTATGTCAATGGCCAAGTTGCGGGCCAGGTTGCTGCAAGCGATGCGCAGGCCGCTGCTGGCTTCACGCTGGGGCAAAATCTGAACGCAGAGGTGGACGAGTTACAACTGGCTGCTACTGCACGCAGTGCTAGCTGGCTGGCATTGGTGGCGCAATCACAAGGCGCGGATGCCAGCATGGTCAAAGTGGTGGCTGGCGACGCTGAAGAAGAAGGTGAAGGCGGCGAAGCCAACTACATGGGCATCCTGATCGACAGCCTGACCGTGGATGCCAAAGTGGTGATCGCGATCCTGGCGGTGATGTTCGCCATCAGTGTCTGGGTCATGGTGAGCAAAGCCCGTTTGGTGGTCCGTACGGATAAAGATAACGCCTTGTTCCTCAAGCGCTTCCAGCAGGCTTCTGCCAAGGATTTGCTAGACCTGGATAAAACCGGCACCTATGCCAACTCCAACCTGTTCGGTTTGTATAAAGCCGGTTTGCGTGAGATTAAAAAACGTGAACATGAAGGCAAAGTTGAATTGAGCGGCGCGTCGATTGATGCCATTAAGGCAGCCGTCGATGCCGACCAGGTACGTGAAACCCAACGCCTGAACAGCATGATGGTATTACTCACCATCGCGATTTCCGGTGGTCCTTTCCTCGGCCTGCTGGGTACCGTAGTCGGTGTGATGATCACCTTTGCTGCGATTGCAGCGGCGGGTGACGTTAACGTCAACGCGATTGCGCCGGGTATTGCGGCAGCGTTGCTGGCCACTGTGGCCGGTCTGGGTGTCGCGATTCCAGCCTTGTTTGGGTACAACTACCTGGCCAGCCGCGTCAAAAACATCACCATCGCCATGCAGATTTTTGTCGATGAATTCATTACTCGTACCGCCGAACTGTACGGTAAGGAATAAGGCAGCGAGATGTCAGAAGGCGTCAAAGAAGAGAACCAGCTCTACGATGAAATCAATATTACGCCCATGCTGGACCTGGCGTACGTATTGCTGGTGATTTTTATCATCATGACCACGGCCTCTGTGCAAGGCGTCAAAGTCGACATGCCACACACAGTGAACTCCGCCGCACTGGCTAAACCGCAAATGCGCGCGATCACGGTGACCAGTGACGGCAGTGTCTACCTGGATGCTTTCCCGGTGGATATGGCGCAACTGGAACAACGCCTGGCGGAATATAAAAGCAGTAATCCCGAGTTGCCGGTGGTGCTTAAAGGCGATGCTGCAGCGCATTATGAAAAGGTGTCTGAAGTGCTGGAAATCTGTAAGCGGCTGGACATTACCGAAGTCGGCCTGGTGACCAAGAAAGTGGTGGAGTAAACCATGCAGGTACAAAACGACGCCCAACCTTACGACACCATCAATATCACGCCGATGCTGGATTTAGCTTATGTGCTGCTGGTGATTTTTATCCTGATGACTACCGCTGGTGTGCAGGGTCTGACCATGAATCTGCCCAAGCCGTCCAATAAGCCGAGTACCGAAAAACACGATATCAAAATCGTGCAGGTGCAGCAGGGCGGCACGCTGACAATTAATGGGGTTGGTGTGAGCATGGCCGAGCTGGAAACCCAGCTCAACCAGGCCAAGGCTATGGACCCGAAATTCAACGTCATGATCAAAGGTCAGGCGCAAGCGCCTTATGCCGGGGTCATCGGCGTGATTGACCTGGTCAATCGACTGCAAATTGAAAATGTCGGCCTGGTGACCGGCAAGATCGGGACATAAGCATGGCATTGCATGAAATGGATGCCGTGGCAGAAGAAACCCCTGTCTCTGCCACGCGCTTATGGACGACACGCATTGTGATTGCATTACTGGTGCTGGCTGTGCTGGCAGGCATAGGCTATGGCATTAAAAAGTTATTGTCAGGTGGCCCTGCGCATAAAAAGCAAATCACCACGGTGAAGTTGTTGCCGGATACACCGCCGCCTCCGCCACCCCCACCGCCGAAAGAGCCCCCCAAGGAAACGCCGAAAGAACAGCCTAAGGAGGCCCCAAAAGAACCAGAGCCTAAACCGGTTGAAGCTCCACCTGCAGAGAACCTGAAGATGGAGGGTGCTGCTGGAGATGGACCAAGCCCTTTTGGGGCTGGTGCGGTGAACAACGAGTACAAAGGTGGCGATGTCACCACTGGCCCAAAAATTGGTGGCAAGAAAAATATGGCGGCATTCGCCTGGTTCACCAACAAGGTCGATGCGCAGATTAAAAAGGCGCTGGATGCTGAAAGTGGATTGAACAAGGTCAAGTATCAGGTCGATGTCAGGGTGTTCTTAAATGCGCAGGGAGATATTGATCATGCCGAACTGATTGATACCAGCGGCGATGCGGAAGTGGATGCCTTGATTCGCAAGGTGTTGAGCAGGATTCCGCCATTGAAAGAATCTGCGCCTGAGGATATGCCAAGAAAAGTCGTCGTACGCATGGCTTCAAAAAATATGTCTTAAAAATGCGACAGGCAACGCGGTAAACGCGCTTAGTAATTAGGGAAAGAGAATGAATATTAAAGCAAAAAACTGGATGATTCCTTTGGTGGTGGCCAGTCTGTTTGGTACACAATCAGCAAGTATAAGTGCGGGTGAACGCGAGTCACTGGAGGAAGTGCGGGCAACCACCATGAGTTTGATTGAGTTGCTGGTGCAAGAAGGCGTGCTGTCAAAACAAAAGGCGGATACCTTATTGCAACAGGCTCAACAAGCCAAACAGAAAGCCAAGGAAGAAGCCGAGACTTTAGCAGCGCAGAACACGCAGCCACTAGATCAGACGGTGGCTGGTCAGCCCAAGGCTATTCGTGTGCAATATGTGCCTGAGCATGTTAAAAATGAAATGCGTGCTGAAATTGAGCAAGAAGTCATGAAAAAGCTCAATTACAAGGCGGGAGAGCGACTGGGCATCCCTGAGTGGATAGACCGCATAGAGTGGACCGGTGCCCTGCGTTTACGTTATCAGCAGGATATGTTTAGCGATAGCAATGCCATTCCCGGCGCTTTGGCTAGTAGCGAAGTGCAGAATATGGTCGTTAATAACACGACTGAAGATCGCGAGCGTCAGCGTGTGCGTGCATTCTTTGGCGCGAATATCCATATTAACGACTGGCTGGACGGCGGTATCCGTTTCACCACGGGCATGTTGCAAACGCCAGTGACGCCTAACCAGACTGAGGGTTTTTCCCAGGGCAAATTTGTGTTCGGGCTGGACCGCGCTTTTCTTGAGGCTAAGCCGTATGACTGGCTGATATTGACAGGGGGGCGTTTTGCTAACCCATTTTTTACCGGCAACCAGGTGTTTGGCACTGATTTGCTCTGGGATCCTGACCTGGCATTTGATGGATTTGTGGCGCGGGCGAACCCGGCTATTAACAGACATTGGAAACTGTTCTCCTCCGTGGGCGCGTTTCCGATTGAAGAGGTGGAAAGCTCTAATACCAATAAGGCCGGTGACAAATGGTTATATGCGGCGCAGGGTGGCATTGAGTGGACAGCCAGCAATGACAGCAAAGTGAAGTTAGGCGTGGCTTACTACGATTTTAAAAATGTAGAAGGTGAGCGCAATCCACTTAACGATAGCCTGAAATATGCCGGCACCGTGCCGTTGTGGCGTCAGAAAGGCAATCATACATTTAGTATTAATGATGGCTCGACTAATGGTAATCGATGTAACGCTGGTGGTCTCTGCGGGCTGGCCTCTCAGTTTCAGTTGATTAACTTTACCGGTGAGGTGGATTTGGCTGTGTTTGATCCGGTACATGTCATCTTGCATGGCGCTTATGTGCAGAATATCGGCTTTGATCAGAAGGAAATTCAGCGCCGCACTGGCAACACCTACAAAAAAGAAAATGAGGGGTATGAGCTTGCATTGATGGTGGGTCATCCCATGATCAAGAAACTGCATGACTGGCAAATGTTTGGTGGCTATCGCCGTTTGGAAGCCGATGCCATGCTGGATGGTTTCACCGACTCTAACTTCCGTCTCGGTGGTACAGATGCCAAAGGCTTTTATGTGGGCGCGCAGTATGGTGTAGGCAAAAATGCCTGGTTATCCTCAAGATATGTCAGCGCAGACGAGATTTCTGGCCAGCCATTCTCGGTGGATACATTCTTTGTCGACTTTAATGGCAGATTCTAAAGGAATAGCATGAAAACCATGGTGTCACTCTTGCTGAGTGTTTGCTGCTTGAGCTTGTATGCAAACCACAGTATGGCCGCCGAAAAGCAGGACAAGGCAGCCAAGCGCGCGGCGATTTTAATGCAAAAGATGAAACAGGATCTGGAGACTGAGAAATCGGCGATGCAGAGCCAGTTTGAGCAAGAGAAAAAAGATTTGTCACAGGCTTTGGGCGAGGCGCAGAGTTCGCAGAAGGCGCATTCGGCCAAACTGCAGGGGCAGGTTAAACGTAATCAGCAGCTTACGTCTGATAACCAGAAGCTGAGCCAGGAGAAAACGGCGTTGTCAGCACAGGTGCAGCAATTGCAAGCGCAGCTAGCCGAGCAGACGCAATTGCTCGAAAAGACCGAGCAGCAACTAAAGGTGGCGAAAGCGGACCTGGATACCAATGACCAGCAACGTAAAGGCCTGGTGAATAAGGTGAGCGCAGAACACCAGCAACTGGTGGCCTGTGAAGAGAAAAACAGCCGCTTGTATAGTTATGGCCACGACCTGGTGAATTTGTACGCGGATGCGGGGGCTTATCAGCGCTTCTTGCGCGCAGAACCATTTTTCCAGCTCAAACGCGTAGAGCTGGAAAATATTTTACAGGGCAAGCAGACGCAGCTACTGGAAAATAAAGTTGATACAATAGCTGCGCCCTGAGCATTTTCGCCTGTGGCAGGCTTTTGAGGATCGGCTGGCATCATGACTGCGTTATTAAGCTCTTGGTTTACCCGGCATGAATGTGCCCGCATTTACCCGTTTGCCGGATTCATCCTGCTGTTGGCGGCAGAACCGTGGCTGGCCGCTGCCTTGACCTGGTTGGGCCTAGGCGCCGAACCAACCTATCTGCTGCGCAGTGTATGTGCCTTGTGGCTATTATTGTATTTCCGCCATGACTATCTCGAGCTGCGCGTCACGCCTACCTTTAACCAGGCCCTAGCCGCACTGTTGGCCGGTTGGCTGGTCTTCCTGCTGTGGATTGCGCCTTATCCAGCCTGGCTAGGCGGGCATGGTGCCAGCCCAGTCGTGGCGATGCCCACGCAAACTCATGCAGATATATTCTGGTTAATTTGTCGCTGGAGTGGCTCGGCGCTGGTGGTGCCCGTGATTGAAGAGCTGTTCTGGCGGTCTTATGTCATGCGACGGCTGGATAGTGCTGACTTTATGTCGGTTGCGCCTGCTACTGTGACGGCTTATGCAATTGCAGTAAGTAGCGTATTATTTGCAGTGGAACATCAACTCTGGTTAGCCGGGTTGTTGGCAGGACTGGTATATGCCTGGTTATACCGTCAATTCCAGGTGCTCTGGGTGTCAATACTTGCCCACGTGACGACCAATGCCGTGCTCGGGTTATGGGTGGTGTATGGCGGTCACTGGCAATATTGGTAACAAGAGTGTGTTAGCATGTGTTTTGCAAATGTTGCCTATAAGGACTAAAGTGAGGCCTGAGAGGGGCCGTAATTAGTTTGGCGACTTGTCGCAACAGAACACAAAAAATACCAAATATTAAAGGGTGATGATGAAAAAAATCGCATTAATCGTGCCAGCACTGATGCTGGCCATGGCCGGGTGTAGTAAACATGACGATGCTGCCAAAGCAGGCTCGCAAGTCGTTGCCAAAGTGAATGGCAGCGAAATTACTGTACACCAATTAAATTTTGCCTTGTCCAAACTGGGCAAGCTGGATCAGTCACAAGTCAAGGCTGCTTCTGAAAAAGTATTGCAACAAATGGTTGACCTGGAGTTGCTCAAGCAGAAGTCTGTGGATGAAAAGCTGGACCGTGATCCAAATGTATTGCAAGTATTGGAAGCGACCAAGCAGCAGGTATTGGCACAAGCCTATATGCAAAAGCTGGCGGCCAAACAAGCGACGCCTTCCGCTGATGACATCAAGAAGTTTTACGATACGCATCCTGAATTGTTCAGTGAGCGTAACGTCTATGTGATCCAGGAATTTGCCGTGAAAGACGGTACGGAGCATGCCAGCGAGATTGAAGCTGGTATTGGTGCTGCCAAAACAGCAGATGATCTGGCCAAGTGGTTAAAAGACAATAACTACATTTTCAGTGCCAATGCCAGCCGTAAAGCGGCCGAGCAATTGCCTTTAGAGTTGCTGAAAAAACTGAACACCTTGAAAGCGGGCGATACGCTGGTCGTGAAAAGCCCACAAGCCCTGGTATTGCTGTTTTTGGCCAAAGTTGACCGTCAACCGGTGGACCTGGAAAAAGCCAAACCAGTGATTCAGCAGTTCCTGGTGAACTCTAATCAGCAAACAGTGATCAAGAATGAAGTGTCTGCCTTGCGTAAAGAAGCTAAAGTAGAGTTCTACGGTGACTTCTCCAAACTGACCCTGGATAGCAATGCGACAACTGCACCGGCAGTGCCAGCCGCACCTGCTGAGGCTAAGCCAGAGTCAGCGGTGGCTGCCCCTGTGTCTGAAACCACTGAGCAGCCTGCGCATCATAATCAAGCGATTGAAAAAGGCCTGTCAGGCTTGTAATCAGCCGCTGACCTCGTTAAAAACCCCGGTAATGCCGGGGTTTTTTATTGAACAACGCTATTCATTTAAACACGTTGCTTTCTGCGCCAGCTAAGCCAGCCTGCCCATAACAATAAGGCTGGCAGGCCAAATTGAAAGCCATTAAATAATAAGATTAGCCAAGTCTGTTTGGCAGGCAGCGCAATCACGCTGTCTCGCAATGGCGTGACAGCTAAACTCACACTGGGCTGGTTATTGACCACCCATTGCAGGCTTTGCATGCTCAGTGCCAGATTGCCGCCGCGCTCTAACTGGCTATTGGTGAAAAACTGGCGACTGCCAATGATCAGAATGCGTTGCCGGTCACCAGTCGCCAAGTTTTTTTCCAGGGCCAGCATGACGGTGGCTGGGCCTTGGATATCCGTCTCAGGATGAAACACCGGTAGTGTTGTCGACTGCCCAGGGCGGTAACGTGTGCTGGCCCAGCCATGTTCTGCCGCGGCCACCAGCGGCAGCGTACGCCATGTGTCATTCGGTTGTCGCAGGCGCTGGATGGCATGCGCTTCATCAAAAAAGGTGCGTAGGGCAAAGTCTTGCGTGGGGCCTTGTGCGGCATAGTGCTGTGTACTTAAGGCATGCAGCGGAATATCAAACTGGCGATTGGCTGGATCTATGACCATGCCTGGGCTGATATTGAGGCCTAACCCTTCAGCTAGCGCTTGCAGGCCTTGTGTTTGTGCCGAGTCCACCAGCCAAACCAGGTTGCCGCCCTGAGCAAGGTGTGCCTGGATGGTGGCTGCCTGGGCTGGTGTGTAAGCACGGGTAGCCCCGGCCAGGACCAGGGTCGGCAATGGTTTGTCCTTGCTCGCTACCGTGGTCAGCGCGGTGTTTGCCAATACCTGTAACCCGGCCGCTTGCATGGCCTGGGCCAATTGGCTGCCGCCACTGGCAGAGGTATTGTCCAGTGCGGTTTCACCCTGTCCGCTGGCAAATAATAGGGGCGCGCGTTCACCATGCTGTAATTGTAGCAATACATTGGTAAACGCTTCTTCGGTGTATGGCAAATACATGCGCTTTTCCTGGCTGCGATAGCGGATGATCATTTCGCCTTCTTTTTTGATCTGCTGCTCGCGTGCCAGGGTCGGTGCCGTGGCTGGGTCAATAAATTGCACACGTAAGTTTGCATGCAGGTATTGATAACGCTGTAGCAACGAGGTGATGGACTTTCTGAAGTAACGTCCTTTGTAAGGGCTATTGCTGCAAAACGCGGTGATTTCAATGGTGCCTGGTAAGTGTTGCAACACTTGGATGCTGGCCGCAGACAAGGTATTGCGGTGATTATGCGTGGTATCGACCATGATATGGCATTGCCAGGCAAGCGCGCCTAGTGACAGCGTGAGCAGCAGTAAGGCAGGCACCGCCAGGCGGTGTTGCCACCAGTGAGCCGTTAAGGCGAAAGAGAGGCGTGATGCCGCGTTGGATTTAGCCATAGAGTCGGTCAGCATCTAAGCGACGAATAGAAAGCAGGATGAAAAACACGGTAAACAGCACAAAAAACATCACGTCGTAACTATTGAGCATGCCCAGGGAGAATTGGCGGTAATGCTGCATTAGTGACAGGTCATGAAACAGCGCCTGGCGGTCGTCACTAAAAAACTTGTCCAGCAGCAGGCAGATGCTTAGCGCTGTCAGACTACAAAAAGCCGCCAATATCGGCTGTGCTGTCAGGCAGGACACATAGAGTCCCAGTGCGCTACTGGCCACCACTAGCAACCATAGCCCCAAGGCATGCGTCAGCAGGTAAGGCAGGTCGATTTCGGCCCAGGGCAACAGCATGGCGATCATGAGCAGCATGCTCAAAATCAGCAGGCTCAGGTAAATGACAATGCCCAGCAGCTTGCCCAGAATCAGTTCACCCATGCTTAATGGTGCGCTCATCAGCAAAGCCATGGTCTGGTTTTTGCGCTCTTCACTGATCAGCTTCATGGTGACCAGGGGCACGACAAACAGCATCAACACTGCGGCGACGCCAAACACGCCTTCTGCCATAAACTGGGTAATGCCTATACGTTGCACCTGCCATTGCGCACTGTGCATGATTTCAAAGTATTGGTTAAAGCTCAGGCTGTAATAAGTGCCGACAATGGCCTGGACAATCGCCAGGATCAGCCAGCCCATAGGGGTGGCAAACAGGCTGCGCAGTTCTTTGCGGGCAATGATGGCAATCATAATAAACTTCGCCGTTACAGGCCTTTGATGATGCCGAAGCGTACGGCGATGTGGACCACCTGGCCGGTGGTTTCCACGCCCAGTTTTTGCCGCACGCTGGTCTGGATATTGGCCACGGTTTTATAGCCGATATGCATGCCTTTGGCGATGGCTGCCAGCGCCTCACCCTGGGCAATGCGGCGAAAGACTTCAAATTCGCGTGGCGATAGTTTCTGGATCGGGTTTTCCTGGCTTTCCAAGTGATACATGGACAAACTTTGCGCCAGCTCGTTATTGATATAGCGCCCACCCTTGAGAATTTTTTGTACGGCTTCCAGCACCACTTCTGGCGGTTCGGTTTTCGTCACGTAACCGCGTGCACCGGCCTGGATGGCGCGCGTGGCGTAAATACAGTCATCGTGCATGCTGAATATGAGCACGCGCATCTGCGGTTTGCGATGCAAAATGCGCTTCAGGGTTTCCAGGCCACCGATGCCCGGCATATCCAGGTCCAGAATCAGCAGGTCAGGGTGATTCTTTTCTACCAGCAGGCAGGCCTCTTCACCACTCAACGCATCTGCCGAGACTTGATGGTTGGCTTGTTCCAGCATGGTGCGCAAGCCTTGCCTGAGCATGGCATGGTCGTCGGCGATCATTACTTTTGCCATGGGTCTACGTGCGCCTTATTTTTTATTGGCAAAGGTGATGTTCACGCATTTGTCGTTGGCAAAGGTGAGCTCAGCGGTATTAAAAAATTTGTTTGGCGCATATTGAATCTTGCCGCGGTAATACCACATTTCGATCTGTTCGCCAGCGCCAGGGGCTGCTTGTTGCTGTTGCTGCAAAATCTGGTCTGCATTATGTGGTTTTACTGCCATTTCTTTTTTGACCGGTTTGCCCAGTTGTTCCTCTACAAACTGGCGCGACTGGCCACTATAGGCCTGCAAAAAAGGTTGTTCTTCCGTGAGCAGGTCTTTTGCAGACAAAGTTAGAGGCATCATCAGTGCCATCAGGCTGAGTAATTTAAAGGGTTGCATCGTTGTTTACTCCCGGGTTAGACGATAAGGGATGCAGCAGAGGGTGTCTGCTTGCTGGTGTTAAGTGGCAGCAGGCCGGTAATCAGGGTGCCTGCCTGCAAGCCGCTCATGAGTTTGAAACTGCCTTGCAGTGACTCGATACGCTCGCGCATACCGACCAGGCCGACGCCTTCGGTCGCTTGTGTGGTGTCCATGCCTTTGCCGTTATCACGGATTTCAATTTGCAGCAGGGATTTGTCCTGGCGCTTGATGATATGGATATCTATCCATACTTCACTGGCCTGGGCGTGGCGGGCAATGTTGGTGAGTGCCTCTTGCACCACCCTGAAGGCGACGATATTGGTGTCTTCGTTCAATGTCTGTTCGCTGGTGTCCAGCGCCAGATGGCAATCGACAGCCGGATTGAGTTTTTTCCAGTCATTCACCAGGCGCTCCACCGCGCCAATCAGGCCAAGTGAGTCCAGCGCTGGTGGCCGCAAGTGCTTAATCAACGCACGTATGGATTGCTGCACATGCTGGGTGTTGGAGGCGATTCTGACCGCAATCACATGTGCCTGATCGGGGTCGCTTTTTTGCAGGGTCAGCGCATCCATGCGGATGGCCGTCAAATATTGGCCGGTTTCATCATGAATCTCGCTGGCAATATATTTGCGTTCTTGCTCTTGCATCTGCATGGCGTGCCGTGCCAGCACACGATTCTCTTTCAAGGTGCGTTCCAAGTCGAGCTCCACCAGGCATTGCTCGGTCATGTCGACCAGGTAGCCGTGGATTTGTGCCGGCTTGCGTTCCGCTGATGGCACATACACAAAGCGCGCACCCACATAGCAAGGCAGGCTATCTGGCCGCCGGATTTGCAGCTTGTTGAAATTGAGTTCCTGGTGGTATTGCAGCTGCGACACAAAGGTTGGCCAATCAAATGAAAACAGTGCGCAGGCACTTTTATCATCATCTAGTGGGCGGCAGATGCGGTCAAAGGCGCGATTGTGCATGCCAATATTACCGTCAATATCCAGCACCACATTGCCGGTCAGGTCGCCATCGAACAAGGTTTTATACAGTTGCTGGCTGCTGCTTAGTTGGGCTTCTGTGCGTTTTCTGTGCTGGATTTCGGCATGAATTTCCCGCATGCGGCGCTGGCTGAACCAGACGCTCAATAACACAAATACAAACAAGGTAAGCGGGACCTCATCCAGCTGCGCATATTCATAGGTCAGTAACCAGGCGTTGACGTGCTCGGCCAGGTCAAACTCTGATGAACAGACAAACGTCAGCACCACGCCCGTCATCACAATGAGCGTGTCCTGACTGGCACGGCTGAGTTTGCCGAGTTTGTGTAGAGCAGCAATGACTGGCATAGATCGTTGATAAGAATGCATGACTGAGTGACCAAACGCTGTGAAGTTACATCGCGACAGCCAACTTGCTCCCGCCTAGTGTGAACCTGCGCCACTATAGACCACATCATGCGCCAGTACCCCGTGAAAGATTCCCGTTGTTGGCTGGTTTAAGTGGATGAATTCTTGAATCCATCAAAGGGAATCTTTCATCTATTGCCGATGTTACAAATTATTAACAATTTCGGTCGTGCACTGAGGCATTCGGGGGGATGCCTACGACACCACGTAAAACGCATTCTCAAAAGATTAGGAGATCCTATGAAAGTAACAACATCTCGTGCCATTCTGGGCGCGTTAGTCGGGGGCTTGTTTGCAAGTGTTTCCGGCTTGGCTCTGGCAGATGCAGACTTGGACAAGGCGGTGAATACTGCTGGTGCCTGGCCAATTGCAACGGGCGGCTACTACAGTCAGCACAACAGCCCGTTGGCGCAAATCAACAAGTCCAACGTTAAAAATGTCAAAGCAGCGTGGTCATTTTCCACTGGTGTATTGAATGGTCACGAAGGTGCGCCATTGGTCATTGGTGACATGATGTACATCCACTCTGCGTTCCCAAACAACACTTACGCTTTGAATCTGAACGATCCAGGCAAAATTGTTTGGCAACACAAACCTAAGCAGGACGCTTCAACCAAAGCAGTGATGTGCTGTGACGTGGTTGACCGTGGTCTGGCTTATGGTGCTGGCCAAATCGTGAAGAAACAAGCCAATGGTCATTTGCTGGCATTGGATGCTAAAACCGGCAAGATCAACTGGGAAGTGGAAGTCTGTGACCCTAAAGTGGGTTCAACACTGACACAAGCGCCTTTCGTGGCTAAAGACACGGTATTGATGGGTTGCTCAGGTGCCGAGCTGGGTGTACGTGGTGCGGTCAATGCCTTCGACCTAAAAACCGGTGAGTTGAAATGGCGTGCATTCGCGACAGGTTCTGATGAGTCAGTTCGTCTGGGCAAAGACTTCAACAAAGACAATCCACATTACGGTCAATTCGGCCTGGGTACGAAAACCTGGGAAGGCGATGCCTGGAAAATTGGTGGCGGTACCAACTGGGGTTGGTATGCCTACGATCCTAAATTGAACCTGTTCTACTACGGTTCAGGCAACCCGGCACCATGGAACGAGACCATGCGTCCTGGCGACAACAAGTGGACCATGACTATTTGGGGTCGTGACCTGGACACTGGTATGGCTAGATGGGGTTACCAAAAGACGCCTCACGATGAGTGGGACTTCGCTGGTGTGAACCAGATGGTGCTGACTGACCAGCCGGTGAACGGCAAAATGACGCCGCTGCTGAGCCATATCGACCGTAACGGTATCTTGTACACACTGAATCGCGAAAACGGCAACCTGATCGTTGCTGAAAAAGTGGATCCAGCTGTCAACGTGTTCAAAAAGGTTGATCTGAAAACAGGTACACCAGTACGTGATCCTGAATTCGCAACCCGTATGGACCACAAAGGGACCAACATTTGTCCATCAGCGATGGGTTTCCACAATCAGGGTGTTGACTCTTACGATCCGGAAAGCCGTACTTTGTACGCTGGTCTGAACCACATTTGTATGGATTGGGAGCCGTTCATGCTGCCATACCGTGCAGGTCAGTTCTTCGTCGGTGCCACATTGGCGATGTACCCTGGTCCGAATGGCCCAACCAAGAAAGAAATGGGTCAGATCCGTGCATTTGACTTGACCACTGGTAAAGCCAAATGGACCAAGTGGGAGAAATTCGCGGCTTGGGGCGGTACTTTGTACACCAAAGGCGGTCTGGTTTGGTACGCAACACTTGATGGTTACCTGAAGGCTTTGGATAACAAAGACGGTAAAGAGTTGTGGAACTTCAAGATGCCATCCGGTGGTATCGGATCTCCTATGACTTACTCCTTCAAAGGCAAACAATACGTTGGCAGCATGTACGGTGTTGGTGGCTGGCCAGGTGTTGGTCTGGTGTTTGACCTGACAGACCCAAGTGCTGGTTTGGGTGCGGTTGGTGCGTTCAAAGAACTGCAAAACCACACACAAATGGGCGGTGGCCTGATGGTATTTAGCCTGTAATCGATACAGTAAACCTGTTGATGTAGTGTGCAGGATGGCCGTCAGATGCAAGGATGGTCGGTCATCCTGTTCTCTCTAATGGAGAAGAGAACAAATGTTTGCTGAAGTTAAAAAAAATAGTCGTACCTGGTTGAGCGTTTGCTTGTCCCTGACACTGAGTGTGTTTGCATTGCCGACACTCGCTGCCGATGTACTGAATATCTGTGCTGGTAAATCCGAATTACCTTTTTCCAATGACCAGAAACAAGGCTTTGAAAACAAGATTGCTGCTGTCATTGGTAAAACATTGAATGTGCCTATCAATTATTTCTGGTGGACTAACCCGTTAACGCTGCAAAAGGACATGGAAGAAGGGAAATGTGATGTGCTGATAGGCACAGACCCCAATGATCCACGCGTGCTGGTCACCAAACCTTATTACCGTTCTGGCTATGTGTTCGTGACTCGCAAAGACCGCGAGATCGACGTGACTTCCTGGGATCATCCTTATCTCAAGGAAAAGAATTTCCGCATAGGCGTGATGCCGGATAGTCCAGGCAAAAACATGCTGCTGCAAATTAATCGTTTTGACGACATGTTTGACTACTTTACTGAAATCCAGAATTTCCAGTCGACACGTAATCGCTACATTCATGTAGAGCCATCGCGCCTGGTGAATGACGTGGCCAATATGCATTTGCATATGGCGATGTTGTGGGCGCCGGAAGCCGCGCGCTATGTGCGTGCCTCAGACGTGCCATTGAACATGGTGATGGTGGACGACACTGCCAAGAAAACCAATGGCGAAAAAATTCCCATGCATTACGACGTGGTGATGGGCGTCAGCAAGCAACATCCTGAGTTGGTAGAGGCCTTGAATGGTGTCATTGATGCGCATGGCGCTGAAATCACCGCCATCCTCAAGGATGAAGGTGTGCCTTTGCTGAATCAGTAGTCAAGCGCAACATTTATTAATTAAGTTTTTGGAGTATGAAGTGAACGAATCTCAACAACCCCGCCGTATGAAACAACAACTTGCCATGGCATTTGGTGTTTCTGGACTGGTCATGGCTGCATTCCTGACGGTTGCCTGTGCCAAAGATGACGCAGCGACACAAGCCAGTGAAGCGAAAGCTGCTCCTGCCAAAGTAGCGCTGAAAGATGGCCCGCCACTCGAGTTCCGCGGCACGTTGTCTGGTGACCTCCTTGAGTTGGCGCCTATGGAAGATGAAACCTTTACGCCGGAAGCCAAGCATTTTATGGCCACTGGTGAGAACCCATACCGAAATGATGAGGAAGCCATTAAAAAAGGCTACACCATTTTCTCAACTGCCTGTTCTGGCTGCCACGGCCATTTGGCTGAAGGTAAGTTAGGCCCGGCGTTGGCGGATGATTACTGGACATACCCTAAGAATGAAACTGACAAAGGTATTTTTGAAACTATTTATGGCGGTGCTGCCGGCATGATGGGGCCGCAACAGGGCCGTATGACAGTCGATGAAATCATTCATGTGATTGCCTGGATCCGTCATCAGGCAGAAGAAAACCTTAAAAACGGTGGCGTTGCGCCACACGGTTAATCCTATTATCGGATTGTTAGGCTGGTGGGCAATCCGTTAATTGAAAACAATACACCAGCTAATTTGTGATGAAGGAGAAAGTGATGAAACACGTATTAACATTACTGGCAGTGGCCGGTGTGTTCGCTGTGTCAAATCAGGCTCTGGCTTACGACGGTCAAAGTTGTAAAGAACCAGGTAACTGCTGGGAAGCCAAACCCGGCTATCCGGAAAAAATTGCGGGTTCCAAATATGACCCAAAACATGATCCGGTTGAGCTCAACAAACAAGAGCAATCCATCAAAGCCATGGACGAGCGCAATGCAAAACGTATTGCGAACGCCAAGTCCAGCGGCAATTTCGTGTTTGACGTGAAGTAATCTTAAATTCCCCCCTAGGAAACTGACATCGTTTCCGGTGTCAGTTTTCACACTCTCTTGTATGTGACATACCGGTGTTGATTGCGCGCAGTCGACAGTGGCCTGTTTCATCCTGAATCATGGATATGGTGTTATGGAAAATAAAATTGAATTACAGGCATGGCGTGAGCGTGCCTTAGCCTTTGAGCAAGCACTGAATACCGTGGTGGTAGGTATGCCAGAGCAAACACGTGCGTTAACGATTGCGATCTTCTCACGTGGACACGTGTTGCTGGAAGGCGATGTTGGTGTCGGTAAAACCACGCTGTTGCGTGCGGCTGCCCAGTTACTTGGTGGTGGTTACCAACGCATTGAAGGGGCGATTGACCTCATGCCGAGCGATTTTCTTTATCACGCTTATATCAATGAGCAAGGCCAGGCGGCGGTCAAACCGGGCCCGCTGTTGCAGCATGATGAAGCATTGTCGGTATTTTTCTTTAATGAAATCAACCGCGCCCGACCGCAGGCACATGCGCTATTTTTGCGGCTGATGGCCGAGCGCTCGGTCAACGCCTTTAACCGTGAATACCATTTCCCGCATTTAACCGTATTTGCAGACCGTAACCGTCTGGAGCGTGAAGAGACATTTGAAATCCCAGCTGCGGCGCGTGATCGTTTCCTGATGGAAATTTCAATCCAGGCACCTGACGACCGAGACCTGCAACGCGCGCTGATGTTTGATACCCGTTTTTATGATGTGGATGCGCTGGTAGGCGGTCTGCCAGCGGGCCTGACGCCGTATGACCAGTTGAACGCCTTGGCCGCCGCCGTGCAAGATGGTGTGCGCGCGGAGTTGGCCTCGCAGGAATATGCCGTTGCCCTGTGGCGCTGCCTCAAAGATCCGCTGGCTGCAGGTATTCAACTGCCTGATGTCGATATGTCACGCTTGTTGGCCGGTGGAGCCAGTCCGCGCGGCATGGCCATGCTGATGCGCAGTGCGCGTACGCGTGCCTGGCTGGAGGGGCGCGATTATTTAACGCCTGATGATATCCGCGCCGTGTGGCCATTTGTCGTCACGCATCGCGTGTTTTTTAACGGCGCATATGCGTTGCAACATGAGCGCTTGGCGCCTTTACTGTTGCAAGCGGTGCTGGATAAGGTGTCTGCTCCCTAAGGTTGGTAGCAGGCAGTATTTCCTCACATGGCTATTTCGTTTGAATCTTCTGCAACGGCAAATCATGCGGCACGCGTGCATGCGGCGTTTGAGCTACGCCAGTTTTTTTACAATATCAATTGGCGCTCGAAAACCTATCATGCTGGTGCGACATTGACCGCACATCATGGCAATGGCAGCGATTTTGCCGGATTTGCTTCATTGCTGGCCTGTCCTGATCCTAAGCGTATTGATATTCGTGCCAGCGTGCGCACCGTACCCAGGCAATGGCTGGTCAGGACTTATCTTGAACGGGCGGCGATCCATGTGTATGCCATTGTCGATGTCTCCAGCTCCATGTTTTTTCAGGGCCAGGCCAATTTGCGCCAGCAAGTGACTGAGTTCGTGTCTGCATTGGCCTGGTCTGTCACACGGCAAGGCGATGCGTTCGGCATGCGCGCGGCCAATGATATCCAGCAAGTGGCCTGGCATCTCTTGCCGACCTTTCAGCCTGGGACCGCACACGTGGTTGCACAGAATATCACCCGTTATTGGCAGGGTGCTGATCTGCACAGCGGTGCATCGGGACAGGGTGCCTCCGCCATGCATGCGGCTATTGAGTCTATAGGCCCGCAGCGGGCACTGGTATTTCTGCTATCGGATTTTTACTGGCCGGAAGCGTTGATGCAGCGTGTACTGAAAGCCGGGTTGCCGCACGATGTGATCCCGGTCGTTTTGCGTGATCGCGCGGCGACTGTAGATTTGCCCGCTTTTGGCTGGGCACGTTTGCGTGATATGGAAACGGGTGAAGAGCGCAGTTGGATGCTCAGGCGCCGTTTGCATCAGCAAATTGCGGAGCATGCCCAACAGCAGGCGGATACATTGAATACCTGCTTTTTAAACGCAGGCACACGGGCGCCTTTATGGTTAGGACCAGATTGGCGGGCTGAAGACGTCAGCCGGCATTTGATGGAGATGATGGCATGAGTGCCGCATGGGTGAGGATTAAACGTAAACAACGCATGCTGCTGTTGGCGATGCACTTATTGCCTGTGATCGCCTGCGCTGCAGCAAGTAGCCAGTTTCAGCCGCGTGTCGAGAGCCATACGCGTGAAACAGATTACACCCTGGGCAGTATTGCCAGGCAACATATCACCTTGCATGTGCCGCCCGGCTTTGAGTTGGATCCTGCCAGCTTGCCTCCTCCTGCACAAAATGAAGCGATTGAATTAAGGAATGCGCACTGGACCCACCGTGACACAGACACTGAGCGTGTGATCCAGCTGGAGATAGACTGGCAGATTTTTGTGGCAGGCGATACCGTCAAAACCATGCCGTTGAAAAAGCTGCATCTAGAATTTAACCGTGAGTTCAAACATGAACAGCAACGGCTCACTGTAGATGTGCCCGCCGATAAGGTGATTGTGTCCAGCCTGCTGCCTGCGCGTATTGATGCCGAGCATGTCCAGTTGTATCCCGATGCACCGCTGCCTGAATGGTCACTGGCGGGTCAGTTATGGACACTGGCTGGCTGGTTATCTTTGTTGAGTCTGGGCGTGATTTACCTGTTGTGGTATGCCGGCTGGATACAGCTGCCACAGGAAAAACGCATGCCATTCCGGCAAGCCTGGCGGGCAATACGCGCGCTCAGTGTACATGGCCAGGCGGAGCGTTTACAGGCCATGCGTTTAATGAGCCGTGCCATGGATCAATTTGCCGGACATGCTGTCACCGCTGAAAACCTGGCACGGGTGCTGACTACACATCAGGTGCTGGATCCTTATCGCATCGCATTGCAGCAGTTTTACCAAGAGGTGCAGCAGGCTTTTTTTGCCGGTAAACCAGTGGCGTTGTCGATGGATGATTTAAAACAACTGGCCAAAAAGCTCAGTCGGGTAGAGGTGTCCTGAGCGTGTGGAGTGACCGCGTGCAAACGCTATTACTGGCATCGGGCCTGGGTGAGCACTGGGGGCTGGCGCAGGCCTGGCCGCTGATGTTGCTGCCATTGGCTGTATTGCCGTGGCTATTCACCGGGCAACTGAATTTTCCACATCCTGCCTTACAAGAGTTGCCGGAAGACCCTTTGTCGACCTGGCTGGACAGGGTATGGAAGATGGCGCTGAGCGTGTTTATCCTGGCCTTGAGCCTGGCACTGAGTGGCCCTTACCTCAAGTCTCAATATGTGGAAAAGGTTGGGCGCGGTGCGCATGTCATGATCGTGCTGGACCGTAGCGCCAGCATGAATGAGCCTTTTGTGAAAAAGGGCGGTGCGCTGGCAAGAGTGCCCAAGATGGAGGTCGCCCGCAATGTGCTGAAAAAGTTAGTCGCCCAAGGCCATGATGACCTGATGGGCATGGTGACGTTTAGCACTTCGCCGATTCTGGCAGCGCCGCTGGGTAATGACCGTGCCTTTGTGCAGGCTGCCCTGGATGCGACCGAGGCAGGTGGCATGGGCTTCACCGCTGTGGCGCGCGGTTTGGGCATGGCATTGGATTATTTTGCCGACCAGCCGGTGACCGGTGCCCGGGCCATGGTGCTGGTGTCGGATGGCGGTGCACATCTGGATGGCAAAACCCAGGACATGCTGCGGGCCATGTTTATGCGGCAACAGGCGTCGTTGTACTGGATTTACCTGCGTTCTGAAAGTGGGGTCAGCCTCAAGCAAAGCCTGGCCGAAGGTGAAAACATAGATGCTTATCCTGAATATGCCCTGCATGAATATTTTCAAACCCTGAATGTGCCTTATCGCGTGTATGAGGCAGAGAGCCCGGAAGCGGTGATGGCGGCCGTACGCGATATCTCCAAGTTGAAAAATAAACCGACCCGCTATCTGGAACCGGTATCGCGGCGAGATTTAAGCCAATACGCCTATGGCCTGGCTTGGCTGGCTGCCGCAGTGCTGATGGCGATGTTTGGATTGGAGTTAAAACGGTGGCAATCATGAGTGAGAAGTGGAGCCGCGTCATGCGGCGTGGCGTATTGTGGGCAAGCCTGGTCGTGTTGGTGACAGTGGTCATGCTGATCAAGCAATTAATTGAAGTCTACCAGGCCAGTGTCTATCGCAATCGCCTGGTGCCGCATGAGTTGATTGAACAGACACTGTTGGGTGCCAACCAGACGCCACAGGCCTTGTTTGCCAATGCCGTGTTTTATGACAACCAGCTCAAGCCGGAGCAGGCGCTGGCGCAATATGCTGCGCTGGTGAGCAATGTCAGTGCAGATGATCCCTTGCGCAAGCAAGCCTATTTCAATTCAGGCAATATTTATATGCGCACGGCCACACGTTTGCTGGAACAGCGTGGCTTGCCTGCCTGGGATGAGGCTGGGCCACTGGTGGCGCTGGCCAAGGAAAGCTACCAGAAGGCCTTGCGTATCGAACCCGACTGGTCAGAGGTGAAATATAACTATCATCTCGCCTTACGCCTGGCACCCACCACGCATGGCATGTCCGGGCCACAACAATATGAAGACGAGCAGATCAAGGCGGAAGAAGAGCCTAGCGGCTGGCCTGCCATGCCAGGGAATCCCAGAGGCATGCCCTGATGTGGCGTCATGTTGTAAAACCTTGGGTCAGGCACTTGGTGTCAGGCTGGTCAATGGCAGGCAACAGCCAGGCAGACTGGCGCAAGCGCTGCCTGATACTGATATTGCTGCTGTTAACCCTGGTGTTGTTCAAGCCGCACTGGCGGTTGCCCAACCGCGTTTATGACTGGTATTTCGTCGTCGATATCACACAGAGCATGAACGTGCCGGATTACCAGGTGGCAGGCAAAAGTATCAGTCGTTTGCAGATGGCCAAGCAAAGCATACGCAAAACCTTGTCTGCACTGCCTTGTGGTTCGCAAGTCGCCTTGGGCATGTTTACCGAACGCAATGTAGTCAATGTCGTAGAGCCGGTAGAAGTATGCAGCCATTTTGCAGCCCTGGACCAAACTGTCGCCAGCATGGACTGGCGCATGGCGTGGGCGGCCGATTCTTTTATCTCGCATGGGGTGTATCACGCCCTGGAACAAGCGCCGCAACTAGGCAAGCAGATGCGCGTGATGTTTTTTACCGATGGCCAGCAGGCGCCGCCAGCCAATCCGAAATATATGCCCAGTTATGCAGGCAAGCCAGGCGATGTGCAAGGGTACTTGGTTGGGATGGGTCAATCCACACCGAGCAAAATCCCCAAGCTGGATGAAAAGAATGCGGTGTCCGGCTATTGGGAGCAGGAAGAGGTGCAGCGCTTTGGTAATTTTGGCATGGCAGAAACCCTGTCGGTATTGGCCATGGAACAAGGTCAGCATGACCGTAATGCCGGGCATGGGCCAGGCAATGCATTACTGGAAAACGCACATTTGTCTGCACTGGATGCACAAAACCTGCAACGCCTGGCAAATACCACTGGCTTGCATTTCGTACGCCTGGAAGCCGCAGCACAAAGCAGTGGCTGGGCGACTGGTCTGGGCATGACCGCCTGGCGCTGGGCAGAGACTGACCTCAGGCCCTGGCTCGCCTGGCCTGCTTGTGTGGCCTGGGGCGTTTATCTGGCATTGACTTTTGCCGGTCACCCCTGGTTAGGGGCAGGCTGGCGCGCCTGGGCTGGTGTCAGGCAATGGGGTCGCGCGCTCAGGCGGCCTGGCAAATAAGTGTTATAGATTTTATCGAGAAGGAGTAGAAATGAAGTGGTCTTTATTACTGGCTGGCTTATTGTTCAGTGCACAGGTCTGGGCGCATGGCCCGACACCACAAAAAACGGATGAATCCATCCAGGTGACAGCATCCGCTGATGCGCTGTGGAAACGTGTGAGTGCCCCGTGCGGTCTGGCGCAATGGCATCCGCAAGTGATCGCCTGCGAGGCAGTGAACGATAAGCAGCAGAAAATCACGCTGAAAAATGGTAAGCAATTACTGCAAGAGATAGACGAAGTGTCCGTGGCAGACATGACGGTCGCTTACCGTTTGTCTGGTGACATTGATCTGGAGGCGCTGCCTGTGAGTTCGCTCAATGGCAAAATCAAAGTCACTGCTGACGGCGGCAATGCCAAAGTGGTGTGGACCGCACGCTACTACCGCGCATTTACCGGCAATGAGCCGCCTGCCGGGCAGGATGATGAGTCTGCTAAAAATGCAGTGGATAGCTTTGTGAAAGACGGCCTGCAAGGCTTGAAAGAAGGTCGCCAGAACGCGGCTGCCAATACCAAAGGCTGGCGCAATAAAATTTGTGTAGCCATGCGCCCGGTGTTTAAAAGCCTGGGCCTGTCCGTATGTGCCTAAAAGCATGCATGTCTAGGTTATGTGCATGCGTGTGAGTCACTATTTCTTTTTCGTTCTGTTACTGGCGCTGAGTCCGTGCAGTCATGCGGAAGCCCCGGAAGCGGCGCTGGCCGGGCTGATTGAGACCGATGACTCTCTGTGCCTGGCGCATGGCGGCAAGATGGTGTCATTGCAGTTAGCTGAGGCTACTGCCGGCTCGGTTGAAGTGTGGGTGGACCGCTGGTTTATGCAGGTACAAACTGCAGACCACACCAGGCATACCCTCACCGCAGAGTCACCAGAAAAGGAATTGGGTTGTTCACACAGCATTGCCGGGCCGCAGCATTGGACCATTCACAGTATTAAACGCCTGCCAGTGGCAGGCGAGCCTTAGCGCAAGGAGCCATCATGAATTCAGCATCCACGAGTCACTTGCCCGTGACGATAGAGAGTCAGCAGCAGTTTAATCAATACGTGGCCAGCCATGACTTTATCGTATTGTTGTTCACGGCCAAGTGGTGTGCGCCTTGCCAGACCTTTTACCCAACTTTTGCCGCGGTGGCGACACAAGTGCCTCAAGTTCTATTTGCCACGGTGGATATTGATGTGGCGACAGACTTGGCCGGTAATTTCCAGGTGGCGCAAGTCCCTGCCTTGATGGTTATTCGCGAGCGCGTGGTGATTGATATGGTGAGTGGCGCCATGCAGGCCCATGAGTTGCAGCACCACCTCGAGATGTGGCAAGCGCTGGACATGGCGGCCATAGACGCGCACTTCACACAAAAATCCACCCCTGCCTGAATCAGTGCAATCACATGATTGCGTGTATGAATACCCGAAATATCGGTGAAAAATTCCTGCCTGCACGCGGGAGAGGCTCTCAATCTCCAGCGCAGCGTCCCGCTTATAGTGTTGGCATTGGCTGGATGCGCCAACAAGTATTGAACATGTTGTACGGCATATTGGGCATCTGTGTGTGCAGCTGGGTGCAGGCCGCGGACTATGCCTATCTGACCAATCAGGGTGAGCACACGGTTTCAGTGGTCAACCTGCAACAGCAGCAAGTGGTAAAGACGCTTACGGTGGGTAAGGCCCCGGTCGGCGTGGCGGTAGATGCGCGTAATCAGCGCGTGTATATCAGCAACGTCGAGGGGCGCTCGTTATCGGTCATTGATATGCAACGCCAGGCGGTGATACGCACCATCATGCTGCCAATCGCCCCTGTCGGCCTCACGGTGGGCAAGGGTGGTGACCGGCTGTACGTGGCGGACTGGTATCACGATAGCGTGTTGGTGTTAGCGGCTGAAAGCGGGCATGTACTGGCGCAGATTCAAGTCGGGCAGGCACCTGGCGGGCTGCAGTTAAGTCACGATGATGCCATATTGTATGTGGCGAATCGTGATAGCAATGACGTGAGTGTGATCGATACCCGTGCCCACAAAGAACGGCACCGTATCCCGGTTGGGCAGCACCCGTTTGGCTTGAATATCAGCCCGGATGGCAAGCAGTTATTTGTGGTGAATGTGTATTCAAATACGGTCAGTGTGGTGGATACCCGTCGTAATGAGGTAGTAGCGACGCTGGTGACGGGCGAACATCCTTATTGCGTGACGGCAGATAGCCGTGGGCAACGTGTGTTCGTGACCAATACCGGTGAAGATACGGTAAGTGTCATTGATCTGGAAACACGACAAACCATACGCAAGATTCGTGTGCCGGGTACGCCGGAAGGCATTGCTTTCGATGCTGAGCACCAGCAGGTAGTGGTGGCCAGCTGGATGGATAACGTCATTGCCATCATCGACAGTGAGCGTTTGGCCGTCACTGCAACGGTGGCTGTCGGCGCGCAGCCGCGGGCGTTTGGTCAGTTTGTCGGGAGTAAATCCCGTTGAAATCGGGAAGGCTGCCGCTATTGAGGCGGCCACAGCATGCTTAATATGCAATTATCAATTTAAATGACTTAATTTAATTGATTTGCATAAAGTATATCTCCATGTTCAGGCCAGTTGTTGCAGCAACTGGTCGATTTTTTTGAAGGACACTCTATGCAACGCACACTGCAACAGCTTCTATTCACAGCGGCTTTGGCCACGACCTCTTTCTCAGCGTTCTCCCAACCTTTCGCGTATGTGCCCAATGAAAAAGATGGCACGGTGTCGGTCATTGATACCAGTACCGATGAGGTGGTTAAGCGCCTGCCAGCCAAGGGCCAGTTCGGTAAAAAAGTTCAGGCAGCCGCCGTACACCCTGGCAATCAAAATTTGTATGTCGTCGTGCGCGATAAAAATGCGGTAGCTGTGGTGGATACCCAACAAGGCAAGCAAGTCGCTTTGATCAAAGTCGGTGACGAACCTGAGGGAATAGATATTTCACCGGATGGCAAGCTGCTGGCTGCCTGCCTGGAGGAAGAAAATGCCGTGGCTCTGGTAGATCTGCAGGCCAATAAGGTCAAACACACGATTCATACCCAGGGCAGAAACCCTGAGCACTGTGTGTTTTCGCCGGATCAGCAGTGGTTATTGGCAAGCAACGAAGAAAGCAATAATGTGGATGTGATTAATCTCAAGTCACTCAAATCTGAGCACGTTATTGCTGCCACCAAGCATCCGCGCGGTGTGGGTTTCAGTCCGGATGGTCAATGGGCTTATGTCGCTAACGAAGCAGCAAATTTGCTGGAGATTGTCTCCAGCAGTGACTGGAAAGTGCAGGCTAATATCAAAGTCGGCTTGCGCTCTAATGGCGTCAAGGTCAATGCTGATGGCAGCCGCATTTATGTCAGCAATGGCGGCGACCATAATGTCAGCGTGATTGATACTGCCAGTCGTCAGGTGATTGCCACTATCGCGGTGGGGCAACGGCCGTGGAATATGGCACTGACGCCAGATGGCAAAAAACTGTATGTCGCTAATGGCCGTAGTCACAGCGTGTCTGTGATTGATACCCAAACGAATCAGCGGTTAAAGGATATTCCGGTTGGCACCTTGCCTTGGGGGGTGGTGATTCGCTAGTCCGCCTATAATGCGTGGTATCCCTGCATGCCAGGGATGTGAATCGGGAAAAATTCCCGACAGTTTTTGGGCGATCGACTTTAAAATCCACACAGCATGATGAAATCTCTCAGTCTTCAGTTCAAACTTAACCTGATCATTACCTTGTTATTGCTCGGCTTATTGCTGACCTGGGCGGTATCCGTGGTGAAGAATGCACGTGAAGACGTATTAGCAGAAGTAGATTCAAGTACCAACCTGGTGATTCATTTGCTGGATGCGGAAATTGCGCATTACATGACAGATTTTGGCTGGTTGAATCACAGTGAAAATGGTCAAACCAATCTGTTCAGGCTGGATGAGCTGACCAATATCCGCCATCTGAAAGTGGATTTTTTTGATATGAATGGCCGCTTGCGTGAGTCTAACCGCTCGACGCGATTGGTCCCTACCGGTGAAGAGCCTCCCGCGTGGTTTGTACGTCTGCTGGATATTTCCAGCGTGCTCAACGAACCCAAACGCAAGAATATTATTTTAAACGGGCGCTTTATCGGTGAGCTGGTGATTACGCCAGACCCGAGTTTTGAGTTGCGCGAAATTTGGGACGACACCTCTGGTTTGCTAGCGATTGTCGGCCTGTTTGGTTTGAGTGTGTTGTTGTTTGTCTATTGGACGGTGCGTGCGACGTTTAAACCGGTGAAGCAGATTATTCATGGCTTGAATCAGATTGAGCGCGGCGAATATCAAAGCCGCTTGCCCGGGTTTGAGCAAGTGGAACTGAGTGAAATCAGTGATAAGTTCAACAGCATGGCCAGCACGCTGGAGCAAAGCATACGTAACAACCATCGTTTAACGCAGCAGATTATCCACTTGCAGGAAGAAGAACGTAAAAAGCTGGCGCGTGACCTGCATGATGAAATCGGCCAATACCTGACCGCCGTGCATGTAGATGCCAGTGCGCTGGTGGCAGCGAAAAAACTCAGCGTCGCGCGTGAAAGCGCACAGGCGATTGCACAGATCACACGGCAAATGATGGTGACTATTCAGGATATCCTGGCGCGCTTGCGCCCGCGTGTGCTGGATGAGTTGGGGTTGAGCCTGGCGCTGGCCGAGTTGATTCATCACTGGCATGACCGTAACCGCGGCATCATGGTGGTGAATGCGATTTCAAACCACCTGAGCCAACATGATGAGTCGGTGTCGGTGACGATCTACCGAATTTTGCAGGAATGCCTGACCAACATCAGCAAGCATGCCGCTGCGACACGCGTGACGATAGAAGTGACTGAAAGTGAGCAGGGCTTGTATCTGCTGGTGGAGGATGACGGACGCGGGTTTGATACCAGTGTGCAAAGTCGCGGTTATGGTCTGGCGGGTATGCAGGAGCGGGTTGAAGGCTTGATGGGTAGCATGAACATTACGAGTGCGCCGGGCCAGGGCACGCGTATCGAAGTCCGTTTTCACACAACAGAAGGTTTTCAGGAAGCAGTGACATGACAGTTAAAGTAGTGTTGGTGGATGACCACAGCGTGGTGCGTTCAGGGTTGCGTCGTTTGCTCGAAAGCCATAAGTCGATTGAAATCGTGGCCGAGGCAGATACCGGGGAGTCAGCGTACCAAGTCTATGGCGAGATCTTGCCTGATGTCATGCTGATGGATATTTCCATGCCTGGCATGGGCGGCCTGGAAGCTGCCAAGCGTATCTTGCAGCGCTATCCGCAAGCCAGAATCGTGATTTTCTCCATGCACGAGGCGGTGTCGTTTGCCGCGCAGGCACTTAAAACCGGTGTGAAGGGCTATGTGACTAAAACCGGTGTGGCAGAGGATTTGGTGCAGGCGGTGCTGGATGTGGCCAAAGGCCGCACGTTTTTAAGCCAGGATGTGGCACAGAAAGTCGCTTTGCAAACACTGATCGGCGACAGTAATCCTTTGCAGCAACTCACTTCACGTGAGTTCGAAGTGTTTAGGCTGCTGGCCGAAGGCAAACGCGTGGAAGAGGTGGCCGATATGCTTAAAATCAGCCAGAAGACCGTGGCTAACTATTACACCCTAATCAAGCAGAAACTGTCGGTGAACAGCCCGGTGGAAATGGTGCGGCTGGCCATGAAGCATGGCCTGATTGATGCCGCCTAGCCATTGTTAGAGCGTACGTGCCACTTCTTCAATTAATGACCGTAGCCAGCGATGCACCGGGTCATGCCGGTATCTGACATGCCAGGCGATATCCACCGGGAAAGTGCCCAGGTCAACTGGCGTTGGCAATATTTTTAAGCGCGTATCATTGGCCAGACGGCGGCAAATTTGAATAGGCAGTGTGGTGCAATAATCGGTGACGGAGATCACTTCTGGTACCGAAAGAAAATGCGTGACCGACACCGCCACTTCACGTTTTAAGCCCTGCCGGTCCAACGCCTGAAACAACCCTGCGCGCATACGTCCTGGCGGCAATACATTCACATGCTTCAACTGTTCATATTGCGCCTTGGTGATTTCATTGCCAACGGTCGGGTGATCGGCGCGCACCACACAAGCCAGCCTGTCATCCATCAGGTGCTGCACAATCAGGTTGTCTGGCGGGTCGACGAAACGCCCCATGACCAGCGCCGTGCTGCCTGAAATCACCCCGGTTTCAGCAAGATCATTGCCGTAAGGAATAATGCGCAGCTTGATGCCAGGGGCCAGTACGCGCAGCTTGGCCACGACTGCCGGAATCAGCACATATTCGACATAACTATTAGGTGCAATCGTGAATAACAAATTGGCACTGGCTGGGTCAAAGGCCTGCTGTTCGAGGACGATTTCATCCAGTTGTCCTATGGCCTCCATAATCACTGGCGCCAACGCCTCTGCTTTCTGTGTCGGCTGCATGCCATAACGTTCACGGATAAATAATGGATCCTGGAGTATTTCTCGCAGGCGGTTCAATGCATTCGACAGTGCGGGCTGCGTGATGCCAAGCCGGTCAGCCGCACGCGTCACACTGCGCTCTTCCATTAAGGCGATAAATACTCGTAATAGATTCAGGTCGTAGCGCATTTTAATATTCATATGGTGAATAACTGAAATATACATAATAAATTTCAAAAATGGAATCAAAGCGTTCATGATGGACTCACCTGATCACTCAATCACTAAGGAGCTTTAAATGAACATCCTGATCGTCCTCACCTCGCATGACACCCTGGGTAATACCGGCCTCAAAACCGGCTTCTGGCTCGAAGAGCTGGCTGCGCCTTATTACGCGTTTAAGGCTGCGGGTGCGCAATTGACATTGGCATCGCCTAAAGGCGGCCAGCCGCCGCTGGATCCTAAAAGTAATGATCCCGCTTTTCAAACGGTGGATACCAAACGTTTTGAAGCTGATGCAGAAGCAGGCAAAGCCCTGGCGAATACCGTGCCTTTAAACTCAGTGTCACATAATGGTTTTGATGCGGTGTTTTATCCAGGCGGGCACGGGCCATTGTGGGACCTGGCGGAGGACCGCGACTCCATTACCTTGATTGAGTCGACATTGAATGCAGGTAAACCTGTCGCGCTGGTTTGTCATGCGCCTGGCGTATTGCGTCATGCCAAACAGCCAGATGGTCGCCCGCTGGTGGCTGGCAAGAAAGTCACCGGCTTCACTAATACGGAAGAAGAAGCTGTCGGCTTAACCAATGTCGTCCCTTTCCTGGTCGAAGATATGCTGGCCAATCATGGCGGTATTTTTTCAAAAGGCGCTGACTGGCAACCGTATGTGGTCGAGGATGGTTTGTTGATTACCGGGCAAAATCCGGCGTCGTCTGCCTTAGCCGCACAGTCTCTTGTACAACGTCTGCAAGGTGCGCAAGCATCATGAGTGCCTATGTGGTCATGATGCGTGAGCAGACCACGAATCAGGCCGCCATGGATACTTATGCTAGCCTGGCCCCTCTCGCCCGAGAGGGGCATGCGGTCACGCCGCTGGTGAGGTATGGCGCGCTCAATATCCTCGAAGGTGCATCCTTTGAAGGGTGCTTGATCCATCGCTTTCCCACCGTCAAAGCGGCCGAAGCCTGGTACCACAGTCCGCAATATCAGCAGGCCGTTAAGCATAGGCACCAGGGCGCACAATATCGGGTGTTTATTGTGGAAGGGATTGACGGCTGAAGCAGACGCAGGCTATAACGGTTTGTTGTGTCACTTTTATATATTGAGCGGTTATAGAGAACTCGGATGAATCACTTTAAAACTTATTTGATGGCCACCATGGCAGCGATTTTCTGGGGCGCCAATTTCAATCTGGCACGGCCGGTCATTGCTGAAATGGGCCCTTATGTGGCGGGCGCAAGTCGCTATGTGCTGGCCGCAGCTGTCATGGTCTTGATTGCACAAATGCGAAAAGAGGCGATTCCTGCGCAGCATTGGAAAGCATATCTGACGCTAGGAGTGGTTGGCGTATTTGGCTTTAACCTGTTTTTCTTTCTGGGCATGGAAACGTCCTCTGCCATCAATGGCGCCCTGATTATGGCCTTGAATCCCTTGCTGACGGCTGTGCTGGGCTATGTGATTCTGCGCGACAGGCCAAGCACACAGCAACTGGTGGCCTTCCCGATTGGTATTGCGGGCGTGGCAATCGTGGTGCTGGGTGCGGGCGCGCAACTGACGATTGCGGTTGGCGATATCTACATCCTGATTGCTTCCCTCAATTGGGCGCTTTATAACGTCTTGGTTAAAAAGATGCTGCCCAAACAGGTGGGTGGTATTGCGAATACTGCGGGCATCATGACCGTCGGGGCGATGGCGTTGAGCATTGCTGCCATCATGCATGGCGATCATGTTGTGGTGCCAACCATACATGCCGGGGCTGCACTGCTGACGATGTCGCTAGGCGGCGGAGTGCTGGCTTATCTGTTCTGGAATGCCAGCATTTCGAATCTTGGGCCCTCAAAAGCGGCGATCTTTATGAACCTCGTGCCAGTCACCACCATGGTGATTGCGGCGTTTGAGCATGTGCCCCCTAATCATGCACAGTTGATCGGCGCCATGCTGGTGATCAGTGCGGTGACTTTTAGCTCGGTGTCGTTATCTAAAAAGGTTTAAAGATGGTCGGGCCTTGGTCCATCTTTAGCTGCTTTTTCCCTGTATCTGGTGTCAGCTTGGCTTTTGCGCCTTCTTTATGCGCCAGCGAGCGGGCTTTCTATACCGTCACTCGCCAGCTGGCAGTGGCTCGGTCCGTTTTCTGGCTATATTCAGAATAACTATCCTCAAACAATACATTAAATCTTTACATTTGCTGCTTTTTATGCATAATGCATCATATGAGGCACATTAATTTCGCAAATCAATTTAAAGCACAACGCATTGCAGCAGGCCTTACTCAAGAGGATATGGCTGAGAATGCACACGTCACAAGAATGAATGTGCATGATTTAGAAACCGGCAAAAATGTTGGTTTTCACATCGTGGCTAAGATCATGGCGGCTTTAAATCTTGAGCTGACTAAAAAGAGTACGCTGGAAACCGTAGAAAAAGCCAGATTGGGCGCAATCACGAAGAAGAGGGTTAGAAATCCCAAGGTTGATGGCACCACGTATCCTCAATTGTGCTTACTGCTATGGGACAGAAGTAATAAAAACCTGACTGAAAAGGAGGCTTTTTATATCTATGAGAAGAATGCGAGATATTTAGAGCGTGACACGCTCACGCCTGAAGAAGCAAAATTTTTAGATAGGCTTACCCATAAATATGGCAGCGGAGTCATGTTATGAAGCTCGTGCGACATCATCATATAAGAATCATGTCTGTGCTGCAGAATTTCAATACTGAAATCATGCGCGCTACAGAATGCTACTTTGGTGGAGGCACTGCAATTGCACTCATGATTGATGAGTATCGGACATCCGTGGATATCGATTTTTTGTGTTCAAGCCGGGAGGGATACTCTGATCTTCGAGAGTTAGTCCATCAAAGGGGCATAGAGGGTTTGTTTATTCGAGATACTCCAGTGCAGTTGCGTAGCCCTCGAATAGATAAAGAGGGCATTCGAACTGTATTTGAAGTTGAAGGCCAACCAATAAAATTTGAAATTGTTTCAGAGGGAAGAGTTGACCTAACAGGTGAAGCATCAGATCTTCCATTGCCAACGCTCTCAAAAGCGTGTTTGTTTGTAGAAAAGTTAATGGCTAATGTGGACCGGGGAATGGATAAGTCTGGGTTGAGCAAAGACTTTTTAGACTTGATTATGATGCAGCACAAGTGGGGTGAGATACCAGATAGCGCTTTGCTCACCGCTAGAAAAGCCTATAAATCAGTTATTCCTGATTACTATGAAAAGGTTTTTAATTTGCTGCAAAAGGACAAGGCACATTTGGCATATTGCTTTGATCGGTTAGATATTAATGAAAAGGGAATGGAAATAATCTCTGATTATTTTATGAATAAAGACAATGCTAACTATGTCAGGCAAAGACTGCAGGCGATCGATTCAATGCATCAAATGTGATTGTGTTTTAATGTGGGCATATTCATTTGTATGAGGGTTGTTTCATGAAATTCCCTAAACGCTGTTCATGATCCGCAATAGCAGGATTGTTGGGGCATGGGCCGATAATACATTCACACGAGCCAGACATGGGGTCGGTTCGGGGAATCAAAAAAGGAGATCATTATGTGGACTAAACCAGCTGCTACCGAAATGCGTTTCGGCTTCGAAGTAACCATGTACGTTATGAACAAATAAGTTCATTTGCGTTCATAGAGCCCGGCTGCCCATCGGCGCCGGGTTTTTTATTATGTTGGTTGAGCATTGTGATGGTTGTCACAAAAGCAAAGTGCATCACACAACAGAGAATCACGTGAGTTACATCGGCGTAGCCGTTATACTGTTGCGCTTTCAACGGATGAGTGTCGCATGGACTGGATACAGTTATTTATTGAGCAATATGCGCTGTTTTGCCTGATCGGCGTGGTGGTCGGCGTATTGTCTGGGTTGCTTGGCATTGGTGGCGGCATTGTGTTGGTGCCGATGTTGCATGCCATGCTGGTGGCCAAGGGCTTTTCGGCTGATGCAGCTTTTCATATGGCGCTGGCGACTTCGATGGCCTGCATCGTGTTTACTTCGCTTTCCAGTATCCTAGCGCATCATAAAAACCAGAACATCGTCTGGCCCTATGTCTGGGCCATGGTGCCGATGGCGTTTATCGGCTCTTTGCTGGCAACGCTGGTGGCGATTCACCTTGATGCGTTTTACTTGACGCTGTTTTTTGCCACGTTTACTTTTTTTGCGGCGATTCAGTTATTCCTGGATCGCAAACCCACCCAGCACAAAGTACCGGGCAAGGTGGAAATCAGCCTGGTGTCATTGTTGATCGGTGTGATCTCTGCGCTGGTGTCGATCGGTGGCGGCACGTTGACGGTGCCTTATCTGGCCATGCGTAATGTGTCGGTGAAGCAGGCGATCGGGACGTCGGCAGTGTTAGGCTTCCCGATCGCATTGGCGAGCACAGTGAGTTATCTGCAAGATGCGATGCGTCAGGCGGCACATGCGCCAGATTCGTTCGGCTTGCTCTATTTGCCTGCCATTATGCTGATTACCCCGCTCAGTGTGCTATTTGCCCCGGCAGGCGTGGCACTGACCAAGCGTTTGCCGGTCAAGGTATTAAAACGTATTTTTGCCGTCTTTTTGATGGGTGTGAGCCTCAATTTGCTGTGGTCGCAGTTGGCTTGAGTCTACTACTGCAGGCAATAAAAAACCGCCGTATTCTGGCGGTTTTTTATTCAATCTATCTGAATAGATAAGACGGATTATTTGTTCATGACGTACATCGTCACTTCAAAGCCAAAACGCATTTCAGTCGCAGCTGGTTTAGTCCACATGATAGTCTCCTTTGGTTGTTTGGTAGTACATCGTGCTTGATGTACTTGTATGACTGTCACTATACGCCAGTGTTTCAAAACCACCCTGAAGCCAATCCGTAAAAACAGCTCATGATTTTACGTAGTTTTTGCTGGATGATTTTTGTTGTCGTTGTGCGCTGGCAGCGTAAAATGAGCTGGCACAACAAATCGAAAAACGAGGATGTGACATGATGCAGCGCTTGCCCCGCTGGGTAGAATTGGGCGGATTTTTACTGGCCATGAATGCGGGCTTCGTGAATGCCGTTGGCGTGCTGGGATTTCGTCATCAGGCAGTGTCGCACCTGACCGGCATTTCTACTTTTTTCTCAATTGAAATCATGCAAGGGGACGTCTTGCAAGTGCTGCATTTGCTGTGCGTGATGCTCTTTTTTGTGCTGGGCGCGATCATCAGTGGCATGGTCATTGGTCATGAGGCACTCAAGCTGGGCAGGCAATATCATCTTGCGCTGTGGATAGAGGCGGGGTTGCTCACGGTGGCTGTGTTGTTGCTCAATCAGGGCTGGCTCAGCGGCCAGTGGCTGGCTTCCGCCGCTTGTGGATTGCAAAATGCGATGACCAGCACCTTTAGCGGGGCGGTGGTGCGCACAACGCATGTGTCTGGATTGTTTACGGATATCGGCATTGCATTCGGCCTGCGCTTGCGTGGTCAAGCAGTTGATAAAAGACGGCTAATGCTTTACTTAATCCTGATTGGCGGTTTTGTCACTGGCGGCGTGCTAGGTGCTTATGCTTTTATGCAGCAGCAATTTAACGCCTTATGGTGGCCAGTGTGTCATCTCGTCGGCTTATCGGCGTTGTATTTCGGTATTGGCCATCGCGCCCGATAAACCATGCATGTTTGACCAACCATCACATAAAACTGTCACCGATTTGTAATACAATCAAGTTTAGAGTTTTTAACATTTCAAGAAGCCAAGGCCATGTCGATTCAAACTGTCGCAACACATCCTTTTTCTGATCAAAAACCCGGTACTTCTGGCTTGCGTAAAAAAGTACGCGTGTTCCAGCAAGCCCATTACCTGCAAAACTTTGTGCAGAGTATTTTTGATACGCTGGATATTCCCGCAAAGGCTACCCTGACGCTGGGAGGCGACGGCCGCTTTTTTAATAAAGAGGCCATTCAGGTGATTATTAAAATGGCGGCAGCCAATGGTTTTGCCAAAGTGCTGGTGGGGCAAAACGGCATCCTGTCCACGCCTGCCGCCTCTCACATCATTCGTAAATACCAGACCTTTGGCGGCATTATCCTCTCTGCAAGCCATAACCCGGCCGGGCCTGATGATGATTTTGGCATCAAATACAACACCAGCAACGGTGGACCGGCACCAGAAAAAATCACCGATGCCATTTTTGCTAATAGCAAACAGATTACACAATACAAACTGGCCGATTTGCCCGAGGTGGACTTGTCCAGCATAGGCGTGACCACACTGGATGGTTTTGAAGTTGAAGTGATTGACTCGGTGGCTGACTACGCTGACCTAATGCAAAGCATGTTTGACTTTGCCGCGATTAAACGCTGGCTGGCCGCAGGCCATAAGCTGCAATTTGATGCCATGCATGCCGTGACCGGGCCTTATGCCAAGGTCATTTTAGATGAGCGCCTGGGTGCACCGGCCAGCAGCCTGATGAACTGCGAGGTCTCAGAAACCTTTGGTGGCGGCCATCCGGACCCTAACCTTACCTATGCCGAAGACCTGGTGAAGATTGCCTACGGCACGCAAGCGCCTGATTTTTCGGCGGCGTCTGATGGCGATGGCGACCGCAACATGATCCTGGGCAACCACTTTTTTGTCACCCCTTCTGATAGCCTGGCGTTGATTGCGGCAAACGCCAAACTGATTCCGGCCTATGCCCAAGGTTTGTCCGGCGTGGCGCGCTCCATGCCGACCAGTGGTGCGGTTGACCGCGTGGCGGCTAAACTGGGCATTGATTGCTACGAAACGCCTACCGGCTGGAAGTTTTTTGGCAACCTGATGGATGCTGGTCGCGTGACCTTGTGTGGCGAAGAAAGCTTTGGCACGGGCAGCGACCATGTGCGTGAAAAAGATGGCTTGTGGGCAGTGTTGTGCTGGCTCAATCTGCTGGCTGTGACTGGCGAGAGCGTCGAGTCCCTGGTGCGTAAACACTGGCAAACTTATGGCCGCAATGTCTATTCGCGTCACGACTATGAAGGCGTACCCACCGAGCAGGCCAATGCTGTGATTGCCCATATCAAGGCGCAATTTTCCAGCCTGCCAGGGCAAGTGTTTGGCAGTTATACCGTGAAAACAGTCGATGATTTTAGCTATACGGATCCTGTTGATGGTTCGGTCAGCACTGGTCAGGGACTGCGTATCTTGTTCGCCTGCGGCTCGCGTGTGGTCATTCGTTTGTCGGGCACGGGCACTGAAGGGGCAACCATTCGTGTCTACCTCGAAGCCTTTACTGAAGATGCCGCGCAGCAGCAGTTGGATGCACAAGAGGCGTTGGCAGAGTTGATTGCCGTGTCACACCAGATTTCGCAACTGCCGCCACTCACTGGCAGGCAACAGCCAACCGTGATCACGTAAAAACAATAGAATAGCCGCGGGGAAATGGCTGCATGACCATGATAAAAAAAAGTATTCTTTGCCCGGTGGTGTTGTCCGCAGGCTTGCTGGCCTGCGGCGTCAACCCGGTGACGAAAGAACGCGAGTTCCAGTTTGTCTCGCAAGACAAAGAGATTCAACTGGGCCAGCAAAATTATAGCCCTGCACGCCAGTCGCAAGGCGGTGATTACACCTTGGATGCAGAACTGACACGCTATGTGCAGCAAGTGGGGCAAAAACTGGCGGCGGTCTCTGACCGACCGGATTTACCTTATGAGTTTGTGGTGCTGAATGATTCGGTACCGAATGCCTGGGCGATGCCGGGCGGCAAAATCGCTTTTAACCGTGGCTTGCTTTACGAGTTGCACAGTGAGGCTGAGTTAGCTGCCGTGCTAGGCCATGAAATTGTGCATGCGGCGGCGCGTCACGGTGCCAAAGGCATGGAGCGTGGCATGTTTATGCAAGGCGCTATGCTGGCGGTGGGACTGGCTACGCGTGATTCTAATTATGCCAACCTGGTCGTCGGTGGCGCGCAGCTGGGCGGGCAGTTAATTACCAGTAAATATGGCCGCGATGCTGAGTCAGAGTCTGACCACTATGGCATGAAGTATATGAAACTGGCAGGCTATGACCCGGCTGCGGCCGTCACCTTGCAAGAGACGTTTGTACGCCTGAGCGAAGGCAAGCGGCAAGACTTTATTTCCGGCCTGTTTGCCAGCCATCCGCCGTCACAAGAGCGTGTGGATGATAACAAGAAAACGCTGGCAGAATTGGGCGCTGGCGGCGAGATGGGTAAAGACGTTTATGCACAAAAAGTCGCCAAACTCATGGCGACGCGTGAAGCCTATAAAGCCTACGACGAAGGCAAGGAAGCATTGCAAAAAGGCGATGCCGAAAAGGCCAAAACGTTGGCCAAAAAAGCGATCAGTATCGAGCCGCACGAGGCGCGCTTTCAGGAGTTGTTGGGTGATATTGCCTTGACCAAGAAAAACACCACGGAAGCGCTGGCCTTTTACGACAAGGCGATTCAGATGCAGCCTGACTACTTCAAGCCCTACGTGCAAAGCGGGATTGCCTTGTTTAATGATGGCAAAAAAGCGCAAGCCGAGCCTTTCCTGAAAAAAGCCAATGCCTTGCTGCCAACCGCCCCTGGCTATGCCTTGCTTGGCCAGATTGCCGAAGGCCGCGGCGAGACCTCGTTGGCTTTGCAGCACTACCAACTCGCTGCCAGTTCGGATTCCGAGATCGGTAAAGAGGCCGCTGGCCGTGCCATGCGCATAGATTTACCACGCAACCCCGCGCGCTACCTGCCTTCTGGCCCGTTGGCAGATAACACTGGCATGGTGTATGCCGCGGTGCAGAACAATAGCAGCGTGCAGGTTGGCCGAGTGCAGGTGCGTATGTTGCAATACGATAACCGCGGGCGGTTGGTTGACCAGACGCGATCCATGCTGATTACGGGCGGTATCGCACCGGGCAAACGCGGCTCGGTGGCGACTGGCGTGCGTATCCAGGACCAGGCGGCATTGCAATTCTTCCGCGTCGTGGTTGAAGGTGCTGAGCTGGCAAATTAATAATTAAACAACGATAGTGCGCGATGGCTACCCAAGATACCTGCTGTTCTGTTTCCCCTTATTTTGAGATTCACCCTGGCAAAGCCGCTGCTTTTCGCGCCATCTGTGAGAAGTATGTGGAGTGGTCAGCGCGCGAGTCTGGCTGTTTGTATTATGGCTTTAGTTTTGATGGCGACCTCGCGCATTGCCGCGAAGGCTTTGAGAATGCGGCAGCCTTGTTAGCCCATCTTGAAAACCTGCGCCCGATTTTGCATGAGATGAGCGAGGTGTCTACGCTGGTGCGCATCGAAGTGCATGGGCCTGAGGCGGAATTGGCGACATTACGTGCGCCACTGGCCGGAATGAATCCGCAGTGGTTTGTGCTGGAATATGGCGTCAGGCGCTAGCTGTGTGCAACGCATGGCTTTGCTACGCAAAATCTGCTAATGTGGCGCCGGATTGGATTAACCAATCTTTACTTAATAATTTGAAAGAATAAGAATGAATATCAAAAGAAGCGTTGCCAGCGCCCTGTTAGTGGCGTTAGCGATGACTGCGGCTGGTTGCTCAACCATGCAAGATGTGGTCAAAGTGAAACAAAGCGGTGCCGAAGGCACTACCAAGAACTATGCCGTAACAGAAGCGCAAGCTTGGGAAATTGCAAAAACCGTCTTCAGATGGGAAGGTGCGGATGCGATTGAGGAGCATAGAGACCAGCACTATATGCTCACCAGCAGTGGCGTGAACCTGGTTTCCTGGGGGGCAGTCATGGGTGCCTGGGTGGAGCCAGTGAAAGACGACGACACCAAGGTCACTGTCGTGACCAAGCGCCGCGTCACGGTGAATGTCGCCACAACCTTAACTGAAACGACGTTCCATAAACGGTTTGCTCAGGCGGTGGCCATTGTCAAGCAAGGGAAACCATTACCAGCTGAGGCACCATAATCGCCGGCGCGTGGGCAACCCGTGTGCTCACGCGTACTACTCACCATCCCGTATCGTCATTACCCCACGATACAACCTCACATCCATTCTGCCTAAAAAGCTCATGCCAAGCAGGGCATCGCCTTCCAGCCCCGGTGAAATCGTCGCAGCGACATCATGCGCAACCACACCACCCAATTGCACAGTTTTCAACCGCACCAGGTAAGACACCGCATTGCCGTTGGCAGTGTGCGTGTTAATGGCATCGCGGCTGACCAGGCCCAAACGGTCAGCGACACTTTGCGAAATGGCTACGCCAGTGGCGCCAGTATCGACCAGCACGCGCACACGTTCGCCGTTAATCAGGGCTTCGGCGCTGTAGTGGCCGTCAGGGCCGCGTTTAAGGCTGACGACTTGTTGCTGACCGATTTGTTCCAGGGTGTTCGGGTGCTGCACGCGGTCGACCAAAAACCAGACCAACGCGGCAAGACCCAGCCAGATCAGTGTGTAAAGCAGGCCGCGCCCGCGAGAGTAGAGTCGTTGTGTGGCATATCGCATGCTCATTCAATGGTGGCTTAAAACGGAATTTTCAAGTCAGGATTGGCACGGCTGATGACTTGTTTAAATGTTTGTTGAATGCGAGTTAATGCGGCGTCGCTATCCGCTTCAAAACGTAGCGTGAGTACGGGCGTGGTATTGGATGCGCGCACCAGGCCAAAGCCATCGGCATATTCCACACGTAGGCCATCAATGGTGATGATTTCAATCGCATCCGCAAATTGAGCCGATTGTTGCAACGTGGCAATCAAGGCGTGCGGTTCGCCTTCTTGCATGGCAATTTGCAGTTCGGGGGTGTTGACACTATCGGGCAGCGCTTCGAGCATGGCGCTGGCATCCGGGCTGCGGCTGATGATTTCCAACAGTCTGGCGGCACTATACAGGCCGTCATCAAAGCCAAACCAGCGTGGCTTACCTTGCTTGGCATCATTAAAAAACAGGTGGCCGGAAAGCTCACCGCCGATAGCGGCGCCGGTTTCCTTGATTTTGGCTTTCATCAGCGAGTGGCCGGTTTTCCAGATCACCGGTTTGCCGCCGTGCTCGCGTATAAACGGTGATAAATGACGCGTGGATTTCACATCAAACACTACTTTGCTGCCTGGCTGTTGTTGCAGCACGTCTTCAACAAACAACATGAGTTGACGATCGCTGCGGATAATCTGGCCGGACTTGGTGACCACGCCCAGACGGTCGCCGTCACCATCAAAGGCAATGCCGATTTCTGCTTCGCCAGCCTGTAACGTGTGTATCACATCTTGCAGGTTCTTGGCCTCAACCGGGTCCGGGTGGTGGTTGGGAAAGTGGCCATCCACCTCGCAAAACAAGGATTCCACTTCGCAGCCCAGGGCTTTAAATAAGGCCGGTGCATAAGCACCAGCGACGCCATTGCCACAGTCAATCACTACGCGCATGGGGCGCGCGAGCTGGATGTCTGACACAATGGCTTCTTGATAGGCTGGAAGAATATCGTGAAACGATTGCTTGCCTGGCTGGGACCTCTGAGTGAACTGCTGCTGGATAATCGATTGCTTGAGTGCCTGGATAGCTTCGCTGCTGAGGGTTTCGCCCGCAACCACCATTTTGAGGCCGTTGTATGCTGGCGGATTATGGCTGCCGGTGATCATGACGCCACTGCTGGTCTGCGTTAAGTAGTGCGCCGCAAAATACAGCATCGGGGTGGTGACCATGCCTAAGGCTATGACATTGATCCCCGTTTCTACGAGGCCTGTTGTAAGGGCGGCGGCCAGGGTGGGGCTGGATAAACGGCCATCGTAGCCAACAGACAGGCTGTGCTCGCCGCGCTCTTGTGCCAGTGTGCCTAGTGCCAGTCCGATCTGGCACACAATGTCTTCTGTCAGCGTCTCACCGACGATGCCGCGTATATCGTAGGCTTTGAAAATAGACGCTGGCAGGAAAGTGGTCATTTACTCGGCTTCCTCAATCCAGGCCAGTTGAATCGCCTCGAGGATTTTTTCGCCACAATGGGCTGGGTCGTCATTAAAGCCATCCAGTTCCAATACCCATTGCATCAGGTCGGTAAAGCGAATGGTTTTTGGGTCCACCTCGGGGAATTTGTCATACAGGTCTTCAGCAATACGCTGGCTATCGGTCCATTTCATTACAATCGGCTCCAGTATTTAAGGGTGTGTTTATATCTTCATTATAACTGACAGCAGCAATCGCTTTGACAGAATCGGCCTACACGCGTGTCAGCCTCGGAGGACTAGCCAGGCCAGCTTATCATTGTCATCATGACAAGCTATGAATGAGACGGAAATAACAACAAAAAAATCTGCAGCGGTCACCAGGTGGGTCGCCGGGACCTTGCTTGTGCTGGTGTTGGCCGTGATTGCCTGTGAAATCGCCGGGTGGCCGTTTCTGCGTCAGCCGTTGCAACAATTGCTGCAAGATAAATTGCACCGTTCAGTCGTGATTGAGCGCCCGTTTCGCTTGCAATTGCTGGGAGGTATCCGCTTGCAAGTCGGCGGGTTAAAACTATCGGCGCCAGAAGGCTTTGACGCGCCTTATTTTGTGGATGCACATGGTCTGGACCTGGCGTTGCGTTATCGCGATCTATGGACGCTCAAAGAAACCGATCCTTATCGCATTGAAGCGATTCGTGCGGATCAGCTGAATGCCTACCTGTTGCGCCGTGCAGACAGGCATGCAAGTTGGGCGTTTGAGCTAGATGACAGCGGCCCGCCACGGCCTTTTCCGCTGATTGAGCAGCTGGCGGTGAATCAGGGGCAGGCAAAAGTCGCTGACGCCGTCACAGATGCCCAACTGGCCGTGACTTTTTTTACCGAAGAAGGTGAACATCTTGCCACGCCGGAATCCCGCGTCAAGGTCAATGGCCAGTTTCGCAAGTTACCGATACTGGGCGAGCTCGTGACACAAGGCTTTTTGCCAGTAGCCACACAGGGCAGCAAGTCTCCGCCGATTAACTCTCAAGGCTGGTTGAAATATGGCGCTGTCAATGCACAGTTTCGTGGTGCGGTATATGACTTGTTCGGCACCCAGCGCGTGAAAGGCAGGGTGGAGGTCAAGGGTGGGTCGCTGGCCGATGTGGGCGATCTGCTTGACCTGACGTTGCCACGTACCGCTGCGTTTAAAGTCAGTGCCGACATTGAAAAAGGCACTGATCAATGGCAAGTGAATATTCTTTCTGCGCACATTGGGCGTAGCCGTTTATCCGGGCAGTTTGTGTATGACTTTGCCCCTGAAACACCCATGTTGCGCGGGAAATTGCAAGGTACGCTACTTATGCTGGCTGATTTGGCTCCCGCCTTTGGCGCAACTCAGGGTAAAGCGCATCCAGGCAAACTCTTTCCGGACGAGTCACTCGATTTCACTACTTATGGCCGCATGAATGCAGATATTGATGTGCATCTGGATGCGGTGGATTTAGGCAATGCCTTTAAACAGCGGATTTCACCTTTGAAGTTGCGCCTGACCCTGCTTAAACACAAATTAAGCCTGGCTGAACTCGAAGCCAGTACCGCACAAGGTACGCTCACAGGCGCCCTGAGTATCGATGCGCATGATGCCAGCAATACTGACTTATCACCACCGCCAGCACCCGAGTGGGATATCCAGTTGGCGGTGCGCGATATCCGTTTGGAGCAATGGCTGAAAGTGACGCCTGACACTAAAAAGTCATCAGACAAGCAACCGTCAGCCAACGCGGCACCGGCGTATATTTCAGGCAAGTTAAATGGCAAGGCCAGCTTGCAAGGACGTGGCCGCTCCACGGCGGCTTTGCTTAAGTCGCTAGATGGTCAGTTGGCACTCATGGTGCGCGAAGGCGAGATTTCACACCTGGTGGTGGAAGCGGCAGGCCTGGATATTGCGCAAGCCGTGGGCGTGCTGATGAAAGGCGATCAACCTTTACCCATGCAATGTGCGGCCATGGGCTGGCATGCCAAGCAGGGCGTGCTGACGCCAGAGGCTGCCATTATCGATACGCCGGTGACCACCGTGAACGTACTCGGTGATGTTAATTTGGGCCAGGAACAGCTTAACCTCAAGCTGCAAGCCAGCCCGAAAAACTTCTCACCATTAACGGTGCGCTCGCCCATCCTGGTCACCGGGCCGTTTGTCGATCCCAAGGTATCGCTGAGCCCAGGGCCGATTGCCGCGCGTGTTGCAGGTGGGGTGCTGTTGGCGTTGATTAACCCATTTGCGGTGATACTGCCTTTTCTTGATCCTGGCAGTGCGTCAGATACGGCAGATCAAGGTTGCCAGAAAACGCTGCAACAACTGAAAGCGCGCAAGCATTAAAGGCCTATTGTGGGCGATGACAAAAAAAGAACCCAACCGAAGTTGGGTTTAGGGAGCGATTTTGGAGATATACGCTTACGGTTATTAATTAGCATAAGTTGTGCCAAGTTTAATAATCCTATTTAAATCATATAGATAGTTTGTTTTTGTGTTTTTTCGGTCTGCTGCCAGTTCAGCAACTGTTGGATTGTGTGCACTTATTTGGTGCAGTTGTTGCCTTGTTGGCGCACTGAATGATTGCATCCACTCTCTTGTGACTTGATGATGCAGTGTTTGAGCACAAAACCGGGGCGTCTTTGTCTGTGTGATGCTAAAGATGCATGCAGGGGTCGCCTCATGGTAAAATCACGCTTTATTTTTGTGAATACGGAAACTTGATCGTCATGTTTAGCTTTTCAAGAAACTTAAGCGTTGCAGACCCGGCGTTGGCCACAATGATTTCTTCTGAAGTAGAGCGTCAGCATCAGCATATCGAGCTGATTGCTTCAGAAAACTATACCAGCCCAGCGGTGATGGAAGCACAAGGCTCGCAACTGACTAACAAGTATGCAGAAGGTTATCCAGGCAAGCGTTTCTATGGCGGCTGTGAGTTTGTTGACCAAGTCGAGCAGTTGGCGATTGACCGCCTGAAAGCGCTCTACGGTGCCGAGTATGCCAACGTACAGCCACACTCCGGTTCACAAGCTAACCAGGCTGTGTATTTCTCCATCCTGAAACCAGGCGATACCGTGATGGGGATGAACCTGGGCCACGGTGGTCACTTGACTCATGGTTCCCCGGCCAACCTGTCCGGTAAGTTGTTCAACATTGTGCCTTACGGTCTGAACGACAAAGAGGAAATTGACTACGACGAGATGGAGCGTATTGCTATCGAGTGCAAACCAAAGTTGCTGATTGGCGGCGCGTCTGCTTACGCCCTGCGTTTTGACTGGGCACGTATGGCCGAAATCGCTAAAAAAGTGGGTGCTTATTTCATGGTCGACATGGCGCACTACTCAGGTTTGATCGCCGCTGGTGTGTACCCTAACCCGGTGCCACATGCTGACTTCGTGACTTCTACTACGCACAAGACTCTGCGCGGCCCACGTGGCGGTATCATCATGGCTAAAGCCGAGTTTGAAAAATCCATCAACTCCAACGTGTTCCCAAGCTTGCAAGGTGGTCCGTTGATGCATGTCATCGCCGGTAAAGCGACTGCTTTCCTCGAAGCCGCACAGCCTGAGTTCAAGGTTTATCAAGAACAAGTGTTGAAAAACGCCAGCGTGATGGCCAAAACCCTGGCGGCACGTGGCCTGCGCATTATCTCTGGTCGTACTGAGTCACATGTGTTTTTGGTAGACCTGCGTCCTAAAGGTTTGACCGGTAAAGCAGCTGATGCATTCCTGGGCCAGGCGCATATTACCGTGAATAAAAACGCGATCCCTAACGATCCTGAGAGCCCATTCGTGACTTCCGGTATCCGCATCGGTTCACCAGCGATTACCACCCGTGGCTTTAAAGAAGCTGAGGCCGAGCAAGTGGCTAACCTGATCGCCGACGTGCTGGACAACCCTGAAAATGCAGAAGTGATTGCAACGGTGAAAGCCAAAGTACACGCCTTGACTGACAAATTCCCGGTGTACGGCAAGTAATTTCTACGGCCGTTTTTAGCCATGAAATGTCCTTTTTGCGGTGCTGATGATACGCAGGTGGTGGATTCCCGACTCAATGAGGAGGGAAACTCTATCCGCAGGCGTCGTCGTTGTCAGGTCTGCGATAAGCGCTTTACCACCTATGAAACGGCAGAGTTGCATTTGCCGCAGGTGGTGAAGCAAAATGGCACACGCGAAGAGTTCAAGCGCGAAAAATTGCGCGTGTCATTTACGCGCGCGTTGCACAAACGTCCGGTGCCGACCGAATATGTGGATAAGGCGATGGACAGAATTATTCAAAAAGTACTCGGTTTGGGCGTACGCGAAGTGCCTGCGCGCCTGCTGGGTGAAACCGTGATGCAAGAGTTAAAACAAATGGATCAGGTGGCGTATATCCGCTTTGCTTCTGTGTATAGAAGCTTTTCGGACGTGGATGATTTCCATAACGCTATCCGTGACCTGGATGTAACCGATAGCGATACATAATCCGAAAGGTGGCGGGGGGCATGAAACTGATCAAGTTGTCTGCAATTGCGTTAGCGGTATTCACTGTCATTCTCACCATTGTGTTTTTTACCTGGTGGGCATTTAAAGACCAGGCGGTGTTTGGCAGTGACAAGTTTGACCAGACACGCTGGATGGAGCTTGCCAATACGGTGCAAAAAGAATGTCGCCGCGGTGACATGGCCTACGACCTGAAAAATCACATCCTTATCCGTGGCGCTAAAAAAGAAGCCGTCATGGCGTTGCTGGGGCGTCCTAGCCTGGAAGACGCTAATGCGCTGGAGTACGACCTTGGTAAGTGCATGCATGTTTACCATGCCCTGCGCATTTATTTTGACCAGGATGGGCGCTTAACCCATAGCCAGATTTCTTCCCACTAAGCGTCCGGCCTGTTAAGCGTAAGCAGGTGACAGAACTGTCGTTTGTGTTGTCGCTTGATAACGCTTACGGAATGTTTGCATAAAGTCAGCCAGCTGTTCAGCGGCTGCTATCTCCAGGCCGTTATAAATTGATGCACGGATACCGCCTATGCTGCGGTGACCATTCAAACCTGAAAAGCCTGCCTGTTGTGCGGCCTGCAAAAAGGCTTGCTCAATCTCGGTGTTGGGCAAATTAAACACCACATTCATCTTCGATCGGTCTGCAACGGCGGCGCGACCACGGTAGAAGTCGGCGTGGTCATCCAGTACCTGATACAAACAGTGCGCTTTTTGCTGATTGCGTTTGGCGATGTTGTCTAAACCACCGATTTCGTCCCGTAACCAGCGCGTGACCAGCAAGACGCTATAAATCGCAAACACTGGCGGTGTGTTGTAGATTGAATGCGCATCGGCTTGCGCGTGATAGTTGATAAAGCCAGGCAGGTCATCTGGCAGGCTATTCATAAAGTCATCCCGCAAAATCACCATGGTGACCCCGGCCGGGCCGATGTTTTTCTGTGCATGGGCGTAGATCATGGCGTAGCGGTTAAAGTCTCCAGGTGTCGATAACAGGTCTGAGGACATATCACAGATGCGCGGCACATCGTCACGGCCAGGCACGCGATGAAATTGCAGGCCCTCTACCGTTTCGTTGGAAATGTAGTGAAAATACGCAGCGTCTTTAGATAACTGTAATTCGGCATCGCTGGGCAGGCGGCTAAACTGGTCCGCTTTACCACTCCAGGCCAGTTGTAACTGGCCGGATTTCTCCGCCTCATGAATGGCCTTGCCGCTCCAGTAACCGCTGTGAATATAATCGGCAGATTGCCCATTGCGCAGCAAATTCATTGGCAACATGGAGAATTGCTGCGTGGCACCGCCTTGCATCATCAGCACGCGTGTGGATGCTGGCAAGCCCATGAGTTGGCGCATATTATCTTCCAACTCATGCACCACTTGCGCAAACCATTCAGAGCGGTGGCTGATACCCAGAATCGACAGGCCGACTTCTGGTACACAGAGCATGGCAGTATGCAGTTGTTGCAATACGCTCTCGGGCAACGCCCCCGGGCCGCCAGAAAAATTCAGTTGATTGGCACTCAGTTTCATCATGCGCTCTCCAGTAAAGGTTGCGGCTGTAATGCATATAAATATTGCTCAAAGGCCTGTTGTAGCTTGGCGATTTGCCCCGCTTTAAACGGGAACAGGCTGGCGGAGTCCATGGCATGGACTGCCATGATGTGGTCAATCTCGAATACCAGCAATTTACCGTCTTTGGTTTCTGCGCAATCGATACACAGATAGTCGAGTTGCAGGCGCTGGTAAATTGCGGCCAGTGCTGACTGGTGGCGGGCAGCAAAGCTGGCAAAGTTCTGCATAAACGCGCCTTCTTCGGCACGTTTGTCGGCAGAGTCATACATGCCTGCATTCACGTAATGCACCATCCAGTCGCTGGAGATTGCCATATGGCAGATAAACGGCTGGCCGCGCAGCATGGCAACGCGGTATTTGCGGAACTGGCCATCCTGGCTGCTGTAATCGACAAAGCGCGATACAAAAAACGCCGTGCTTTGCACCTGTTTTAAATAATCCGCCAGCTCGGCTGCCTGTGTAATTCTCGCCAGGTCGTTACCGGCTTGTGAGCCGACCGGACGAATAATCAAGGGCAAGCTGGGCAGCGTATCGTGGTCGGTTGCCTCTGCGGGACGTTGCATGCTTAAACGCGTAACGACCTGGCTACGGGTCAATCGGTGCGTGCGTGGCATATCCAGGCCGGAGATACCTTGTAGCAGCTCACTCAACTGGTCACGGTTGACGTTGGGCAGCAGGTGTGGCGGGTTAATCACTGGCCGTGTGTGGTCAAGCAGGCAGGCTTGTACCGCCAGTAGCAAGGCGCGGTTGGCCTGGCTATCTGAGAGTGCGACCATCACCGCATCGTGTTCAGGCATGGGGGATGGCAAGGGCTGCTCGACGGATGCGTAGTAATACAGGAGTTCTACCGGGCTGTTTTCCAGTAAGCAATCAATCGGTGTGTTTTCAGATAAATCGTCTGGTGTCATGATCATGAGCAGGCGGAAGCGTGGCGGCTGACAGTTTGCCGGGCGGCGATAGAGCCGTTGCAAGGACAAAGCCTGTTCCTGGATCGCCAGGCCCATGTCACGCATTTTGAGGCATAAAAAGCCGGTGGCCAGGTTCATCCACAAAATGGCATTCTCCTGGTCCTGATTGGCTTGTACCAACAGTGATTGCGCATGCGACCGCAAATCTGCACCGCTCAGGCTCATGCGCAGAAAGGGTGCCAGCCCCTGGAACGTATGGCTGGCGTTATTGTGCGCCAATGCTTCAAGTAGATTGCGCATATAACGCTTTTTTTCGCTGGCACGGGCCGACGCCCAGAAGTCATCACTGCGATAGACCGGATTGCCGTCTATCGTCACCTGCATGTGGTAAGGCTGTCCCAGTAATTCTGTATGCACATAGGTGGCAAAGCACTCGGCAAAGTCTTCTTGTACATCCATGCTGGCGTATAAGGTGGGAAACGATGTTCTCGCCAGGTCACGGTATAAGTCCAATGCCTGGCTGGCATGCAGGGTCGGCTGGCGATAGAAGCTGATCTTCTCACGATGAGGGAAGTTCTGTTCTGGCCGGATCGCCTTGCTACCACTGGTTTGCCAGCTCAGTTTGCTAAAGTGGCCCGCCAGCTTAGGTAATGAGAATGACCAGTCCTGAGGACAGAGGTCGGTCATGGTGGCCAATATGTGGCCGAATTCATGCAATAGCAGAAAACGCAGTGCCTGTATGCGATGGTCGTTTTCCGGCGTTGCGATTTCTACGCTGATTTGCACCTGCGTGTCTGCAATGAACGCTGAATTTTCTTTCCAGCTGGCCCAGGCGTTGGCCGATGGTTGGCTAAATGCCTGGCTGTCGAGCACAATCACAAAGCCAATATTGTTACTACCGTCCCCCAACGCGACCATGTCAGTAAAACCGGAGGCATCCAGGCCTTTTGCAAAGAAAATGCCCAGTATGGATTTACCCAGCGTATCCAGCAGGCTCTCAGGGAGCGGCGCCAGTGCCTGCGCGAGGGTATCCTGCCAGTCTTTGTGTGGGGCTAGGCTGACCGTCTCTGGTAATCCGTGCGTGCGGCCATACTCGGATAAGAAATCCTGCAAGTCTGCGGTGGGCGGGGTCAGGCGTGTATGCAGTGGTTGTGCATACAGGGCCAGCCATGGATTGGGATCGGCGATATAAATCATAGCCCAGTGTAGCGCCCTTACGCGCGCGGGCTAACCTTAAAAAAACTGGCAAATACCACTGTATTCGGCAGTTCGCACTTGGGCGTGATATCCCGTGCTGGAAATGAGGCTTATGTACAAAAAAACCGCAAGCACGGGATTTTTTGTATCATGGCAGTCTATGCAAGTGACCTCACAAGATATTGAATGGATGACGCGTGCGCTGCGGCTGGCTGCGCGCGGATTATATACAACGACTCCCAACCCGCGTGTAGGCTGCGTGATCGTCAACAACGGCCAGGTGGTCGGTGAGGGGGCGCATCTTAAAGCGGGTGAGCCGCATGCCGAAGTACATGCCTTGCGCGCGGCTGGTGAGCAGGCGCGTGGCGCGACGGCCTATGTGACACTGGAGCCGTGCAGTCACTTTGGTCGTACGCCGCCTTGTGCCGATGCGCTGGTCAATGCTGGCGTCAGTCGGGTGGTGGTGGCGATGCAGGATCCGAATCCGCTGGTAGCAGGCAATGGCATTGCCCGCTTGCAGGCGCAAGGGATTGCGGTGACTGTTGGGGTATGCGAAGCGCAAGCGCTCGCACTGAATCCCGGCTTTATATTGCGTATGACCCAGCAACGGCCTTATGTCCGTCTCAAGGTGGCGGCCAGCCTGGATGGCCGGACAGCACTGGCCAATGGCGACAGCCAATGGATCACTGCGCCTGCTGCCCGCCGCGACGTGCATCATTGGCGCGCACAAAGTTGTGCCATTGTCACCGGCATTGCCAGTATATTGAAGGATGATTCTTCCCTGACTGTACGTGAAGTCAAAACCCCAAGGCAACCTTTGCGCGTCATTGTCGATAGCCAGTTGCGGATCCCGATTGATGCCAAGGTGTTGCAGGATGGCAATGCGCTGGTGGCTTACGCGCAAGGCGATGCGGCCAAGCTGGAGGTGTTGCAGGTGATGGGCGTACGCACTTTGCATGCGCCCAATACAGCCGTGCCTGGCACGCAAGCACAGGTTGATCTGGCCATGTTGATGCAGGCTTTAACCGCATTGCCATGCAATGAGGTACTGATCGAGGCCGGGGCGACCTTGAATGGCGCGTTTCTGCAAAGTGGTTTTGTTGACGAATTATTGCTGTATTACGCGCCTAAGTTGATGGGTCATACTGCCCGCGGCATGTTTGCCCTGCCCGAGCTCACGCAGATGGCCGCGGTGCGTGATTTGCATATTCTCGATGTACGCCAGTTTGGCCAGGATCTGCGTATCCAGGCTAAACTGCAACCTTAATCTTTTATGTTAATAGACACCCATTGCCATCTTGATGCCAGCGAGTTCGATGTAGATCGCGACCAAGTGTGGCAAGAAGCGCAAGCACAAGGCGTGCGTGCCGTGGTGATTCCCGCCGTCACGCAGACAACGTTTCAACCGATCATGCAGTGGTGCGCACAACACCCGCAGGCAGGCTTTGCGCTGGGCTGGCATCCCATGTATGTCGCGCAAGCGTCGGATGACGCCTTGCAGCAATTGCAGGAGATCGTGGCGGAGGTACTGGCCGGGCCGCAGGCGCATCAATTATTGGCGATTGGTGAGATCGGCCTTGATTTTTACCTGACGCGTGAGAATGAAGCTAAACAGATTGCTTTGTTTGAAGGGCAACTACAGATTGCTAAACAATTTGAGTTACCCGTCATCCTGCATGTGCGTAGCGCGATAGACCATATCCTTAAATACCTGCGCAAGCATCGCGTACATGGCGGCATTGCCCATGCATTTAATGGCAGCATGCAGCAAGCGGCGGTTTTTGGGCAGTTGGGATTCAAACTAGGCTTCGGTGGGGCCATGACCTGGCCACGCGCATTAAAAATCCGGCAACTGGCCGCTGAATTGCCGCTGGAACTGCTGGTTTTGGAGACGGATGCGCCTGATATTCCTCCGGTTTGGATCGGTTACCAGGGGCGAAACAGCCCTGTTCAATTAAAAAGAATAGCGGAGGAATTGTGCCTAATTCGTGGCTTGGAAACTTCGCAACTCATTGAAATGATAGGCAAAAATTCTACGCAAGTTTTACCGAAATTGGCCCATTTATGCACATGACTTAAAGTGACACATTAAGAATGTGTCGAAAGTGTTTCAATTATAGTGGTGCGTTGTAAGTTATTGATTTTATTGAATAAAAAAATAGATTAAAAAATGAACTTTTGGAAAAAGTCCTTTTAAATTGGTAAGTTACGGAATTAAGACACAGCAATCCACAAAGTTATCCACAGATTTTGTGGATGGAAAAATACGGTGTTTGTCCTACAGGAAAAGCAAGGCCTTTTACAACTTTTACAATTAATGGCTACTCGTCAGCAGATTTCTTTTTATGCGTATCAAACAACAACATTTTCGTACCATCTGGCAACAAGCGGAGGCCGTCTGCCTAATTGATCAGACCCGCTTACCGTTTGAGTTTGTGACGGTGGAAGTGACTACCCTGGCGCAAATGTGTCATGCCATTCGCAGTATGCAAGTGCGGGGTGCACCTTTGATTGGCGCTGCCGCTGCTTACGGCGTTGCGCTAGGCGTTCAGCAAACCGCCAGTGATGCACAGGTGCAGAATGTGGTCACGCAATTGTGTGCTACCCGGCCAACGGCAGTAAATTTGGCGTGGGCGGCGCAACGCATGCAGCAAGCCTTGCTGGCCTTACCAGAGTCTGCCCGCGCGGTGGCGGCCTGGCAGCTGGCGCAAGCGATTGCCGATGAAGATGTGACACAGAACCTGGCGCTGGGTCAGCATGGTAAAGCGCTTATTGCCGCCAGGGGCTCGGTTAATCCGCAGCAGATCGTGAATATCCTCACCCATTGCAATGCTGGCTGGCTGGCCACTGTGGACGGTGGTACCGCACTGGCACCGATTTATGCGGCACATGATGCGGGCCTCAAGGTGCATGTCTGGGTAGATGAAACGCGGCCACGTAACCAGGGGGCGAGTTTAACTGCCTGGGAACTGGCGCAACATGGCGTGCCGCATACGGTGATTGCCGATAATGCCGGCGGGCATTTAATGCAGCACGGCCAGGTGGATATGGTGATTGTGGGCGCGGACCGTGTGACACGTGAGGGTGACGTGTGCAACAAGATTGGTACTTATTTAAAGGCACTGGCTGCTTTTGACCAGAAGGTGCCTTTTTATGCAGCTGTGCCTACGCCGACTATCGATTGGCAACTGGCACGTGGTGCGGATATTGAAATTGAAATGCGCGACGCAGACGAGGTGTCGTATATGCAAGGACAGGGGGCGGATGGGCAGGTACAACGCATACGCGTGATGCCGCATGAAAGCACAGCGCTCAATCCGGCGTTTGATGTCACACCTGCCCGGCTGGTCACTGGCATCATTACTGAACGCGGCGTGTTTACGCCAGCCCAGTTACACACGCTGGCCGTTTAAAGGGAAACAATGTCTATCTCAACAATGACCACCGCCACGCCCGCACAACAATTATTGCAGATCGCCCAGCAGATGGTGCACACCGGACTCAACAAGGGCACTTCTGGTAATGCCAGTATCCGGCTGGACGATGGTTTCTTGATTACCCCCTCAGGCGTGCCTGCCGAACAGCTCAATACACAAAGCATGGTGTATATGGATTGGACGGGACAGGCGGAGGCTGGTAAAAAGCCTTCTAGTGAGTGGTTTTTTCACCGCGACATTTTGCAGTCACGTCCTGAGGTAAATGCGGTAGTGCATTGTCATAGCATGTTTGCTACCACCATTGCCTGTATGGCGCGTGATGTGCCGCCGTTTCATTATATGATTGCCACGGTGGGTGGCGACAACATCCGCTGCGCGCCTTATGCCTTGTTTGGCACGCAGGCACTATCCGATGTGGCAGTGAGTGCATTACATGACCGCAAAGCCTGTTTGCTGGCACACCATGGCATGATTGCTTTAGGTAAAAACTTGCCGCAGGCGCTGGCTATCGCGGTTGAGGTAGAGAATTTGTGCGAGCAGTATTGGCGCTTATTGCAACTTGGGGAGCCTGCGTTGTTAACGCCTGAGCAGATGCGTGAGGTGGACGCCCAGTTTAAAGGCTATGGCCAGTGGGGCAAGTAGGGCAGGTAGGCCTACAACTTGGGAAACAACGCCAAGGTGCTCAAACGCAATAAGTATGTTGGATCACATATAAACACATTGTTTTCTATGGCCAGAATGGCCTCCGGTGGCGCATAGCACTTGAGCAGCACGCCACCAGACTCTACTGCATTAAGGCCTTTGGCATAAGTGGTTGCAATGTCTTCAGAGGTGGTCCAGCAAAAGCCGATCTGGTCGTTGTCAAATAAAAACCAGCTTTCGCCACGGTACACGGTGTAGCCATCGCCATGGGCGCCGGGCAAGGCGCGTTTAAGTACTTTTAGCACCAGGGCGTCGTCTTTTATTTTGGCGCGCAGGTCACCGCCGTATTGCGCCCATAGGCTTGCAATCTGCTTTTTTTGAAACACGCTGTCGTCTTTGAGACTGGCCATGTAGTCAAAGGTGTCATGCCAGAGCAAGGCATCCACGGCATTGACATATGCCCCCAGGCAAAACTGCCTGGCGAGCGATTGCGCGGTGTGTTTCATGTTATGGCTGAGGACTGGCTATCCATTCGCCATCCACCAGTTTTTCCTGTGGTTGGAACTGCTGTTTATAGGCCATTTTCTGGCTGTCGGCGATCCAGTAGCCCAGATACAAATAGGGCAGGCCTAGCTGTTTGGCCCAGGCAATTTGCCACAGGATACTATAAGTGCCATAGCTAGCTTTATCGGCCGTGTCGTAAAAGGTGTAGACCGCAGACAAACCATCCGCCACGATGTCGATCACACTGACCATTTTGAGTGCGCCGTAGGCATCGCGGAACTCAACCATAATGCTTTCCACATTACTCTGACACAAAAACTGCTGGTACTGCGCGGCCTCGTCCTCAAGGTCTGCAATATGGTCTGGGCCGTGGTGATGGCGCTGTTGCTGGTAAGCCTGGTAAAGCGCGAAGTGTTCAGCATCGTAATTGGCTTCAACAATCGTCACTTGCAGGTCAGCATGTTTTTTAAAGGCGCGTTGCTGGCTACGCGTGATTTGAAAAGTGTTGACCGGCAAGCGTACTGAAATGCAGGCGTTGCAGTGTTCGCAGTGCGGACGGTAGGCAAATTTACCACTGCGTCTGAACCCTTGCTGGATCAGGCCGCTATAGACTGGCCCGTCGACCAGGTTTTGCGGGGTGGCAATCAGGCTTTGTGCCAGTTTTTTGGGCAGGTAGCCACACGGATAGGCCGTGGTGACATAAAACTGCAGCTTTTGCAGCGGAGCATCATTAGGTAACGTCATATTGCACCAAATCGTTCAATTGCGCGATAAACCGGTCTCGGGGGATTTCATACGCGCCAAAGCTTGCCAGCAGCGGCGTATGCATCTGACAATCAATCATACCGACTTGTTGCGCGTTTAACCATTGCACCAAGTGGGCAAATGCCACTTTAGAGGCATTGCTGACATGATGAAACATGCTTTCGCCATAAAACATGCGGCCAATTTTCACGCCGTAGCATCCACCCACCAACTGATCATCTTGCCAGGCCTCTACGCTATGCGCATAGCCCAACGCATGCAATCTCTGATAAGCGGCAATTATATCGTCAGAGATCCAGGTGCCGGGTTGCCCGGGCCGTGGCGTAGCTGCGCAGGCGCTGATGACGCTATTGAAGGCAGTATTAAAGCGGATCTCGAACGGTTGTTGCTGAATAATCTTGCGTAATGAGCGGCTGATATTCAGTTCTTCAGGAAACAAGACCATGCGTGGGTCAGGGCTCCACCACAGAATCGGTTCGCCAGGGCTAAACCAGGGGAATATCCCTTGCCGGTAAGCAACCAGTAACCTGTCTGCGGTTAAGTCGCCGCCAATGGCAATGAGTCCATTGGGCTCGGTCAATGCCTGCTGCAATGGCGGAAAAGGCGTTTTTGTGTCCAGAATGAGTACTGGCCCGCCCGGCAGCGGGTAGTAGTGTTCGTGCATAAACGTCAGTTAAATTGGTAAGGGTCGTGCTTGCCTGCCCATTCTATAACCTTGTTGCCCGGCATGCCACGCGAAATACCAAAGCCTTGTGCATAATCGCAGCCTAATTCCGCCAGTAGCTGCGCCTGCTCTGCTTTTTCTACCCCTTCTGCTACTACTTTACGGCCAAACTCGCGACAAAGCATGACCACGCCTCGAATCACCGCTAGGTCTTCCTGGTTGCTCAGCATGTTGTGTATAAAAGACTGGTCGATTTTGATGATATCAACCGGCAGGCGGCGTAAATAAATCAGTGAAGAGTAGCCGGAGCCAAAGTCATCAATTGAAAAAGCCACGCCCAGCGACTGGCATTGTTGAATGACACGGTTGACGCGGGCAAAGTCACTGATGGCGGCGCTTTCGGTGATCTCGATATGCAGTTGCTGCGGTTTGATATTGGGGTATTTTTTAAACAGGCTGGCCAGGTGGTCGCTGAACTGTTTATGCATTAAATGTTGTGCGGCAATATTCACTGAAATTTGCGTGTGCAAGCCATGCGCCTGCCATTCCGTGAGTTGCCGCAAGCTCTCTTCAATCACCCAGTTGCCAATATCGATAATCAGGCTGGTATGCTCGACCGCGTTGAGAAAGTCATTCGGATAAAGCAGGCCACGCAAGGGGTGTTGCCAGCGTAACAAGGCTTCAAAGCAAAACAGTTTGCCTGATTGCATGCACACCTGCGGTTGGTAAACCAGTTTGATATGACTGTTCTGGATGCCATTCAGCAGGTCGCGTAACAGCAGTTGCTGTTGTTGCGACTGTTGTGCCGAGGCCAGGTCAAACAGGTGGAACTGGTGCCCGCCATGCGTTTTGGCATGGTACATGGCATGGTCGGCATGGCGCAGCAGGGTATCGGGCGGATTGTGGTCAATCGGGTAGAGCGTGTAACCGATGCTGGCGGAAATCGAGAACTTGAATTTATCAATCGCAAACGGCTTTTCAATCGCCGCCAGCAGTTTTTTGAGTAAGCGCGTGTATTCGGTTTGTGTACGACCACCGCACAATAACATGGCAAACTCATCGCCACCCAGGCGGGCCAGCGTATCTTGCGGTTTTAGGATGCTGTTCAGACGGCTGGCCAGTTGCATGAGTAGCTTGTCACCAAACTCGTGACCATACTGGTCATTCACAATTTTAAAGTCATCGAGGTCTATATAGCAGATGGCGACTAGTGACTGCTGGCGCTCGGCTTCCAGCAGGGCTTGCTGCAAACGGCTGGAAAACAGCACGCGGTTGGGCAACTGCGTTAATACATCGTGATACGCCAGGTGTTCCAGCATGTTTTGCTGCTCTTTGGCGCGGGTAATGTCCGAGAATAAGCCGACATAATGCTGGAATTCGCCGGCCTGATTCATCACCGGCGACAACTCCAGCTCTACCAGGTAGTCGTGCCCCTGGTGATGACGGTTCCACACTTCGCCTTGCCATTCTTGAAAGGCCTGCGCACCTTCATACAAGGTTTGAAAGAAATCCGGTTGCTCGCAGGCAATGCCCAGGGCGGTCGGGGATTGGCCAATGGCCTCTGCCTGCGTATAGCCGGTGACGACACTGAAAGAGGGGTTGCATTGCACAATCAGACCATGTTCATCGGTAATGAAAATGGCGTCATGCGCATGGTCAAACACACTCGCAGAGACTTTGAGCCGGTTGGCACTGGCTTGTATCTGGCTCACCATTTCACGCAGACGGCGCCGCATTTTGACCATGTTGGCGATCAGGGTGTCCGGCGTGGCTGTAATATGGTCTTCAGCAAAATCGCCACTTTCAATGCGCATCAGCAGCAGTTTTGCCGTTTCCGGCTCACCACCCAGGGGGTTCAAAACAAAACGCTGCAAGCCGCTGATGACCACCATTAACACCACTAGCGTCAGGATCAGTGCAATGATCATGACCGGTGACAGCGCGCCCAGCGCCGACCAGTAAGCCTCATTGATGGGATACAGGATGTTGATCTGGAAATCCCATTCCGGCACTTCTTTGCTGACTTTTTTCCAGCGCTGCTGCTTGTCTTCCATGGCGTCTAGCGCCTGCTGCTTGCTGATGCCACCGGTGAGGAAACGAATCTTGCCACGGCCATCGGTAATGGCAACGAAGCCTTTTTCTAAAAAACCCCATTGGCGGATTGCCTGGTCAATGGCGTTAAAATCCAGTTTGTAACCAACATACCAGGCGCCAATCAAACGACCCTGGTCGTCGTGCATGGGTTCGTAGCGTGACAGATAGGCCTCGCCCAGGATATCAACCACGCCGTAGAAGGTTTCGTTCTTTTGCAGCTTTTCAATCACCTTGCCATAGGGGTTCAGTTCGGTGCCAAAAGCATTGCTGCCATCGGCTTTTTTTACATTGGTGGCAATACGTAGAAACTGCTGGCCGCGTTTGACAAAAATGGTGGCAGTGCCACTGCCGATGCGGGTAACAGAGTCGACCAGGATGGTCCTGCCGGTTTGCGGGCTGTCGCCAAAGCGCAGGTTAGGCACCTGTGTCCCCAGCATATCGGTGACGCCGTGAATATTGGGCTGGCCTTCAACCGAGGCATATTGTTTCAGCAGCGCCATGCTGGAAAGCACATGTTCACTGACCAGTGTTCTGGCGGTGACTAACAGGTTGGCGAGTTTTTGTGTTTCCTCGTTGGCCTTGGTTTCAATATTGTTCAGGTGATGATTGAAAATAAAGGCAAATGAAATGAACCCGATTAACAGGCCAAAGGCTGCCAAGGGTAATAAAATCTTTTTAAATAGCGTGTAATGCTTCATTGTTAATTTAATAATTATTATGTAAAAAAATACCCCACTCTTGATCATGGTTATACAGGGCTTTAACAACTGCCGCAATCATAAATACACCTGTTAACGGCGAATGCTTGTCTTTTCGCGCTGAGCGTCTGATTCAGCACACAGTTTGTTTTGCGTGGGGGCTTTTCTTTGTGCGAGGCCGGATTCTGTCATCCGCGTGCTTGTGACGGTAAAAACACCTCATTTTTTTAAGAAAAATGATTTCAAATCAATCAATTAACGCGTAAAATGCGCAACTCTCAAGCATTGCTGGTCACCCGCGTGGAAATCTACACCTCCCTTATTGCCAAACCTGTTAACAGCTATCGTCCTTATTGGGCCAAGCGCTTTGGTACTGCGCCTATGCTGCCGATGAGCCGCGCCGAAATGGATGCGCTGGGCTGGGATAGTTGCGACATTATTCTGGTGAGTGGGGATGCTTATATCGACCACCCTAGTTTTGGCGTGGCGCTGATCGGCCGCTTGCTGGAAGCGCAGGGGTTCCGCGTCGGTATTATTGCGCAGCCAGATTGGCAGTCTGCCGCCGCCTTTAAAGTGTTGGGCAAACCCAACCTCTATTTTGGCGTGACCGCTGGCAATATGGATAGCATGGTCAACCGTTACACGGCAGACCGTAAAATCCGTTCTGACGATGCCTATACGCCGAATGCTGAGGCCAACAAGCGTCCGGACCGCGCCGTGCTGGTGTATTCGCAACGTTGTAAAGAGGCTTATTCAGATGTGCCGCTGGTGATCGGCAGTATCGAAGCCAGCCTGCGCCGCATTGCACACTACGATTACTGGTCAGACAAAGTCCGTCGTTCTATCCTCATCGACTCCAAAGCCGATATTCTGCTGTATGGCAATGCGGAGCGCGCCATTGTGGAACTGTCGCATCGTATTGCGCGCGGTGAGTCCGTGCACGAGATTCAGGATATCCGCGGCACGGCATTTATCCGTAAACAGGTGCCGGATGACTTTTTAGAAGTGCCTTCAACGCGGCTGGACAGGCCTGGCGTAATCGACAAACACGAAGACCCGTATGCCATGAAAATGGGCAAGGGCGATGCCAGTTGTGCGACAGATGACAAAGGCGGTGAGGCTAGCGGTGCCACTGGTGCCGCGAATGGTGCCGCCGCGCCTACCATCAGCCTGCCGCTACCGCTGAAAGCCAGCAAAGTGCCGCGTGACCGCCAGGTTATCCGCATGCCCTCTTATGAAGAGGTGGTGAGTGATCCGGTGATGTACGCGCACGCCTCACGCGTGCTGCATCTGGAAGCTAACCCCGGCAATGCGCGGGCACTGGTGCAAAGACATGGTAACCGCGAAGTGTGGCTGAATGCGCCGCCGATTCCGCTCACCACCAAAGAGATGGATTACGTTTACGACTTGCCCTACGCGCGCAAGCCGCATCCGGCTTATGAAGGTGCCAATATCCCGGCCTGGGAAATGATCCGTTTCTCAGTCAACATTATGCGAGGCTGTTTTGGCGGCTGTACCTTCTGTTCCATCACCGAGCATGAAGGCCGCATTATCCAGAGCCGTTCCGAAGACTCTATTCTGCGTGAGATTGAAGAAATCCGTGACAAGGTAGATGGTTTCACTGGCGTGATTTCTGACCTCGGCGGGCCAACAGCCAATATGTACCGCTTGTCTTGCAAGTCTGAAGAGATCGAGAAAAACTGCCGCAAACTGTCTTGTGTTTATCCAGGCGTGTGCGAAAACCTCAACACCGACCATTCGGCGCTGATCCAGCTTTACCGCAAGGCGCGTAACCTGCGTGGCGTGAAAAAAATCCTGATTGGTTCAGGCCTGCGTTATGACCTCGCGGTGAAATCACCAGAATACGTCAAAGAGCTGGTGCAGCATCATGTGGGCGGATACCTGAAAATTGCCCCTGAGCACTCAGAAGAAAACGTGCTCAGTAAAATGATGAAGCCGGGTATGGGCGCTTATGATGAATTCAAGCGCATGTTTGAGAAATTCAGTGCCGAGGCGGGCAAAAAACAGTATTTGATTCCATACTTTATTGCTGCGCATCCTGGCACCACAGATGACGATATGATTAACCTGGCATTGTGGCTCAAGCGCAATGATTTCCGTCTTGACCAGGTGCAGACCTTCACGCCGACACCGATGGCGATGGCAACCGCCATGTATCACAGTGGCAAAAACCCCTTGCGCAAAGTCACGCCAGACTCTGAAAACGTGCCGGTCGCTAAAACCGGCACCATCCGCAAATTGCAAAAAGCGTTTATCCGCTATCATGATCCACAAAACTGGCCCATGCTGCGTGAAGCGCTCAAGAAGATGGGTCGCGCCGATTTAATTGGCAACGGTAAAAAGCATTTGGTGCCCGCTTATCAGCCTGCAGTATTGCAGCAAATCGTGCAATCTGATGGCAGCCGTTTTCAGGCCAAGCCCATGCCTAAAGGCTTTAACCAGACCAAGAATCCTGCTTACAAGCATAAAGCCAGAAAACCTGGCGCAGGCCGTTAATAAGGCAAACCCAGCACTTGATAACCGAGTGTTGGGCCAAGCAGCTTTTGCGCTCCGACCGCCAGGTCATTCGCGTGCGGGAAATCAATGGTTTCATAATGCCAGTTGACCCACACCTTGTGGTCGCTGCCTTCATGCATGCAGGCATAGTTGCGGTGGAATAAAAAGCGATTGCCCGCCCCGTCTTTGCGTAGCGTGGCAGACAAAACACAGCCACCGCCGAGGTCAATATCCGGCTGTGTGACGCTAGAGGCCAGCCGGATCACTGATTGCTCCATGCTCAATGGCGGAGGATGCACAATGCCTGAGGAAATCAATTGCACGATGTTGCCCGGGTTAACTTGTGACTGGTTGCTAGGCCCAGGCTGCTCACGATAGGTACCGCTGGCAGCGACATGCACATCGCCGGAAATAATAAATACTTTGGTCTGGGATTGCGTTTGCAGCGCGGCTTGAAATTGCAGCAAGCGTTGCAAAATACTGCACATTTCATCGTAATGCGTGCTGAATCGCCAGTGGTCCGCCATATCGTCATAAGCATCAAACTGGATGCTGAGGCGGATATTGCGATCGCTTTCGGAAAAGTGCCGGTAAAGAAAAGGTACGCCACTCAGTATCAGCAACTTCTGACCAGCTTGCCAGTCTGCCTGTAAATCGGCCAGCCCCTGAATGAAGTCTTGTTTACCACTACCCATAATGTTGTGCAAAGTGCGCTGACTGCGGTTGTCCATGACCAGCAGACCGTAATCGCGAAAACGCAGCGTCATGCCAAAATGCGCAGGTGCGGCAGTGCGCTGCTGCAAGGCGCGGTTGTTGGTCCCTCGCAATTGAAACAGTGTGAAATACTTTTTTGCACTGTCAAACATGGCCTGGTAGGTCGGGCTGGTTTCCAGGCGATAGGGTTGTGAGCCCCAACCATCAATAATGTCATGGTCATCCCACATCATGACGCTGGGAATACTGGCCAGGCAGTAGCGTAACGCCGCCGATTGCGTCCAGCTTCTGATATACGTGTCGAAGTAGAACGTATCGATACGCTGCCTGAGCGTGTCAGAGACTGGTGCGGTCAATTGATCTTTCAATGGCTTTTGTGACCAGGCATACAAGGGCTGCTTTTCATTGAATATGGCGTCGGCATAAATCTGGTCGCCACCCATGATCAGGGCCGCATAAGGCGCATTCACGACTTCTGTATAAGGCATAGCCGCCATATGTGCGGCCTGCTGTTGCTGCATACGTTGCCACAGGTAGTCGATCGGCGCCGGATGTTGTGTGCGCACCTTGTCTGATGAAAATCCATTGCATGACGCAAATGCCAGTTGTACCTGCTGCTTGGCCGCCGGACAGAAAAATGACCAGTCAGTGACCAGGTTGTTGCGCGTTGGTGTGTAACTGGCCGGTTGTGCATCAATTAAAATCTGGTAATCACAGACTTGGTCTAGCTGTGTCAGCGGAATAGCGATTTCTGCACGCCAGAACTTGCCGCGCTCCAGGCTGCTGATTAGTGTGAATTCGCTACGCAAACTTTGCTTGCCTATGCGATAGGCCAGACTGGCGGCATTGACGTCGTTTTCGGAGAGAAAGCAAACGCTGTAGAGGGTGGCGTTCTCGTGTTCACCCTCCAGCCCCAGCAAGGGGCCTAAGACAATATTGTGTGATGACATGCGTGCTCCGTATGTTTGTATGGCTTAAGTCGCAGTATCCAGCAGGCCTGGTAATAGCGTTTGTATCTGCTCGGCCACTATTTTATCCGGATGACTGGCAGGCAGTTTAAGGTTTTGCGCAATATGTTCGCCTAATCTGCGATAACTCTCAAACTGCGATTCACTGAAAAACTGGTCTACCGTACTGTGGTGCGGAAAGCTCGGTTCCTGCAGTTTGAAATTAATCAGGTCGCTGGGCTCATCGCCCGTCAACGAGCTTTTGATATACACCAGGTAACCCATATGTGCCGGATCGCCATCGCCCAGGTAGTCAATGCTGCCAATCGCAAAGTGCTGTGAGCCGCATTTAAACAAACCATATTTGCAATCATTGACCGGCAATAATGGATTGATATCCAGCCTGATGGTGATGCCGAAATCCACTTTGCATTTACGGATGGCATTACCCAGGTCTTCAAATTCATAGCAGCCATCAGCCCCAGCATCCACGGCGACGATCAGCTTGCACCTGCGGCGTACCAGTTCATAAATACCCAGGTTTTCAAAGTGGCCACCATCCGACAAGTATAAATAGCCAGAGGTCGAACCGGTGTTGGTGATTAACTCTTTGATCAGGTAAAACAGGTTCCAGAAGGGTGATTGCCGTTGTGGCGGGTTGCGCAGCCGCAGTTTGCAGTTAAATCGCATCAGCAGCCGGTTAAAGTAATTCTCATGCAGCGGGTTGCCAAACCAGCGCCCCAGGCGCGCATTGAAAATGGTCATGATAAAACCCATGACCGGGTTGGTGTGATAGCCCATATTAGGGCTGGCTGCTGCCCCGCTGGTGGATACCAGGCTACCCAGCTCAGGGCCGCCTTCGCCAGTATAGTGATGGGTGTCATACCAGACTTCGTTATCGGGTAATTTAAAACCGCAGTAATAAGGGCTAAACATAAACGAAGCCGCCTGACGCTGTTGCCAGGCCAGTTGTGAGCCATCGCTGATATTCACGGCCGTGTTCACAATATGGGTAGGGCGTTGTCCGCGCAACGAGGACATGGCGACATCATCATTATTATCAAAGCCGGTAAAACTGTTGGGTTTGCGCTGGTTGTTGGTGGCACCCAGATAGCAGCGCGTCAGGCGGTTGCGATAAAAGTTGTGCAATGAAAACACGTTGATATCAATGCGCCAGCTGCCGAGCACGACGATCAACAAAGCAGCCGCAAACCACAGGCCGCGATGCGGCGAAAGATACAAGCTGAAACTCAGGTAGCCAGAGACCAGCAGGATGAGTGCCACCACGATATAGGGCAGGGCTGTGGTGAATTTGCCTTTCAGGCTGCTGGGTGGCTCCGCTCCCGTCGTGCGGCTTTTACCTAGTCTGGCGGTGAAAAAGGCCAGCAACCAGGAGCCAATCCCGGTCAGGCTTTTCTCTGTGGTCCCCAGGCTGCCCAGCCAGTGATGAATCAGCACCGGAATATAAAGTGCGCAAGCGAACAGCGCCAGCCAGATGACACAAAACCCAATATTAATGCCGCCGATACGATGCCACCATTCACGCGTACTGACGTCTAACAGGCGTCCACTGAGACCCATGATGGCGACCAGCCCGGCAGAAATCAGGAGTGAAATCACCGGCACGCCCAAGCCTATCCAGTAGTTTGGCTGGATATGATTCGCCTCGTCATCGACCGCATACGTGGTGAATAGCTGTTGCCAGCTGGATGATGGAATGGCCCACAGCAGCAGGCTAAATCCTGCCACCCCACACAGAAATGCCGCCACCGGGTAAAGTGCATGGGCGCTGCCGAGGCAGTTGCGGCGACTGAAGTAGAATGAGCTGGCCAGGCTGATCAGTGCCAGAGCGATGCCTGTTTTACCCGTGACCGTTTGTGCGGTATTTGCAAACAGTTGTCGTAACAGCTCGCTATCCATTGTGAATGCGGGTAGCAAGGTGCCCTGTATGTCTGAGTGGCTGAAAAAGATCACAGACATCATCAAGACGATGAGCACGCAGAGTAGCAGCACCTGGTTGAGCAGCGTATTAGCCATCCATTGTGCCAGGGCAGCCAGGGTGTCGCCGGTGAATAAACCGGTTTTGGGTGTCAGGTAGTTGCTATAACTGCGTAACCAGAGAATCGCTTTTTCAGTGGCAGTGAGCTGGCGCGCGACGGGACTTTGCGGCTGTGTGGATAACACCAGTTCGGCCTGTACAGTATTGACGTGATTACTGTGTTTGATCAGGCTGGAAAACCAGGCGCCAATATATCCACCGCCAGAGACGGTTGAAAGATAGTCGAATTTGTTGAGCAGGCCTTTTTTTGCCAGGCCCTGCAGGATACCGAGGTTGAGCGTGGCACTGCGGATACCGCCGCCAGAAAAGGCCAGGCCAATCAGGTTTTCACGATGAATGTCCTGGCGCAAATGTGCCATGCCCCGCATTTCCGCATCCAGCACGGCTTCAAAAGAATGCGTTTTATGCGGGTCGGTTTCTGCTGCTTGGTTGGTCGGGTGCATGGCAATCTCCCTGAGCATTTTGTTGATATTATTTAACACATGGTATCTCCGTATCAAATAAGTGACAACACCTGGTCGATGGCATGTGTCGCCGATAGGTGAAATTGGCATGGGCGTTGTAATTTATGAGAGGATGTCGGCTGATAGGTAATTAGGAGTGGTGGCTGATGTGGATGACTAAAGCGATGAAGTGCCTGACGCGCGGGCTATGGCTGAGTGCCACGGTGTTTTTATGGCTGGGCCAGCAGGCCTGTGCTGCCGAAAAAAGCTTGTTCTGGCAGCTCGAGTCCCCAGCCGGGCAGGTGAGTTACCTGTTTGGGACCATGCATACTGACGATAATCGCGTCACTGACTTCTCTCCTGCGGTGTTGCAGGCGCTTAAACAGGTGGATGCGTTTATGCTCGAAGTAGCAGATGCACCACCAGCATCTTTGTTGCAATTGCCACAGGGTAGCCTGAAACAGTACTTGTCAGAAGCTGAGCTGGATAAAGTCGCCAGTTTGGCCGACATGCATGTGATCCCGATGGAGCGGGTCCTCAACATGAAGCCGTGGTTGCTGGCGGTGATGTTTGATTTGCCCAAGCCGCAAACACCGTTTGCGCAGGATTTTTTACTCAAAGCCAAGGCGGAAGAACTGGATAAACAGGTGCTGGGCTTGGAAAGTGCACAAGAGCATTTTGGCGTCATGGATGGCATGACGCTGGACGAGCAATTGCTGATGTTACGTGCGGTGCTCAAACGTAGCCAGAAGCAAAAGGAGAGTGATTTTGAACGGTTGATGAAGGCTTACTTGGCTGGAGATGCCGAGCAGGTTGCCAGTATGGATGATGCCATGACACGCGGCATTTTGCCTGCCGCATTGTGGCAGCGTATGCGGGTGAAGTTGCTGGATGAGCGCAATGTGCTGATGGCCGCACGCAGTATCGAACAGGCCAGGCAGCGCCCGGTATTTATTGCCGTTGGCGCAGCGCATCTGGCCGGGCAGAATGGCTTGTTGCAAGCGTTTAAACAAGCCGGGTTTAAACTGACACCGTTGAAGAAATAAGGCAGTTGCAATCCCATACGGCTTTACGTACGGTGAGGGCTGGCCTCTTGTGCAATACGCGTAATGTGCGCGACGAAATCTGCATCTTCACCAACCAGTAACCTGGGCAAGTGCTGGCGAAAGTCTTCACGCAGGCACCACTCGCGCATATAGTCCTCCCAGGACATCCAGCGCCGCAGGCGCTTGCCGCGCATGTCAGGGTCATAAGTGAGCAAATAGGCGCGTTCAAACAGTGAAATCAGGATTTCGAATAGCACCAGTTTGCGCTCTTCCTGGTCTGCCGTCATGGGCATGGGGTCTCTTTGTGAGCGTAATTGCAGGTCAGGATAGGCCATGACCAGTTTAAGGAAGTCAGTATAGTTATCTGCCAGCAATTGGTAGACTTCTTCATCTTCATTTTCACGTTCTTTACGCTGTTCCAGCACAAAGGTGAGAATGGCGAGTGGCAAACCGACGACGGTGACGATGTAGCTCAGTAATTCCCAGGTAGCGATGGTCATGTCGGTTTGCGAGAGGAGATGAGGGTTAGTTCAACGCATTTGCATGTTGCTGGATCACATCCATGCACTCATCAAATTGCAGGGATTTGTCAAAAAAGTACTCAACGCCCATGTTATGCGCCAGGTTGCGGTAATAGCTATTGCCGTGGTTGGTGAGCATAACGATGTCAGGGGCTTTAAACGGATAGCCCTGCTGGCGGGTGTGGCGCACCACATCAAAGCCCGTGCCTTTGGCTAACTCAATGTCCAGCACGATCATGTCGTATTGCCTTGCATTGAGCAAATCAATGGCTTCGTCACTGGTGGTGGCGATATCCCTGACATCCAGTTGGTCACAGTCATGCAACATCTCGACGATGACATCACGAATCAGTGCGGAATCTTCAACTAACAATAATCTATACATGACGGTTTAACCAGTGACTGATGTCCAATAAAGGGTTAACACAGGCTGCTTGGCGGTTATATTCATGCGTTCAATCGTATTGGCTTAATTAAGCAAACCGTATTTGATGGCATAGTAGGTCAAGTCAGCATTCGATTTCATGGCCATTTTTTCCAGGATGCGGCTACGGTAAGTGCTTACCGTTTTAATGCTGATAAATAATTCATCAGCAATTGCGGTTGGCGTTTGGCCAGTGGCCAGTTTGACGAAGACCTGGAACTCACGGTCAGACAAGGTCTCGTGCAATTGCTTCTCTGAGGGGTGGCTGAGTTCGTTGGTCATCAGCTCGGCCAGTTCAGCGGAAATGTAGCGCTTGCCGGCAGAGACGGTGCGAATCGCCAGGATAATCTCATCCGAGTCTGCATTTTTGGTTAAATAGCCCTTGCAACCATTACGCATTAAATTCAAGGCATATTGATCCTCGGCATAACCACTGAGTACCAGCACGGGTAGGTTGGGGGCCACATGTTTCAATTCATGCAGGGTATCCACCCCGTTTTTGTCCGGCATGGAAATATCGAGCACCATGGCATCATATTCGTTTTTGCGTACCAACTGGATCGCTTCTGCCCCGGATGAGGCTTCCCCCGTCACTTGCAGATCCGTTTCCAGCTCGATCAGGTTACGTAAACCATCACGTACAATGCTGTGATCATCTACCAAAAGAATTCTTTTCATGCGGTTCTCTTAAACTTATTAGTCAGGGTTAAGGGTTTAATTTGCAGGTTTTGCGCCATCATTGTCTGGCGCGGCAGCCGCGTCTGTTTGTTCTGCGGGTGCCATTTCTTTTCTAAACAACCGCCAGTCCTGGCTAATCATGGCCAGGGAGTCTGCAAACAGCGGTTTTTTGTGCCAGATGGCACGTACTGAAATAAAAGCAATCGTACCGATAATGGTTGGCACCAGCATGGCCAGGCCAAGAATCAAGGAGCGGTGTGGATGCTCCCACAAGAGGGAAAACAGCCACATCAAGCCAAGTAAACCGGTGAAAATGAACATGCTAAACACCACCAGCATGCCTACCATGCTGGTGGCTAAGCGTTCAGTTTCCTCGAGAAAGTCCTGTTTTAATTGTTGCGCACGATCTTCCGTGTAATCGGCGACGTGATGACGCAGATTGAAAAAACTACCTTTCAATGCGCTCACTTTGCGATTTAAAAACAAAACAGCGGCAAATTTCAAGAGGTTTACCCACATAGCTTTCCTTGCTTATTCACGACGTTTGGTGCCCAACAGGTATCCTATCAGCAAACCGACACCAGCGGCTACCAGCACGGTGCCCAATGGATGCTCCTGCACGGTATCTGCGGTCTTGTCTTTGATGGAGTGATAAGTGTCGCTGACTTCGCGCTGCACCTGCTCTTTGACACGACTCGCTTTTGAACTCAAGTTAGAGGCCAGTGCCGCGGCATTTTCTTCATTGGTTAAGCGGTCAATATTGCTTTTCAAGGTATGAATCAGTTCCTTTGCCTTGTCCTGTGTATTGTCTGCAGTGTCATTGACGGCATCCAGCAACTCATTGGCAGTTGATTTTACCTGCGCAGCGATTTGCTCAATGGCCTGGTCAGAGTGTTTGGCCAAACGATCGGTCGTGTTCTCAACATTGTCTTTTGAAAAATTAAACATTTTGAAACTCCTTTTTTAAATCGTGGTTTAAATACCTATTACAGTGTCGTCTTCAGAATCACAAATAAACCGTGATGACTGATTGGACAGTTGATTAAACGAAAAGTGTTTTCAACATGTGGCTATCTTACCCAACAGGCCTGTCATCTCCCTATCGGCCAGCCACCGATATCAAAGTCAGAATTCTCTGACAGTACATAAATTGGTGCGTCAACACATCTTTACGTTGCTGTTAACTCGCAACACCGCTATGATGCGACTGATGCATTGTGAACAATGCATGCAAAAAACGTTACGCCGGATTGCCTGATTTTTCAATCTTTTCACTCAACCGCCATGCAAAAAGTCAGAACCACCCTTATCGCCCTGCTTGATCGACTGGAGAAAATCAGTGATACCTTTGGCGGTAACACGGTGGCTTTGCTCACGGTGAGCCTGATGCTGGCAGCGGCTATGCTGGTGGTGAATGACCGCTTTATTGTCAGCACCCGCGAAAAAACTGATGTGTTAGCCATGCTGGACCAGTTGCTACTCGAAACCTGGAAAACACAGTCTAACCTGGCCATTGCAGAGAGTGCACAGCGCGGTTACCTGCTGACGCGCTCAGAACATTATTTCCAGCCGTATGATGATGCCACCAAGCAAATGGGCCAGCATTTACGCAATATTAATAAGTTGCTCAACCATACCAACCTGGTCAAGCATCCGGTGATACAAAACACCATGAGCGAGCTGGTGAACAGTATTGTCAAAAAATCCGCCGAAATGAATGTGACCATTGATTTCGCCAAAAAGCGCCAGTTTGATAAAGCATTGGCGGTCGTCAAGCTGGATTCAGGGGTCAAGGAAAGCCGGAATATTGAAGTGTTGTCCCGCCAGTTTGAAAAGCTGGTGCTGGATTACCGTGACGAAGTGGCCGATACGCGGGATACCACGCGCAAACTGATGCGCTGGTTTGTCATGGCTTGCCCGCTGATTTTTGTCTCATTGGTGGTGCTGGTGATTCGCCGCTTGTTACGCGAGCTGGCGGAAAAGGCCAATTTATATGTACGCCTCACCGATGAGAACGCCGAGTATGAACGCAATATCCAGCGCCTGACCACGACGGTGCAGGGCCAGGCGTTGCAGGCACAAACCAATATTGAGCATGAGCGCTATCAATTATCCCGCGAGTTGCATGACGAACTGGGCTCTTTGCTGACGGCGATCAAGATGGATATTTCGTGGGCCATCAAGCATTTGAAGGATCAGTTGCCGCAAGTGACTGAAAAACTGAAGAAAACCAATCAGTATCTCGATCGTAGTATTAACTTTAAACGTGAAATCGTACAAAACCTGCATCCGGCCATGATCAAGAGTTTTGGACTGATTGCTTCGTTGCAGAACCTGATTGACGAGGCGAGGGTACGTAACCAGTGGCAAATGGATATCATCATGCCTGAGCAGGAAATGGCGATTAACGAGACGGTGAGCCTGATTGTCTACCGTTTGGTGCAGGAGAGTTTGAATAACTGCAGCAAATATGCCAAGGCAACTGAAGTCTCTGTGCATTTAATGCATGACGAGCAGCATATCAAATTGGAGATTGTCGATAACGGCATCGGCTTTGACCCGGAAAAACTCACCAATAGCACCCATGGTATCAGCGGCATGTGTAACCGTGTGGAGTCGATTGGCGGGCATTATGAAATCTCCAGCGCCCCGCAACAAGGCGCCAGCACGCGTGTGCTTTTGCCTTATCTCAAGAGTGATCCTGCAACTGCCTGAGTGCAGCCCAGCCTCAATGTAGTCCTATTCTGACATGACATTCAGTCGTTGGACGACTGACCTGACACACGTGGCTGATTAATATGGCAACACAAGACAGCAGAACTGTTTTGTGTAACGCGTGAAAAAGGAGACGCTCATGTTAATGTCAAAATACACACAAGCAACAATCTTTGGCGGCCTGTTGGCGACAACCATCACACTCAATGCTTTCGCATTCGATCTACAGGAAGTCCAGAATGGTGAAAAACCTTACCTGGAAGAGTTTAATACCCTGGACAAGAATGCCAATAACTCACTGACCTGGTCTGAAGTGCAGCAGGACAAAGGGGTTAAGCAACCAGATTTTAAAGCCTATGACCATGATAAGGATGGTAGTTTGAGCTACGAAGAATATGCAGAGCTCAAAACACAGACTGGTCAAAAAGCGATTAAAGGCGCGATGTCAGATAGCTGGATTACCACTAAAGTGAAAGCGCGCTTGCTGGAAGAAGAATCTTTGAAGTCGCTCAAAATCAGTGTCGAAACGCACAAAGGTGAAGTGCTGATTAGCGGTTTTGTTGCTGACTCAGCCCTTAAAACCAAGGCCGAGCAACTGGTGGCCAGCGTTGAAGGCGTGAAATCTGTGAAAAACGCTATCGTGGTAAAAGGCTAATAAACACCCCCTCGCAAGCTACATATCCTCTCCCAAGTGCGTAGCTTGCTTTTTTCTTGCGGCGGGTTGTTCTTTCATGTGTTGACTGATTCATCCTCTGTACAACTTGAACAACTCGCCACCTTATGCAACAGAAAGGAAACATCATGAATAAGATGAACCGATATCTGGCAATGAGTACGATGATTGCATTATTAATGGGCGGTAGTGCCAATGCACTGGCTGCGGGTGTGCTAGCCAAAGCTGAGCCCATGTACAATTTTCTGCCTAGCGACACCGTGGTTGATAATGTGAAAAACACCTTGCAAACCAATGGTGTGGATGTGTCCAATATTCAGGTCGATGCCGATGCGCAAGGCGTGGTGCAGTTGAGCGGTGAAGTGGCCTCCAAGCAGGATGTGGAAACGGTCACCAAACTGGCCAAGCAGGCCGATGGCGTGTATGCGGTATTAGGCGCATTGCGCTATAGCACGGGTGAAGTCGTGCCAGCGCCTGTGCCAGCAGGGTTGGATCCTGTGATGGATGCGCCCGCGGCAGGGCCTGAAAGTGAGCAGCCAGAAAGCAAACAGATAGACGCGCAATGAACAGAGCGGGAGGGGCAGCCCTCCCGCGCGTTGATCTCCAGTGGATTGACGCGGCAGGAGTTAGTGATGCTGGGGCATCACATGTCGACCGGATTCGTACTCAACCTGGTTGGACTGGCGGATGAACAATAACTGGTCAGTGGCAAATCCCAGCTCTTTGGCTTTGGCCATCAGGTGCTGTTTGATGGGGTAGGTGAGTTGCGGTGTGCGTGACAGTATCCATAAGTAGTCACGACCACTGCTTACCAGGGCATAGTTGTAATAAGGCTGGTCTACTTCGAGAATGTTGTAATCGCCATAAAACGGCCCGAAGAAAGACACTTTAAGGCGGCCTGTGCGACTACCATCTGCATTGGCCGGGTCGACAAACTTGGCTTTGCCTATGGCTTCGCTCCAGTCGTTTTTTTCGGGACTAAATCCGCGGTTAACCACTTTGAGTGTGCCATCCGGCTCAATACTGTAGTTGGCAGTCACCTGTTCCAGCCCCTTTTCAAATGTGTTGTCCAATCTGGCGATTTCATACCAGGTGCCCACATATTGGGTCGGGTCAAAACGTTTTACAACGGCCTGTGCTGCTTGTGGTGGTAAAGGGGCTGAGCAGGCGGTTAAGGTTAGTGCAAGCAAAGGGTAAAGCAGCAGTGATAAACGGATAGCTGGCATCATGTCAGTGAGTCGGTTGGGAATATTAAAAAACAAGATATTAAAAGCAATGCTGTCTGAGAGGACAGTTTAAAATAACATAAATTCAAACGATAAAATTAATCAAGGCAACATTCAAGCAAGTAGTTATTCAGACAAGGGAAGATATGAAATTTTTAAATATGTGCAAGGTATGGGGTGTATTGGCATTGTTATCGACAACCGCCATGGCGGATAATCTGGAAACCGGGTTGGGCGGTGGCGTAGGCGCCGCTGCAGGCACTGCGGTAGGTAGCGTACTCGGTGGCAGCACGGGTGAAGTGATTGGTGGCGCTGTAGGTGGTGGCCTGGGAGGTGCGGCGACGACTGGCCGTTCAGGCCGTACAGGCGCTATTCTGGGTGGTGCCGCTGGCGGCGCAACCGGTGCGATTGTTGGTCGTAAGGTGAGCGGAACCACGACTGGTGCTGTGGTCGGCGCAGGGGTAGGTGGTGCTGGCGGCGCAGTGGTTGGTAAGGTGATTGACGAACCTGATCCATACCAGAGAAGTTACCGTGGTAAAAAAGGTAAAAAACATGGCCACCATCATGGCCGTGGTCATCATGATCATGATTAACTCCCAATCATCACGCATGGGCATTTAGCCTGGAGGATCTGTATGAGAATCTGGATATTATCTATCAGCCTGTTATGCATGAGTCATGTTGCGCAGGCGCAAAGTTGCAACAATCAGGCCGTCGGTGCCAGTGGCGTCGGTGGCCTGGCTGGTTCGGCGATTGGTGCAGTCATGCTGGGCCCAGCCGGTGAGGTATTGGGCGGGGCAGTCGGTGGCGCCGTTGGTAGCGTGGTTGCCAATGGTGGCAAGACGCAGCCCCATACCATGCTGGGTGGGGCGGTCGGCGGTGCCGGCGGCGCGATTCTCGGCCGCGGCTTGGGTGGCGGCCGATTACTGGCCGTGATCGGCGCTGGTCTGGGCAGTGCCGGTGGTGCCTGTGTGGCACAACAGGCCGGGTCCGGAAAAAATCATCATGCGGTCAGCGCTAAAAAACGTTCGGCCAATAACGCCACGGCCAAAGCGCAAAAATTGCTGGGTAGTTAAGCTGGTCCCCGTCCATTCAAGTCATTTGATGGCGGGGTGAGGCTGGTGTAACAACGCGGTAGATTTTTGCGTTGATACATCAGTGCATCGCCCTCCACCAGCAGTTGCTCAACGGATTTTGGCAGTTGTGGGTCGAACTCGACGATGCCTTGGGCAAACGAGAGTTGGTATGGTTGACGTTGCTGCTGTCTGACCGTATCCAGGTACGTCGTTAAGCGGTCTACATAAATGTGTGCTTCGTGCTGGCGGGCATTCGCTAGCAATATGACAAACTCGTCTCCACCCAGCCGGGCAAAAATATCTGAGCTGCGGCCCACCAGTTTCAATCCCTTGCCAAAAGCCTGCAAGGCCCGGTCGCCTTCGTCATGACCATAAGTGTCATTAATCGGTTTAAATCCGTTCAAGTCCAGAAAGACCAGCGTGGCAAACACGTGGTGGCGGGTGAAGTAGTTCAGGTATTTCTCAGTGAGCATGATGAATCCACGCCGATTACTTAAATCGGTCAGTTCATCCATGGTTGCCATTTCAATCGCAGCCAGCTCATTTTCCACCATCACGGCCAGATCGTTCAGGTCCGCGAGATCCTCGGCGTCAAAGGCGCGTGGCTTGGAGTCTATCAGGCATAAGGTGCCAATTTTAAAGCCACGCATCGTGCGTATCGGCCTGCCTGCATAAAAGCGGATATGCGGTGCAGCCGTCACCAGGGGATTGTCCAGAAAACGCGGGTCTTTTGAGGCATCATTGATGACAAAAGTGTCATTGCCCAAAATGGCATGACCGCAAAAAGAAATGTCTCTGGGCGTTTCCAGCACAGGCAAACCCATGCACGACTTGAACCACTGGCGGTTGGTATCCACTAGGCTGACCAGCGCAATCGGCACATCGAACATGCGCGTTGCAATCCTGGTCAGGCGGTCAAAACGTTCTTCTGCCTGGGTGTCGAGAATAGCCAGTGCATGTAATACATGCAGGCGCTCTATTTCATTGGCCGGGATGGCGGGAGGTTGCAAAATACTCGCTCCAGTCAAACGATGGTGTCATGATCATACCGCTTTTTTGCGTGCGGATACAAAAAAATACACTTGTTTCCCCCGTCTGTTTTGACGGTCTTTGCTTGAAGGCCGCGTGATTAAGTCTGCGAGGTGGCGAGTTTAAGTCCGATAATTCCTGCCATAATCAAGCACAAACTGATGATGCGTAGTGCAGAAACCGGCTCATTAAACAGCCAGATTCCGCCAATCACCGTACCAACGGCGCCTATGCCCACCCACACGGCATAAGCTGTGCCTACGGGCAAAGACTTGACGCACAGACCCAATAACCAGACACTGATCACCATGGCCAGAATGGTCCAGAATGATGGCCAGAAGCGGGTGAATCCATCCGTATATTTCAAGCCTATGGCCCAGGCCGTTTCAAACAAGCCAGCAATTACCAGGGTTAGCCACGTCATAGAATTTCCTTGTGAGTGATGTGATTACAAAGCGCACATTAAGACTGGACAGCAATTAAATCTTCAGCCGTCAGCCAGCGCCATTCGCCTGCCGCCAATGAGTCAGGCAGGGTTAGTTGGCCAATTTGAATGCGTTTCAACGCATCAACACGGTTGCCAATTGCAGCAATCATGCGTTTGACCTGGTGGTATTTTCCTTCAGCCAGCGTCATGTGGATCACCGTTGCCGACACGCTGGTCACCGCCAGTGCCGCAATGGTTTCCTCTTCGTCAATCAGTTTAACGCCGGTCAGCAAATGCTCAAGGTCAGCCGCACTCAAGGCGTGTTTGCAAGTCACCTCATATACCTTAGGCACGTGGTGCTTGGGCGAGCTGACTTTATGGATAAACTGTCCATCATCCGACAGTAAAATCAAACCTGTCGTATCTTCGTCCAGGCGGCCTATACATTGAATGCCGCGCTCCACCAGCGGCTCGGGCAGCAAGGTATAAATGGTTGGGTGGAACTGGGTTTTGTGCGTGCATTCATAATGCGCAGGTTTGTGCATTAGTAGATAGCTATGTTCGCGATATTGCCAGGCCTCGCCACTCACGGTGAAGTGCAGTGTGTCGTCCAGGGCGAACTTGGCGTCCGGGTCATCGCATATTTCACCGTTGACGGTGACTTCTTCGTTGATGATTAAAATGCGGCACATCTTGCGTGTGCCAAAACCCTGGCGATGCAGGATACGTTCTAGATCTAATGTTTTTGCCATGATGGGATTATACGTGAATTGGGAGGGGGCTTTGGGGTGACTGGTTTTTTGATGTACTAGAAAGTGATTCTTGGATTGGTTGGCATGTTAGGGAGCGTGTGGATTGGGTTGTCAGAATCCTTTTCGCCCTTTCGGCGAGTCACTTTCTGATGCTTGTCCCTCAGAAAGTAACCAAAGAGGAGGGCACCCAGCCATCACGGCCTAACGGCTCCCTTGTGTTGCTCAAATTAGGACTTTCGTCCGTTGCTTTGCTGGACTTAGGCATAAGCCGGTCACGAAACTCAACCTGGCAGCTCACACAAAACGTGAGCTGCTGCGGGATTCGGACAGTCGCTCCCTCTACTCTTATTTTGTCTCCGCTACTCAGCGTGATGGAATGGGATTTATCTCGCCAAACTCACATTGTAGAAATCTGAACGATTCAAAAAACAGATTGGTTTGTTCAGAGCACTAATGGTGGTGTTCATCTGGGTTTCGGGGTCCCCATCTGCCGCGCCGAGCAACGCAGGGTTGACGGGAGTTTTCGGCCATCGACTGTCCGAGTTCCGCAACAAGCCACGTTCTGTGTGGCTTGTCAGGGCGAGTTTCGATGGACGCCCGGCAAGCCGAGTAGCACAGGATACAAGCGGAAGCTGGGGTGCATTTCTTTTGGTTACTTATTCTTTGTGCAAGCAAAGAAAAGTAACTCGCCTAAGGGCGAAAAAGAACCTAGCCTAAATTCATCATCCAAAATACAAAAGAATCCTTTTTCCAGCCAATCCCAAATCAGCGACCTAACCAATTCACGTATAATCCCACTCATGGCTTTCAAACACATCACCTCTCGCGATAATCCCGTTTTTAAACAGCTACGCAAACTGCTTGATCAGTCGCGCGAGCGTAAAAAAACAGCGTCAACGCTGCTTGAGGGCGTGCATTTAATCGAGGCATATTGCCAAACCTATGGCGAGCCACGTTTGCTGATTATCCCGGAAGGGCATAGCACGGTAGAGGCGACTGGGTTGATTCAGCAGTTGTCTGATGTGGATACCATGTTGCTGCCGACCTTGATGTTTGCCGAACTGGCGCCGGTGGCGTCTAGCAGTGGCGTGATGGCACTGGTGGATATTCCTGAGCCAGCTTTACCTGAGAGCGTGGATTTTGCCTTGCTGATTGAGGATATCCAAGACCCGGGTAATTTGGGCAGTATGTTACGCACGGCCGCAGCCGCCGGGGTGCAGGTGGCTTATTTGAGCAAGGGCTGTACTGATGCCTGGTCGCCCAAGGCGTTGCGTGGCGGGCAGGGCGCGCAGTTTGTGTTGCCGGTGGTGGAAGGGGGTGATGCGGTAGAAGTCGTTGATGCGTTTGCCGGTAAAACCCTGGCGCTGACCATGCAGGGTGACAGCTTGTATCAGCAAGCCTTGCGTGAGCCAGTGCTGTTTGCTGTGGGCAATGAAGGTGCGGGCATTTCAGCCGCCTTGCAATCTGCCGTGAGCACCTGTATTACCATCCCGATGGCGCATCAGGGGACATTGGCATTGGAGTCACTGAATGCCGCGGCGGCCACGGCGGTGGCGCTGTTTGAGTGTCAGCGCCAACGCTTGCTGGCGGATTAACTGTTTTTAGTGCGTGACCTCGTGGTCATCGTCTTCGTCAAATAAGGCCAGCGCTTCTTGCTCGTCGACCACGTAGTGCTTGTTGCAGAAGTCGCATTGAATCTGCACGCTGCCTTGTTCTTCAATGATGCTGCGTACTTCGGCCATGCCCAGCATTTGCAGCATATTGGTGACGCTGGTTTGTGAGCAGCTACAAAAGGCCTGCACTTCACGGCCACTGAACAAGCGCACATCTTCTTCTACAAACAGGCGTTGCAGCAGCGTGACGGTATCCAGGTTTAACAATTCCTGATCGGTGACCGTGCCTGCCAGGTGTTGCACGCGGTTCCAGCAATCCAGGTCACTTTCTTGTTGTTGCGGCAACTTTTGCAGTAGCAAGCCTGAGGCGCGTTCACCATCTGAGGCTAGCCACAAACGCGTATCAATTTGTTGCGAGCGCAACATGTAGTTTTCCAGCATGCTGGCAATGCTGTCGCCTTCTAGCGGCACAATGCCCTGATAGGGCTCGCCTTCTTCTGGCATTAAGGTAATCACTAATTGTCCTTGTTTGAGCCAGGCCGTGAGGTGGTCGCCATGCAATTCGCCGCTGACTTTGGCTGTGGCGCGGATATTCAACCCGGACGTGCATTCCACCACCAGTAATTGCAATGCGCCCTGGCTTTGCAATTGCAAAATCAGCTTGCCTTGCATTTTGAGGGTGGCGGTCAGCAGCACGCTGGCGGCGGTAAACTCGCCGATGGCTTTTTTCAAGGCAGGTGGCAATGTCTGGTGCTCAAGCGCGGTAGACAGGCTTTGGTCTAATTGGACACAGTTGCCACGCACGGCAGACTGCTCAAAAATAAACGGGTGTAATTGGTCTTGGTTGCGATCTTGGTTCATACCGCTATTTTACCATTTGGATGCTGCCCTAATTGTTAATCGCTGGTAACTTTCGGCAGTTGCCAGTGTGCGATGGCCCATTGCCACAAGTTTTCCAGTGGCAATGACAGGGCATTATCCGGTAATGGTTGTTGCAGAAAAGTGAGGGCTGCCACCAGTGTCGCGACGATATTATCGTCTGGTAATGCAGTGGCCAATGTCTGTTTGCTTAGTTTTTGGCCGTCGGCATTGAGTACCAACGGAATGTGGGCGTAAACCGGCGTTGGGTAGCCCAGTAGCTGTTGCAGGTAAATTTGCCGCGTGGTGGAGTTGAGCAAGTCAGCCCCGCGCACCACATGTGTCACGTCTTGCAATGCGTCATCTACCACTACGGCTAATTGATAACTGAACAGCCCATCGGCGCGTTTCACGACGAAGTCACCAATGTCGCTGGCCATCTGGTGTTGCTGCTGGCCTTGAATCTGGTCTGCAAAGGCAATGGTTTGCGTGTCGGTTTTGATGCGCCAGGCAGCGGCCGCACCGGGTTTGGTAGGGTGCTGCAAACAGGTGCCAGGATAAATGGCGCCTTCTATACCCAGTAAGGTGCTGGAATCGGCAATCTCTTTGCGTGAGCAGGTGCAGGGGTAGGCCAGGCCACGCTGGTGCAGTTGCTCCAAGGCGGTTTGGTAGTGTGTACTGCGCGGGCTTTGGTAAACAATGTCGCCATCCCACACAAAGCCGTAGCGTTGCAGGGTATGAATAATCTCTTCGCTGGCGCCCGCAACATATCGGGTTTGATCCACGTCTTCAATGCGCAATAGCCATTGTCCGCCACGATTTTTGGCATCGCAATAACTGGCGACCGCAGCGACCAGTGAGCCAAAATGCAAGGGCCCGGTGGGCGAGGGAGCAAAGCGGCCGACGACCATATGTTGAGGGAGTGTTATTGTGCTGCGTAGGGCGGAATATGCCAAGCCACCAGTTGCGCGCCGCGTAGTTGCAAATGACAGGCCATGCGCTCAACGCCCTGGCTGGAGACATCAAAAGTATAAGTGCGCTGCAGTTGCATGCGGCCATTGCCGTCGCGGGCAAAGCCGACGCGCGAGCAGGCGACGGTTTCATCTAAAAACTGCAAATGGCAACGCTCTGCCAGTTGACGGCCTATCTTTAAGGCCGCTTCGCGTTTGGCGACAGAGTCCATCCAAAACCATGCGCCAGCAATTAAAATGGCTAATAAAGCCCATTCAGCCATTGTTGTTCTCCCGTAAAGCGATCATATGTTTCAGTGTATGATGTTTCAAGTTCATATTCCTAATATCAGTGCAGCCTGTCATGAGTTCAAGTCGCGAAGCAGACGCTATTCAAGCTTATTATAATTTATTGCATGGTAAGGGGGCGGATGACGCCATTATGGCGCAGCGCGATGCCTTGCTGGCAGAGTTAAGCCCCCTACTGGCAGACCTGGAGTGTACCAGCACCGCTTACCGCCAGGCGGTTGACGATTGCCTGGCCGATAAACCGGCACAACGCTGGCCTGAGTTGCTCACCATTATCCGTGAGTTCTACCCGTTTTGGCGTGGCGATGTCAAAGCCGTCATGCAGTATGCAGACACGGTTGGTTTTGAGTTGCACCCCATTAGTTGGCAACCAGCCGTCATCGACTTGCAGTCCGTCTGGCCAGCCTTGCAGTCTGAGAAGTTTGAAACCTCGGAGCTATGGGCGCTCAACGGTTATGTCAAAGCGCTTAAGTCCATGGAGCACAAGCAGGAGATGGACATTGAGCTGCGTACACGCATGGCAAAACTGATGTTACTGCGTTTGCGTGAAGCACCGATGACAGAGAAAAATGCTTTCCGCATCACCGCCGATGCGACCTTACCTTTATTTAACCTCAAAAATACCCGCCACCTGTTTTTAAACGCCGTGCGTGAGTTTTACTATTTTTGGGCAGCGCATCCTGATGCAGTGGAAATGCTCAAACAACTGCAACCACCTGAAATTATGTAAAAATGCACTTAAAATGTGCAATGCACTTTTGTGTGTTCGTTTTTGGTGCATTTTGGCGATAGCCTAAAATGTACTTCCTTTAAAATCAACCACATATAAATGGTCTGATATTTGCTTTCTCCATGCGCATAAAAAATAAGGCGTGCCTGCAAGGCAAAACGCCCATGTATATAAAACGATAGTTGGAGAGCGAAATGGAAGCATTAGTGTCAGCGAATGACGTCTTGTTTGTATTGCTGGGAGCCATCATGGTGCTGGCAATGCATGCCGGGTTTGCCTTTTTAGAAGTCGGCACCGTGCGTCAAAAAAATCAGGTCAATGCCCTGGTCAAAATCATGGTGGATTTTTGTGTGTCTACCATTGCCTATTTTTTCATTGGTTACAGCATTGCCTATGGCATCAACTTTTTTAGCGGCGCGGATGTGCTGGCAGCGAAAAGTGGCTACGACCTGGTGAAATTCTTTTTCCTGTTAACCTTTGCCGCCGCCATTCCGGCGATTGTCTCCGGAGGCATTGCCGAGCGTGCCAAGTTTAACCCGCAAATGGCTGCCACCTTCCTGATCGTTGGCTTTGTGTATCCTTTTTTTGAAGGCATCGCCTGGAATAACCATTTCGGTTTTCAGGACTGGCTGAAAGCCAGCTTTGGCGCTGGTTTTCATGACTTTGCCGGATCTGTCGTTGTACACGCCATGGGCGGTTGGATTGCACTGGCGGCAGTGGTGTTGCTGGGTGCACGTAATGGCCGCTATACCAAGGATGGCCGCCTGCATGCCTATCCTCCGTCAAATATTCCTTTCCTCGCTTTAGGCGCCTGGATACTCACTGTCGGCTGGTTTGGCTTTAACGTCATGTCTGCACAATCGATTCAAAATATCTCCGGCCTGGTCGCCGTTAACTCCCTGATGGCATTGGTCGGAGGTACGCTGGCTGCCTTGGTGCTAGGCAAGAATGACCCGGGTTTTGTCCACAACGGCCCTTTGGCTGGCCTGGTTGCGGTGTGCGCGGGCTCAGACGTGATGCACCCGCTAGGCGCACTAGTCACTGGTGCCGTGGCAGGCAGCTTGTTTGTGTGGGCATTCACGGTGACCCAAAGCCGCCTCAAAATCGATGACGTATTAGGTGTCTGGCCATTGCACGGCTTGTGCGGCGCCTGGGGCGGCATTGCAGCGGGTATTTTTGGCTGCAGCGCACTGGGCGGTATGGGCGGCGTGAGCTTTGTCAGCCAATTGATAGGCACATTGACCGGTGTAGTGATTGCCGTGATAGGCGGAACCGTCGTGTATGGCTTGTTGAAAAAGCTGGTCGGTATTCGGCTTGACGCTGAGTCTGAGTTTGATGGTGCTGATTTAAGTATTCATAAAATTCCGTCTGTGTCTGGTGATTAATCTTACAGAGATCGCCCAAGTAAACAAAAAGGCCTGCCACTTTTGATGGCAGGCTTTTTGTTTGCAGCGTCTTGGGGGCTGCGAGTGATATTTGTGATACCAATCTCAACCTGCTGCAAAACCATGTACATTCACTTACTCGGCCGCAACCTGTCAAAGCAGCAGCGCCAGTGACAGGAATTTCAATATGGCACTTAGCGCACCAGTGCCTGGTTTTTTGGCGGGTTGCGCGTCGACGACGACTGCTTCATGCGCTGGTGCATCAGGCGAGCTGGTTTGATATTCCAGGCCATAGATGTATTTACCTTTCTGTTGCAAGGTCGCTGGCGATGTGTGGGATGCGGCAGGCGCTTGTGCCATTACCAGTGGCTCACTTTTACCGGCGGCTACTGACATTTCAAGTAACGCCAGGTTGTTTTTGGCTTTGAGGTACTGACCATCCGCGGCGATTGCGTCATGCAGGGCCTTTTCTGCATGGGCATAATCCTGTTTCTGCATGTAGGCAAAGCCAAGGTTGTTATAATTTTTGGCGCTGGGCTCAACGCTGACCAGTTGTTCCAGCGCCGCAATGGCTTCATCGGTGCGATTGTGGCGCATGAGTAGCGCGCTTAAATGTTGCAGGCTGGCAATGTGTTGCGGCTCCAGGTGCAAGGCTTTTTGATAGGCGACCACCGCCATGTCGATGTTGTTGAGTCGTTCGTAATTCAGGCCTATCTGGTCGTAATCAGCGGCTGAGCTGGCTGAGACTAGTTCGATATTGCTGGTAGGCTTGATTTGGAACGAGGCCTGTTTTTCGTCACGGATCTGGTGGCTGCATCCCAGTGCCAGCAGTGAAGAAAAGATCACTATATAGGTTAAATGCATCGCAGCTTCCTCCTTACATGCTAGGGGCCAAGATGGATCGCGCTGAATATTTCCATGATTGCGGGACCCGCCAGAATAAAAAGCAAGGTTGGCAGCATGAAGAAAGCTACAGGGAACAGTAACTTGACTGGAATCTTTGCCGCTCTCTCTTCTGCGCGTTGCTTTCTTTTCAAACGCAACTCTTCGGAGCTGACCTTGAGTGACTCACTGACACTGGTGCCATAGCGCTCGGCCTGAATAATCATGGAGGCAAAACTATTGATATCCTCAATGCCGACACGCAGGACAAAATGCCTGAGTGCACGCTCACGGCTTTTTCCTGAGCGCACTTCAATCAGAATCAGTTCCATTTCATCGTGCAGGATTTTTGACTTGATTTTGATTTCATGTGACACGCGTGTGAGTGCCTGGTCAAAACTGAGGCCAGCATCCATGCAGATCACCAGCAAATCCAGCGCATCTGGAAACGCGCCAAGAATCTCTTCCTTGCGCTGGCTGATGACAAAATCCAGATATATTTTTGGTAGCACCAGACCCATGGCGGCCCCTGAGAACAAAATGACGGCCAGGCTGAGCGAGTTGTCACGTGAAAACTGCTCTTTTAACAGCAGGTAAAACAAGAGCGGAATGGCAAAGGTCAGCAGCGTCTTAATGCCGAAGAATAAACTGGGTGCATATTCGCCGCGCCAGCCAGCTTGCAGAAACTGCACTTTAAGGGGGGAGGTTTCCCAACCATCTTTGGGTAAGGTGAGTTTGGCAAACGGCTCGACCAGCTTGACGACTTTAAAGGCGAATTCGTCATCCGCATCTGATTTAAGTTGCGTGCCGTGTTGCGTGGTTTGCAGAGATTTTAGCCTTCGCGCATATTTGTCATGCGAGAACAACGAAAACATAAACATTGCCAGGGCAAAGACGGCAACGAAGACACAGATGTAAACAATGATTTCGTTCATGATAGACCGCCAATCACACTTTGATTTGAATAATCTTGCGCATACATAAACCTGCAAATATCATCAAGACAAAACCGATTTTCAATAATGTCAGCCCCACTTCTGTGCCGAATAGCAGCTTGGCGTAATAAGGCGTAATGGCACTCATTAATGGCACAATCATCACCGGCATCAGCCACATGACCCAGGCCGAGGTCCTGCCTTCGGCACTCAGTGTGCTGATGTCGCGCATTAACTGAAAACGGTCACGGATAATCTTGCTCATGGACGTCAGCACATGGGCAAGGTTGCCGCCTGATTCGCGCTGAATCAGGATAGCAATCACAAAAAACTTCAAGTCGGTAATCGGCACGCGTCGACTAAGATTTAACATAGCCTCGCCCAGCGGTACGCCAAGGTTGGTCTCCTCAAGAGAGATGCGGAATTCCCCGGCCAGTGGTTCGGCGAATTCATCGCTGACAATCTTGAAAGCGCTCTGGAACGAGTGGCCCGCTTTCAGCGAGCGCGCCATGGAGTCGATGGCATCCGGTAGCTGTTGCTCTACCAGTTTCAGGCGTTTGCTGCGCTCGAGATAGATGTGCATTAACGGTAGCAAGCTGGCACAGGCACCAAATAGCATGCACCATATCCAGTCAAAACCAGACACCAGGCCGATGACAAACCCTGAGACAAAAAACAGGAAAATATAGCGGGTAAACTGCTCGACAGACCATAACTTGCCAGATTGCAGTAACAGAATATCCAGCTCCCTGATATCAAAGAACCAGCCTATGATTTTGATTAACTGGCTTTGGCTATCTTGAATGCGGCTGCGCAAGATGCTGATTTCATTGCGGTAAACATTGTCGCTGGCAACGCCCTTGAGGCGGCTGGCAAGTTTTCTGGCCTCTGCGCTATGCTTTTCTTTCCATACCAGCAGGATCGCTTCAAAAAACAGAAAACAGGCAAAGAAGCCGAGTACCGCAAATAACATGAGTTGTGTATTGATCTTCATAAGCTACACCTCGTACCTGACTGTCGGGTCAAAATCGGACTCCAGCAGTGCAGCCCCATAGGATTTAAGCCGTTGCATAAACGTCGGGATGACGCCAGTTGCATAAAAGTAGCCCCTGACTTTACCCTGTTCATCGACACCGGTTTGCTTGAAACCATAAATCTCCTGCATGGCAATCGTTTCCCCTTCCATGCCGGTGATTTCCTGGATACTGATGATCTTGCGTGTGCCGTCCACCAGGCGGGAGACCTGGATAATCACATTGATGGCGGCGGCGACTTGTTGCCGGGTGGCTAGCAGGGTTAAATTGGCACCTGCCATGCCTACCATGTTTTCCATCCTGGCCAGGGCATCGCGCGGGCTGTTGGCATGGATGGTGGCAAACGAGCCTTCATGGCCGGTGTTCATTGCCTGCAACATATCCAGTGCTTCGGCGCCACGCACTTCGCCCAAAATGATCCGGTCTGGACGCATGCGCAAGGCATTGCGCACCAGCGCGGTTTGCGTCACTTCGCCTTTGTTCTCAATATTGGGTGGCCGGGTTTCCAGCCGCACCACGTGCGGTTGTTGCATTCTTAATTCGGCAGCATCCTCAATGGTGACGATGCGTTCGTCTTTGGGGATAAAACCAGACACCAGGTTGAGCATGGTGGTTTTGCCGCTACCGGTGCCGCCAGAAATCACCGCATTCATTTTGGATTTGGAGAAAGCGCTGATTAAGTTCGCCATTTGCGGTGTCATGGTTTTGAGTTTGATCAGGTCGTCAGTGAGCAACGGACTCACCGAGAAACGGCGAATCGACATCACCGGGCCATCCAGCGCCAGCGGCGGGATGATCGCGTTTACACGCGAACCGTCGGCAAGGCGGGCATCCACCATCGGGCTGGATTCGTCGACCCGCCTGCCGACCTGGCTGACAATGCGTTCAATGATATTGAGCAAGTGCTGGTTATCCTGGAATTCCACCTGCGTTAATTCCAGAATCCCCTTGCGTTCTATATAGACCTGGTTGTAGCCATTGACCAGAATGTCCGAAATCGCCGGGTCACTCAGCAGCGGTTCCAGCGGTCCCAGGCCAAACATTTCATATTGAATATCCCTGGCCAGTGAACCTCTTTCAGCCGTGTTCAGGGCAATGCTTTGTTCGTCAACAATGACACTGACCAGCTCATTGATCTGTTTTTTAATTTGCTCATCCGACAAGGTCGCCAGTTTCTCGAGATTAATGCGATCGAGAATCTGGGTATGTACCTGCCTTTTCAGCGCGGAGTAGCCGCTACCATCCTGGCCATTTTCGGCCATATGATGATGGTGTGCATTAAAGCTGCTATTGGCGGATTGCAATTTTTCACGAAGAGACATGATGCAGCCTCCGGCTATTTAAAAAGGTTAGAGAAAAATCCGGCAGAGGCCACTTTTTCACCAGTGAATTTTTCAGCCAGTTGTTTAAGTTTTTTTGCCATGTCTGATTTCGGATTCAGTTTGTAAACGGCCTCGCCCTGATTGATGGCATGGTTCACCAGGGCATACTCGTTGGGTAGTGTGTCGCTGACTTTCAAGCCCAGTGCTTGCTCAAAGTCTGAAATTTTTAACTTGTCATTCTTGTCGTAGCGATTGACCAGGAAATAGATTTTTTCCTTGGCGTAGCCCAGCGAACTGAAAATCCGGTACAGGTAATTGGCATCGCGGATATAGGGCAGCACTAACTGCACCACGGGCAGTATCTGATGGCTGAGGTCCATCGCCTTGACCGTCAATGCATCAATATGGCGGCCCAAATCCAGGATGATCAGGTCGTAATAATTACCCGCTACCTCAATGATTTTTTCCAGGTGTTCAGGTTTGACGTCTGAGGCATGCGCAGGATTATCCGAGGCTGCCAGCACTTTCAGGCGTGGCGTGATTTCAATCAGCGAGGAATCCAGAAACGCATAATCCAGGCGGTGAATCTGCTGGCAAAGCTCGGCCAGTGAAGCCCCGGCTTTTTCATCTGATAAATACATGCAGGCATCGCCAAAATAGGGATTGGCATCAATCAGCAATATCCGTTTTTGGGTATATTCGGCCATGACATAAGCCAGGTTGGTGGCGACAAAGGTGGCCCCGGCACCGCCTTTGCAGGAGATCACGCTGATGACCTTAGTCGAGACGCCACGCGTTGCGCGTGACCTGGCCATGTAACGTTCCAGTGCCGCAATCAGGCTTTGCTCTGACAATGGCAGCGCCAGCACTTCAGAAAAACCGGCCCGAATCCCTTTGAGCAGCATTTCAGAAGTGACCTCCTCAGATAACAGCATGAACGTCATCTGGCTATATTGTGTTTTGTAGCGCTCAATCAGGTCAAACTCGGCAACATCCGAGCGGCTGACATCAATCATCAGCACATCTGGCCGTTCGGCGGCAATTTTCTGGTTGGCGCTCACCAGGTTGGTTTGGTAGGCAACACATTCAAAGCCCCGCTGGTAGAGCGTCTGGAAGCCTGACAGGCTTTGAATGACTTGGTTGTTTTCACTTATTATTAGTATTTTCATATCCACACCTAACTACACTTAGCGTTATATTGACTATCCAGGCTTTCTCTGGGGAGCGTGGTGGTAAAACTGGGCATGGTCACGTTAAAACCAAACACTGCCGAGGTATAAACGGCCTGGCTCAATGCCACCGTGATGGTTTGGCAATCCGCCACCGTGCATCCGCCCGGCAAATAAGTCACCACCACATTGCTGCTCGTGACAAAGGGCAGGCGGCTGGTGACTTGTGCTTCAATCGCATTGCTATTCTGCGTGCAGACCGTGCCTAAGCGGGCGGCCGCACGCGTAGCCTGTGAGGCTGCATCGTAGTAGTGCAACACTTTGCCTAGCTCGACAATAGAAAACAGCAGCAGAAACAGAAATCCCGAGACCAGTACAAACTCGATGGCATAGACCCCTTGTTGTGATTTGCGTGTTTTCATGTCAGTTGATTACAGCTCGTGCTGATTGTATCCAGTTGTGGTTGATAAAACGTGCTGGATATATTGCCCAGCGCCAGTGAGCCTGAAAACAGCTTGGTGATATAAGATAGGCTCATGCTATTGATGCCGACTTTGACCATGGTCACGCTGCCGACCATCACATACTGAATCTGTACCTTGCTGGTGGATAGACCAGAGACAGAAGCTTTTGAACAGCTGCTGAGCGAGCCACAAACAGCCAGGTTTTTGCTTTCAGTCACTGCTGTTTTGTAAGCCAGGACCTCTGGATCTGTGGTGGAGGCACAATTCATCGGCCGCGTATGTCCTGCCAGGTACTTGCTGGCATTGCGTACATTTTTGACCAGCTCGTTATACTGAAACATGGTCTTGGCCAGGTCGACGCCTGCCAGCATGACAATGATCAGAAAAGGCAGCACCACCGCCAACTCGATGGCGGCGATCCCGGAATGTGTTGTGCGTTTGTTCATGATGATTTCACCATTCCGCCATCACTCGACCAAGGCCGCCACCTTGGGCCCCAGCACTGAGCCGCCACCCACCAAGCCGCCTGCCTTGCTGCAAGGCGTGACGGAGGTAGATGCATTGCCTAGATATTCAATATACATATTAAAGTTGACGCTGCTGGTGGTCGGCATCGGATGCAGCAAAAACACGCAAACAAATGATTTGAGCTTCATTGTTGTGCAATCCACCACCGGTGCAATGGCTACCCGCCGGTTAGTGCCATATGCTTTGAGGTCTGTGCTAGTCATATAACCGTATGCATTGCTGATAGTGATGCCCGAAATATCGCTATAAGCGGTATTGTTAGGCACAGCGTTGGGCACAAAGTCGGCCACATAGCGATTGGTCTGTGCTGGGTTGTAGTAGCCTTTGCCGCTCACGTCTGGAAAATACCCGGAAGAGGCCGTATTTTTTTTCTTGATACCAAAGCGGGTATTAAAGTCGTCCCGCAAAGAGGCTTTGTACCCTGGCGTGCCGATATATTGATCTGCGGATGCCTTGACCGAACAGTCGGTAGACTGTTGGCCACTTAGGGTATCTGCCAGCTCATTGGCACCGCCACCGCCACTGGTGAAATCTACCCAGCGGAAATGGCCGGAGAGCGTAGTGTCTTTATTGCCGTTATTGGGCGAAGCGACACCGGCCAGCCAGTCGCCCGGGTTTTTGCCTGCCACATCTGGCTGGCAAATGCCGATCGGAATGGCACAGGCCGTTTGTGACGGCAGGGTGGTGGCGGTGGCTACCGCAGTGACAGATTCGGCGGCATTGACGCTACCACCAATGCGGTTCAATACGGGGGTGATCCAATTGGTGATGCCGCTACGGCTAATGCTGCAACGTACGTATTTACCATTGACGCCATTGGATGATGTGGGAAAGGTAATCGTCACTTCGCCAGAGGCAATTACATTTTTCTGGAAGTAGGCACGGTTATTTTGCGCCACAGTCAGCCCGGCACCGGAGGCCCTGGTTTGTTCATTAGTCAGGCCATCAAATTGTGCCGCGCCAGCCAGCGCGCAGGCGTCTGCTGCATTTTGCAGTTCGGATTTAGTCACATACAGCTTGCCTAAGTCCGCGCCCAGGCCGCCCATCACCAGCAATAATGGCAAAAACAGCAATACTATCAGTGCAATCGAACCTGACTGCTGACTTTGTTTGCAATGTCTGGTCATTAACATATCAATCTCCATAGGCAGAAACTGATGCGGATACGCTCCCTGTCTACTGGTTGCCTGTGCCGTTATTCGAACTGGTGCCACCCACCCCAAAATTAAATACACTGGGTTGAGGCACTGGTTTGGAGAACGACTTCTGGTAACTATTAATCGAGTCACGCGCGGCACGGCCATCCAGCCCATTCACCGGGTCAGGATTATTGGCGGCAGTCGGGTGTATGATCTGCGCCTGCAGGGTATTGCGGACGCTTTCACCAAACTCGCGTTCATATCGTGGCATGGTGCTTTGACATGCTGACACACCGACGGCCACTCCCAACAACACATATAGATTTAGCGGTTTCATTTTGGCATCCTATTTAAGATCGTATCCAGTCGCATTGTCTGCGCTTGGTTCATCAGTTTTTTTTGCGGGTTGTTTTTCGTCAGCGTTGGTCTTGGCTGGCGTATCTCCGTCCGGTTTACCTTCCAGTTTGCCGCCCAGGAAAAACTCTTTGCGGCTGGGGTCTGTATGGCGGCCGGTAGGCAGGTCAATGTCTGCCGGGTTCACTGGTTTCACCAGGTGCGGTGTGACCACAAATACCAGTTCGGTTTTATCGTTCTGAAAGTCAGAGCTTCTGAATAATGCACCGATGATCGGAATCTCTCCCAGAATCGGGAAAGCCTTGATATTGGCTGTGGTATTGTTTTTGATTAAGCCACCAATGGCGAAGCTTTGTCCGTCAAAAAGTTGTACGGTGGTCGAGGCTTTTCTGGTGGTGAAGGCCGGTAAAATGGCGGTGCCACTAAACCCGGTAGCAGTCACGCCTATGCCTTCACGATTGAGCTCTGAGACCTCTGGTGCCACGCGTAGATTGATGCGTCCACCCGCCAGTACGGTAGGAGTGAATTTCACGCCTACACCAAACTCTTTTTCTTCCAGCGTGATGGTGTTGCCCGCGCCGGCATTTTGCGCCACAGGGATGAAAATACGCCCACCGGCCAGAAAACTGCCTTCCTGGCCGCTAATGGCCATGATGGTTGGCTCAGCCAGCACCTTGATTAAGCCATCGCGTTTTTCAGCATCGAGAGTGAAGTTTTTATTGGCTGACTTGAAGCCACCAATGGAGCCGCCGGTGGCACTGCCCGATGTCGACAGGAAGTTACCTAACAAGGTGTAAGTCCAACTGCCTGAGGTTTTACTGAGGGCAATACTGGCGCCTAGTTTATCCAGCAGCGTTTTCGACACTTCGGCTACTTTCACCTCCAGCATCACCTGTTGCTGGGCTGAGACGGTGAGCATGTTTACAATGCGTGGATTCACAAACTCTTGTAGTAGCGGATTATTCAACTGCTGCTGTGATTGTTGCTGTTGTTGCATCTGCATCTGCATTTGCATCTGGGTGTTGTCGCCACTGGCGAATACCGGCATGGTTCTTCTTCTGACAAAGGTCTGTGCAATATCAATCACCCGGTTGGCTGTCAGTGCATCCTCCACCGAGCCCCAGACGATGAGCGAATCTGCGGCGGCAGTGACCTTGATGTTTTTTTCTTCCGGCAGTAATTCTGATAGTGTTTGCAGCAATCCCTCTGCATCCATATTGACGACCACATCCACAAAGGTGCATTTGCCACTCTTGCCTTTGATGATCATATTGGTCGTGCCTATATTCACCCCAAGCAGATACAGGGTTTTTAATGAGACCAGCTTAGTTTGCAAGATGCCAGGGTCGCCCACACTGCGTGTTGCCAGCGGCTCCGGCAGGCTCATTAGGGTAGACTTGCCCAGCGGCAGGTGCATGGTAGTGGGGTGGGCAATTTCGCCGTCACAGTTGGCATCGCCATTGCCAATATAATCGTTGGTTTCAATGACAGCCGCTTTGGTTTTCTCGGCCGAAATCAACAAGGAAGGCAACGTGGCAGTGATGAGCGCCGCGGCCAGTAGAGACAACTTCAACGCATATTTTGACTTGTGATCAAATGCGATATGCGTTCTCTTCAATGAGAAGAAATCCATGATCGACCCCCTCTGAAAACCTAAAGTTTTCAATATTGTTTGAGTTATTGTTCACTTACTTTTTGAGTCAAAAACACTCAAGTGACTCAGTCGTCCCTGTTAATACCTTGGTACATTTCTTAGTCACCACTATTGGCGCCGCTGCCGCAACAATCATTTTTTTCGCCTTGGGTTTGTTGATCACGGGCATCACTGGCCCTGTATTTTTCGGGACCAAAGATAACAAGGCTTCTTTAGTGATACCCTGGGTAGCAACATCGCCGGGGTCGGCCTGATTGCGTAATACCAGGGAGAGATTGCCGACACTGCGTGCCAGGTCTATCATTTCTGCCTGTTCTGGGGTGACTTCGAGGGTGACGGCATTGACGACTTTGGGTTTGTCGGCATTGGCATTGACGTCATCACCAACAGCTAGCACGAGGATGTGCTTGAGTACAATCTTGGAAATATTGTCTTCATCGCCGTTGCGTTCGGCCTGATTGGTATTGACGATTATGTCAACGTAATTGCCTGGCAGCGCAAAACCAGCCACGCCGACCACTTCGTTGACTTTGACCGTGATTGCGCGTTTGCCTTCGGCGATCACGGCAGATAAGCCGCCTTTAGAGCCCACCGGTGCCAGTTTTGACTCCAGCACAGGCTCGCCATTTTGCAGGCTATATTTGACTACCCGTCCATCTAGCTTCTCGACCTCGCCAAAGAAGCCATCGGGTAAACTGGTTTTGGGCCAATCGATGCGTTTCAGCATCCCCACATTGATTTTTTCACCCATATTGAGTGGGCTGACCATCACCACTACTTTTTCAGTTTGCATCGAACGTGTTTGCAACCATTTGGACGCCGCTACGACCGCTCCAATCGCTGCTAACAAGGCAAACAACAACATTGTCATTGCACGCATATTCATTTTTGTTCTCTTTTTCGAAAAAAACTTGCAAATGAAATGGTCGTGAATGCCAGACTACATATACTGTGTGTACACCCCCATCAACGTACCTATCGCAATCGCCAGTGCGTACGGCATTCTGCCTACACTGTTGATGCCATCTGTCTCATCCTCCATATCTAGCTGGATAGGCGTATGGTGTAACCTGAAAAACAGCAGTGCATTCACATTTCTGATGAGTTGCATGCCCCGTTTTTGCATTAACACCACTCCCATCGCCAACACTCCACCAACTAGATAGATACACACCGCAACTGGCATCCATGCCGCCGAACCTACAATGCCACCGATTACCATGGCAAGCTTGACATCGCCTGCTGCCATGCCTTTCAGCAAATAAAGTGGCATAAAGCACATGAACGCTAACCCCACACCTTGTAACCATTGCATCGCGCCTGATGCGCTGGCATTTAATAGCCATAGTCCCAAACCGCTTATCAGGCCAAATACAATCAGTGTGTTATACACTTTGCGAAATCGCAGGTCGGTGTAACAGGCGTAAATCAATACACCGGCCAATAACCATAATTCAAGCACTGCGTAACTTGTCATGTTCAGAAACAAAAAAACCTCTCACCAGTGGGGTAAGAGGTTTTAATGGATATCATAGGCTGAACCCGATACGCTTGCTGAGTCTAGGTGGTGATACTGTTCACAATGGCCTGCAGCTTGGTGGTCAGAGTGGTACCCATCCCAGAAAATACGGCAGCCAGTACACCGACCAGTGCCGCAGCAATAATGACATACTCGATGGCGACGACGCCATCTTCATCCTTCATAAATTTAACGATTGCGCTCATCATCATCTCCCGAAAAGATATTTTTTGTCACATGAAATACAAGATCTATTGCGTATTTCATGATTGTATTTTACGTATTGTTTTTTAGTCGCCAAGTACCCATTTGGGCTATCGTGAAAATAATTACCTGGATAACTATTCACGGAAATACAATGATTACAGTATCGAACTTGCAAAATTAAAAGCAATAGATACCCCACTAAAATACGTGGTATTTAACCAACATTTACTATGTTTGGCGTAAATGTAATTGTGAATGTCATGAAAATGTGATAATGATTTTCATTAGCAGGGGCGTTAACGTTGACACCTTTCTTCCCCCCATCAGACATGTTCAATAAATTGGCATAGATTCAAAATCATGACTGGGTTTTGTGTATTTCAAGAAAGTTAGCTGAGTGAGAGGTTGGAGACAGGTAAATGGCAAATGTATGCTGCCGGGGAATTGAATCTGTCGGCTGAGTCAAATAAATCAGACGGGTGTGAAAGTGAACCAGTGAAAAAACAAACGCTTTAATCAAAATGAACGCACATTAAAACTGTATGTCATTCATCAATCCACTAACTAATAAAGCGAATAGGATGAGTATTTTTCTTTCACCCCAGCAGGTTTGTGCATCGTGCGGGCAGGTCTGGTATCCCTCAGATGACGTTGAAACGGCTCACTGTCCCAACTGCGGTAGTAGTCACATAGGTCATGAGAAATGGAGTTTATATGTGACCTTCCTGTTCTATACGATAGGGTTGGCTGTTTTAGTATGGATGGTCGTCAACTGGAAAGATGTGGTATTGCCGCCAATCGTTGAGCCTGCGGCGGTGGTAGACAGCTTAACAACATCCGAACAGCAGGTAGAACTACCTTCCATTGAGGAGGAGTTGGATATTAACGCTGCGCCTGCCTTGATCACGCCTTCGCAACAGGGAGAGTCAACAGCGCCGGCAAAGGCAGCTTCCTTGGAGGTTGAGAGTCCGCCGCCTCCCGTGCAAACGACAGAGACCATACTTGAACCCAGGCGTGAGATTGTCACGGTAGAAACTTCTGCCGCAGAACCCAGTATTAACAATGAGACGGTTGCTTTCAGTTTGTGGAGCATTTCCGAACTCCGTTTGAGAAACGTGTATACCAAACTGATGAATGATGGTTCATCCGCGGCCGAACTCAGGAAAAAAGAGTATCTGCAGTATGTCAATAGCCGCAATAAGAGGTGCGGCGAGTTGAATGCCCAATTTGCCAAAAACATTAACTCGATGGACAAGCTTAATTTTAAAGAGGGTGATCTGGCTGTGCTGGAGTGCCACAGTGCTGAAAATAGCAGTGAGCTGAACCGCTTAAAATTAATGGGTTATGATGGATAATGGTTTTTACCGATGTTTTTTGTCACGGAGAAATCGCCAAAAGTCAAAAGTATCCACGCGCAAGTGTATGCTTAGGATATGCCAATGAATGAATGTTTATAGCGGATATGGCTGATTGATGGATGCGCCGCCCAAAAAAACAATCACGCTTGATGCATCGGAAACGCAACCGATACATCTGCAGATTTATGCTCGCTTTAAACAGGCGATTGAAAGCTGCTTGCTCAAGGATGGTGACCGCGTCCCTTCGACGCGTACTCTGGCCAGCGAGTTGAATGTAGCAAGGGGCACGGTTGAAAGTGCTTATGAAATGTTACTGGGAGAGGGCATTTTTGTCTCTCGAGGCCAATCCGGCACTTATGTTTCCAATCTGCTAAAAACCAGTCCGCCAAAAAAGCTGAGGACTATTTTACCAACACCACTGCCCTCATTATTGCCAGCAGATGTCGAAATAACCAAAGCCGTTTCACCGGTGTATTTGCCTGGATGCCCGGCATTTGATGCTTTTCCCAAGAAAATTTGGGCACGGTTGAGTGGCAGTCGCACACGCGGCCTGTCAGTTGCGGAGATGCGCTTGAAAGACCCGCAGGGCTATGAGCCATTACGACAATCGATTGCAGCTTACTTGCGGGTGGCGCGAGGCGTGGTGGCAGAGCCGGGTCAGATATTTATCACCAATGGCTACCAGGGCGCACTGGACTTCATGAGTAAGGTGCTTAAACTGCACGATCATGATGTCTGGATGGAAGATCCGGGTTATATCTTGGCTTCCATGCTCCTGAAGGATGTTGGTGCCAATATTATCCGGGTGCCGATTGATGATGAAGGGATGATTGTTTCCGCCGGGATAGAGAAATGCCCGAATGCCAAACTGGCGATCGTAACGCCTTCGCATCATAGTCCGTTAGGGCTGCCATTATCAGCCACACGCAGGATGGAGTTGCTGGAATGGGCGAGTAGTCACAATGCCTGGATTATTGAAGATGACTATGATGGTGAGTTCCGGTATTCCGGCTATCCGTTGCCTTCACTGAAAAGCCTCGATCAGTATGATAGGGTGATTTACGCTGGCAGTTTTAGCAAAACCCTTTTTCCCGCCTTGAAGATTGGTTATGTCGTTGTGCCACAAAGCCTGGTCGATACCTGCCGGGAAAAGGCGTTTATTTATCATCGCGGTTTTTCACTGACGTCGCAAATGGTCGTGACTGACTTTATCACAGAAGGGTATTTTTCCCGGCACCTAAAGAAAATGCGCGAACTGTATGCTCATCGGCGTGAAGTGGCCAGTCAGGCGTTGTTGAACGTGCTGGAAGATCATATTCAAATCAGCTCGCATAAAAACGGCATGCACTTTGTGGTGTCGCTGGAAAAGAAATATACGGATACCGAGGCGTGCACGAACTTTAATAAACTAGGTTACGGTATCCACCCGATTTCGCCATGGACCGAGCGTGCTGACTACAATGGCCTGCTCATTGGTTTTACTAATGTTACGAGCAAGAAGGTGGCAGAGGAGACAGCATTGAAACTCAAAAACAGTTTGCTTACAGGTTCAGGCAGGTAGCACATACCGAGAATTTGCTATCCACTGCAATGCAATTGCATCCAGTTTCAGATAGGCTTGCGCTAATACTTCATGACGCTCAATTGGGTTGTGATTGTCCAGGGGTTGCACATCGACAAAGATCGGTGCATCTCCCCCCATAAATGAAAAAGAGGATTTTAAGGCTGGTGTCAGTGCATCCATGTTTGACCATGGACTGATGCCAACTCTAAAATCTGCCCCGCGTGTCGTAATGAATAGCATTCGTTGGTGTGTCAGCTTGCCACTGGTACTCCCATCTTTATTAATACAGAAAGTCAGGTCGGGCCTGACCAGGTTGTCTATCAATGCCTTGAAGCTGGATGGCATGGAAAAGTTATACATGGGCATGGCAAATACCAGCATGTCGGACATCAGTAAGCGCGCACAAAGGTTATCCGAGTAGGATAAGGTCGCCTGCATGGCGCGACTTCTAAGCGTAGCCGGTGTATACATCGCCTCGATAAAGTCATGAGTAAGATGGGGTGGTGTTTGAATGGAGGTGTCGATGTAATCGACCTCCAGATCAGTCATGCCTTTTTGCAACTGCGCAATAAAGTAGGCAGACAACAGTTTTGAGGTTGAGCCCACGCGTTTGGGGCTAGCATCTACATGCATGACTCTCATGTTGTCTATCCTTAGTCCTTATTTATCGAGGTATTGTGAGTATTCATGCCGGGTACCAAGGTCGTACCTGGCATACAGGCGGCATTATTCAAGAGGTAGTACAGGTGCCTTGTTCTTATCTTTCAATAGCAATACCAGGAATTTTGCCGGCTTGGTTTTGCTGGCATTGCGGCCAACAGTATGGATATCTTCAGGACCTTCATAAAAACTCTGTCCTGGACTTAAGATGAGCTCTTTGCCGCCTTTGACCGCCATGACGATTTCACCTTCCAGTACATATACAAAGGCATGTGCTTCATGTTTGTGCGGCGTTTCAACCTCACCAGGTTTGTAATTCACGGTGAGCATGATCACTTCTTTGCCAGGAATATTAGCCAGGTCTTTATTCATGATCATGGTCAGATCCGGGTGGTCATGGCTACCTTCGTGCGCAATCGCAGCAGTCGTCGTGGTGAATAAGGCAATGGAAAACAGTAATGTTTGAGTCAGTGTCATCATGTGCGTCCTTTCAATCAATAATATTGGTTACTTATTTGTAAGTTCTGGCTGGGTTGCTCAGCCAGTGATCAAAGGTGAGACTACCCAGTATTACCGGGTTCAGGCCTGGCGTTAAGGTGCTGTCATCGACGGGAAAGGTTTGCACATAAAGTGCGCTTTCATCAGTGACGACATTGCGGACATCCTGCTCGGCTGCCAGTGTTTTGCGGGCAAATTCACTCATGGCAATTTGTTCCGGGCCGGCAATATCGACAATGGCGTTATACGGTGTGCTCGCCGCAATATTGGCAATCGCTTGTGCGACATCAATGGCAGCAATCGGCTGCATTCTTGCTGAAGGCAAACGCACGATGTTATCTTCAGTTGCGGCTTGTGCAATAAATTTGGCAAACTCGAAAAACTGCGTGGCGCGGGCAATGGTGTAAGGAATGCCAGAAGCTTTGATCAGGTTTTCCTGCTGCAGTTTGCCCTGGAAATAACCGGAGATTTGCAGGTTGTGCGTACCAACCACTGATAGTGCAATGTAATGTTTGATGGCTTTTCCAGAGGCCACGGCAATAATATTACGGGTGCTGGTTTCAAAGAATTTTTTGGCAATGTGATCTTCAAAACTGGGTGAGTCCATGGCGTCAATAATCACGTCTGCACCTTGCAGGACGGCTTCAAGTCCCTGGCCTGAGACTGCATCTATGCCTTGATCGCGTGAAACGGCAACGGCTGCATGTCCTTGTGCTTTTAATGTTTCAACGACCTTGCTGCCGATTAATCCTCTACCGCCAAATACAACTGCTTTCATGTGTGCTCTCCTTGATTTGTTTGAAGTGATACATCTGAACGACAAGATGAATATTAGAGAACGGGGGGAGGGAGCTACAGAGCCATGATTTGCACAAATGTATGGGCCATGATGTGTTGGCAGAAGATACAAAAAATAAACCTGCCAGCTGGCAGGTTTATCGGGGAACGCGGTTGATTATTCCTGAGTAGGGCTTCTGTAACGTGACAGCCAATGTGCATAAGGCGCTGGCAGCACCCAGGCTGGATTTTCCTGATGCAACGCTTTTGCCGCAAAGTAAGGCCAGTGCGGATTCTCAAGATGCGCACGGCCTATCATGGCCAAGTCTAGTTGTTCCTGGCGAATGGCATTATCCGCAAGTGTTGGTGCACCAAACCCCCAGGCAGACGATACTGGAATGCCGGCTTCATTTCTGACTTGTTGCGCGATTGGTCCAAGGAATGCAGGGCCCCAGGGAATATTGGTCTGCGGAATGGTAAAGCCTACACTGACGCTCAGCATATCCAGGCCACGTTGTTTCCAGGCTTTCACCAGTTGAATTGACTCACTTAAGGTTTCTTCATCTTTGCCATCATATTCAATGACGCCGAACCTGGCAGTGAGTGGCAAGTTCTCTGGCCACACTTCGCGGATGGCTTCCAGGGTTTCAATGGTAAAGCGCGAGCGGTTCTCAAAACTGCCGCCGTAACTATCGGTGCGGTGGTTGGAGTGTGCTGAGGTAAAACTTTGCCCGAGGTAGCCGTGCGCAAAGTGGATTTCCAGCCACTCGAAACCAGCATCCAGCGCGCGTTTGGCCGCGGTAACAAAATCATTTTTTACGCGTTGAATATCTGCAATCGTCATTTCTGTTGGCACGCGTGGCAAGTCACCACCAAACGCAATGGCCGAAGGTGCAATAGGTTGCCAGGCACGCGCATCGCCTTCTTTGATATGGTCATCGCCTTCCCACGGTTTGTTGGCACTGGCTTTGCGGCCTGCATGCGCAATCTGGATGCCGGGCACTGCACCAGCCGCTTTAATCGCCGCCGCAATTTCACGCAGTTTTTCAGCTTGTGCATCATTCCATATGCCCAGGCAGCCCGGTGTAATACGGCCTTCTGGCGCGACGCCAGTGGCTTCTACAATCACCAAGCCGCTGCCGCCACGGGCGAGGGTGGTGTAATGCGCCAAATGCCAGTCATTCACCACGCCGTCTTCGGCCATGTATTGGCACATAGGTGGAATCGCAATGCGGTTTCTGAGAGTGACATCTTTTAATTGATAGCTTGAAAATAAGTCAGCCATGATGGTCCTTTGATGATTAGGTGTTTACGCAGGTGTTGAATGAGGGCGGCTTGCAACCAGTCGCAGTTCGACCACCGCCAATACGAGTCCGACAAATACAATGCAGGCGGCAATCCAGCCTATCGAGGTGAGTCCTAATCCTGAGGAAATAACCAGCCCCCCGACCCAGGCACCGGCGGCATTACCCACATTGAAGGCACCAATGTTCATGGCGGAGGCGAGGGTAGGTGCGCCGCTGGCTTTTTCGAGGATTTTTATCTGTAATGACGGCACCATCGCAAAGCCCGCAATGCCGAGTAAGCCCACCAGGCTGACGACGGCAATCTGGTTATGCGAAAACAGCGAGAACGAGGCCAAGGTGGCGATGATAAACATCAACGCACCTATCAGTGTTTTATCGAGGTTGATGTCCGCTAGTTTGGCGCCAATAATATTGCCAATCACCATGCCTACCCCAAACAATAAAAATACGGGGGAGATGGCAGTGGGTGAAAAATGAGCCACATCGGTCAAAATCGGTGCGACATAAGTGAGGATGGCGAACAAGCCGGTGTCTGCAATAATGGTCAGCAGTAACCCGGCAATGACCTGCGGTTGCAATAAGGCATTGATCTCAGACTTAACTGCCACTTTTTCTGCATGATGGTCACTGGGCACCAGAAAATAGATGGCGGCCAACGCCAACGGACCTATCATGGTCACCGCCCAAAAGGTTGATCGCCAGCCCAGTAATTGGCCTAACCAGGTCCCCACAGGCACGCCAACCACATTGGCGACCGTCAGGCCGGTAAACATTAATGCAATTGCTAGCGCGCGTTTATCTTTAGGCACCAGGCTGGTGGCGACCACTGCGCCTATGCCAAAAAAGGTGCCATGCGCAAACGAAGTCACCACGCGTGCAATCATCAGCGTGGTGTAATCAGGCGCCACCGCGCAGATCAAATTACCCAGCGTGAAAATGGCCATCAGCCACAATAACGAACGCTTGCGCGAAAATTTGGCCATGAGGATGGACATGATGGGCGCGCCGACCGCCACGCCCAGCGCATAACCGCTGATCAACAAGCCAGCCATGGGGATGCTGACCTGCAAGTCGCGGCTCACTTCTGGCAACAAGCCCATAATCACAAACTCTGTGGTGCCTATGCCGAACGCCCCTGCCATTAATGCATATAAGGCGAGGGGAATACCTTGTGACGATGGTTCTTTGTTCATGACTGTTTGCATCTCAGTTATTAAATTCCATAGTTCGAATATAATCGAACTATGGAATAATATCAAGCGTTGTGATAAATTTTACATATGCGGCAAATTAAACATCCCAATATGGATCAGGTGGAGCTCACAGACATTATGTATGCCCTGTCTGACCCGACACGCCTGGAGATTGTCGGCCGTTTGGCGAATGCTGGCCGCAAACTCACCTGCGGCGAACTGGACCTGAATCGCCCTAAATCCAGCATGTCGCATCACTTTAAAATCCTGCGCGCAGCCGGATTAGTCGAAACCTTGATTGAAGGCACAGAGCACATGAATGCGCTCAGGCTCGCGGAGATTGAGCAGAAGTTTCCGGGAGTGTTGCAGTCGGTTTTAATTGCACTGAATAAATCATCATAAGTATGATTTATTGTTCAAAAAACACCTCAAATTCAGAGGTGTTTTTTATTTTGCGGGTTTTAATGTTTTTTCATGAGATATCAGACTGAATAGAGAGTCGCGAGTGTATAGACGTCAAATGTAGCTGTCTCACAATGATGTCTACGGGCTCTTACTTGGAGTACTGTCAATAACTGTACGGAGTGGCATTTTAACGTGAAGGTTATCCTCGCTGCGCGGCTTTATAGAGCAGCGTCCGGTGGACCGTAAGGTTATGTTTTATTTTGGTAGATGCTGCTGCCATTCGTATAGCTGGTGACTTCTCTCAAGATACTCTTGGACAGGGCGCATAATGCTTGAGACAGGCATCCTCATCACTTTCCCGTGAAGGTTTGCCGACAGCAGAAGGTCGTACTCCGTGTAGGGGCCGTCTTTCAACTCGGGATCGATGTACCAAATTCTGTAGTCATTCGTTACTGTAACAAGCCCTTCGTCAAATAACTTGTGATGCACGCTGTTCAGCAACAATCCATTTCGAACGTCTAGCCTTTCCTCTGGCTTACAAGTTGCCCACGGGACGATGTGACAAGCCTCGAGTACAGACGGGAAAGATATGTCAGTGAAAGCACAGCGATATTGATACGCCCTGAGCAGTGCGTCTCTAAAAAGGGACTGTGCGATGCCTCGCGTCTTGACCATACTCATGATGTCGGCAGCGCTACTGGGGTTGCCAGCTAGTTCGGTAACGATTTCCTCATATGTCGTTCCATCAGAAGCGAAGGCGAATGGATTGAGGATGACGTTCCAGTTGTAAGAACGAACAAGAGCCTCCCCTTCCTCCAACTTGTCTACGTCATAAGCAATGAAGCCTGTGCCAGGTTTACCACCTTGGTTGACTATGAGAATAGTCAGCGGAGGTAGCTTTTCTTCAAGGCAGTAATCTTGGATCAAGCTCAGTACATATCGTATCGCTCGATGGTGGACGCCAAGAATGGTGCCCAGTTCCCCATAGGTGATGGTTTTTCCTTCAATCGCTCGCTGGGTAAGAATGGGCCATGCTCGATAGGCTCGCTCGGCTTGATTAATCGACATGCGCGAAGGGCTCCGATAAAACATAACGTTTGACATAAGCGGAGCGCTTTAGCGGGTCCCGCTTGAATTATGGGTTAGATTCGTTTCATTTCCATGCGAATGCGCATAATAGCATCACGTGTCAAATCGCCATTCTCATTAAGATAATCAAAACGCTCCAAATCACGAATTGCGTCTCTATGGATATCATCACGAATACTTCGAAAGACTCGTAAAATGGATGCCTGCGATGACTTTTGATCAACGTTTGGTGGCATGGCTTGTCGAATTTTCTCACTAATATATCTAAACAACGATCGCCTTAGCTCTCGTTCTTCAAGTGAAATGCCATCGTTGTGCTGTAGTCTCCTAAGTTCCATTCTGGCTTGTTCTAATTCCTCATTCGTTTCAGCGAGGCGAGCAAATATTTCTTTCTTTTCACCTTCGGCTAGTTGCGCTCTAGTGGCCAGGTTTTCCAAGAGCTTCTTTTGTTCCTCTTCGTGCTTTTTGACTTCAGCCTCTTCCTTCTTTACCTCCATGTCTTTCGATGCGCCGTAATGCGGCATGCGGTCAAGCCTATCCCTAACACCCGAATAGCCTTCGTCAAGGTGACGCAATCTCTCTCCGAAGCCAGCTTCAATTCTTCCAAGTACCTCAGACATTTCCTTTGTGAACTTGTAAGAGTTATCGTAGAACTGATTGCTTGTTTCGCCAGCCTTGAAGTAGAAGGCGACTGACAACCAGATTGAAAAGAGGGCAAGAATCATTGCAAGGAGTTCCGAGAACGAGAACTTTGCGAAGTCAACTTGAATGTGAGCGTTAATTAGCTTCCACGTAACGATGGCAATAAACAGAATGAGTAGCAAATCTCTCAAGACTGGTAATGTTAAGAATCCAGCGCCTATTTTTTGTTTTGTGTTTTCGTTCATATGCTCGCCCCATTAAACAGTGATTAAGAAGAATCTAACGTTTGACTTGAGGGGCCGCCGCACCGGAAAGCCGTTAAGGTAAGCCCAAAGCGCAGCTTGTAGGTGGTTCCTCTCGGCGGAATGGTTAGACATTCTTTGTCACCTCGCTGTAATGGCGGAATACGTCTCGGATGAGGCTGGAAGTGTTTATAAGAATATTTCTTCCCGTGTCTTCACCAAGCCGGCGCGCGATAATGCGAAGCGATAGATTCCCAGGGCTAGCTTCAACTGTGAATGTTTTCTGAAATGGCTTCTCGTCCACAAGAATTGGCCTGATATCCTCGTTTGAGTCAGCGTACTTGCACAAAACTTCTAGAAGTCGGCGTTTGGCAACATGCTCTCCATGCTCGCGAAAGATAGCAAGATGGACGTTGGTTGCTGATTCATCGGCCAAGACGTCGATGTAGGTGAAACACGTATATGGCTGACCTTCCAATTGCTCCACGAATGTCATTGTCAACGATGTAAGCCCTTCGATATCCCCCCAGTCAACTGACCAGTCAGTATGGAAGGTTGGGCCTTTGGATCTATTTAGGTGGGGATTTGTAACCTTTGCAATCCCTTCAAGAACAACTCTGAGCCCATCGTCAAAGCTCCCCCGAAAGTCGGCAAATAGTTTTCCACGTGCAAATACAGGAAGATCACAGTCTTCGAGCATTACAGGAAGCACAACAACACGACGCTCCTCTAGCTCGCGTAAAAATCCAGCACTTAATTCCTTGTTGCACCAAGTGGACGCGATGGAGGCTTTTGACAGAATCACAAGCAGAGCGCTGGCTCCATCGATCGCCTCTTGCACTCGATCAACGATCGAGTCTCCGAGTGACAGCTCCCAGCGATCCATCCAAACGTTAACGTTGTTACGCACGAGCTGGATCGCAAGTTTATCAACAAACTCTTTGTTGCTATGCGAGTAACTTATGAAGATGGGCATAAAAATCCGGAACGTCTAACGTTTGAGTAAGGTGCGAGCGTTAGCGCGTCTCGCTTGAATGAGAGGTTAGTCTTCACCAGCTAATGCCTTGAAAATGGTGAGTATATTTTTTGCAGCAGCATCCATAGCTGCTCTGTTGTTATAGTTGTCTCTATGTTGTTGAGAAAATTCAATATCAGCCTTTATATCTTCACGAATTTTTGAATATGAATCTGGAAATAGATCTTTATGTAATTCAAGAATTATTAGACCACTTTTTATAATCCCTTCATTTTGCCCTGGCTCCCAATATGATGGCTGGATAGGGTTATGTTTTAGAAATGCCTGTGCGGCTGATTTCAGTTCAACTTGCTTAGCTTTCCGCACTGCTTCTGGTTGAGTGATTGTGAAATACTTAAATGAGAAGAAAGATGAAAGAGCAGTTAAAAAAAATACAAGCAGTAATAAACCACGTAACAACCATGGTTTGTTTGTTTTCCAGAGCGCGACTAAGGAAACTAAGGAGGCTATTGAACCTAAAGCTCCTAAAATTGTACCGAACGGTTCCAATCTTAACCTTTCATTATGGGGGGCTATGAGTAATGATAGAGTCCCATGGGTCTCTATATTATGAATTAATATTGGACATGCATGACTGCAACCCCTTGCCCCTTCTTCGTGTTGTTGTTTATACGCCTCCTTATTAAATTATTAATATAGAGACAGCAGCAGCACTGCTTTACCGATTGTAAACTAATGTCTTTTTTACCACCACCATAGGAGCTAAAATTGTGGGGGCACTCTATTTCTGTAAGCAAACTGCTCTGCTTATTTGATTTGGTCTCAACAGTTTCCCGTCGCTGACATTCCCGCTTCAGAGCTAAAGAGGCATAAATTCATTGGATTAAACGGTTTATCTTTTTTCAACAAAAACGCCATCCTAACTTCATGGACACTTCAGAGATCGAAGCTTTTCTGAACCGTATTACAGTTAGTCGACACTAGATATTTTTCGGAGAAAATTTAAAAGAGTTGATACATTTCTAGGCTACTATACGGCTACTAAAAAATAAAAAAGGGTTACGATTTTACGTAACCCTTTGTTTCTATTGGTGGCCCCTCTGTGAGTCGAACACAGCACCAACGGATTATGAGTTCGATGCGTTGACAGCTTCCAAGCTGTGTCAGAAATTCTGTGATAGAGGCTGTTAGTAAACATCCCGCACATAGCGCTTGTCCTGCGCCATCTTGGCCACATAGTCAGCCGCAGCTTCTGCCGTCATCTTGCCGTGAATTTGAATAATATTTTTCAAGGCAGCATCCACATCTTTTGCCATACGGCTGGCATCGCCGCACACGCAAAAGTGCGCACCTTGTTGCAGCCATTGCCATAGCTGCTCGCCTTGCTCCAGCATGCGGTGTTGCACATAAATCTTGTCAGCCTGGTCGCGAGAGAAGGCGGTATCCAGGCAGGTTAACACGCCTGCTTGTTGTAATGTCTCTAATTCTTCGCGGTAGTAAAAGTCTGTGGCAGCGTGCTGCTCACCAAAAAACAGCCAGTTTTTACCGGGCGCTGCGGTGGCCTGGCGCTCTTGCAAAAAGGCGATAAATGGCGCGATGCCGGTGCCGGGGCCGACCATAATCAATGGTGCATCCGGGTTTTTTGGTGGGCGGAAATGTGCAGAGCGTTGCAAAAAGATAGGCACATTAATATCGCCAGCACGGTCGGCCATAAAGGTGGAGCATACGCCGCCACGCGCGTTGTCTTTGCCGTAACGCACGGTGGAAACAGTCAGGTGCACCTGGTTAGGATGCGTTTTCGGGCTGGACGAAATGGAGTAAAGGCGTGGTTGCAGGCGTTTTAACACTGCCAGCCATTCGCTTGCTTCTACCTTGATCGGATATGACTGTAATACGTCGATAATTTGTTTACCCCATAGCCAGTCTTTGAGGGTTTTTTCGTCGGCCATCAAACTGGCAAGCGTGGTGCTAGCACTGCGTGCTTGCACAAATTTGAGCAGGTCAGTCGTGATGCGGGCAATCTCAAAGTGATGCGATAGTGCATCGACTAAAGCGATGTCGCCGTGATCTTTGACGCTCACCATGGTGGAGGGGGAGAGTTTGAGCGCATTCAGCATGTCGCCTACCAGTTCGGGGCAGTTGGTGGGCCAGACGCCGAGTGCATCGCCCGCTTCATAGCTAAAGCCACTATTGCTCAGGTCAAAGCCAAACTGGCGTATTTCTTTCTCTGCACCGTTGGCATTGAGGCGCTGGTTAATGACTAATGGTGCTTTGAGGGGATGCTGGCGGGTATAGCCTGAAGGCGTTGCTACGACCGTTTCTGCCACGGCTTCATCCACATCGCCTGCCAGTGCCATGGCAGGTTGCGCCACGCTGGCGGCACTATTGGCTAAGGCAGTCATCACTTTGCCCAGCCATTCGTTGGCTGGTTGTTCAAAGTCCGGCTCACAGTCCACACGATCGCTCAGGCGTTGTGCACCCAGCGCTTCGAGTCGTGCATCCAGTTTGCGGCCAAAGCCGCAGAATTGATCGTAGTTGGAGTCGCCAAAGGCCAGTACCGAGAACTGCGTATTCTGTAGGGCTGGTGCATTGTCTGCTTGAATTGCCTGCCAGAACTGGCTGCCATTATCCGGAGGGTCGCCATCGCCAAAGGTGCTGGCAAGCAGGAGCACTTGGCTGGTCATGGCCAGGTCTGCCAGATTGATGCTGTCCATCGTTTTGACTACAGCCTTGAGGCCGCTGGCTTTGATACGCTCGGCACATTTTTCGGCAAAGCCTTCGGCATTGCCTGTCTGTGAGGCCCAAAGAATCGTGACTGTGGCGGTGGCACTTGTTTGCGTTGTCGAAAAATCTGGCAAGCCTGCAGGCAGGCTAGCGCCCTCTGGCAGCCAGCTACGTGCAAACAAGCCTGCCAGAATACCGTTAATCAACATATGTTTGGCCGGAGTGAGCGGTGCATTTTCCGGTAGCGTGGGCACGCCACCCAACTGCCGCGATTCTTCGGTACGCAAGCCGGTGACAAATCCTTGCAAGTAAAGTTGTTCCTGCGCATCCAGAATAATTTCCGGTTGCTTATCTAGCCCCAGCAACCTGGCTAAAGCGTCGATATCTTTCATATTGAGTTCCTTGTTATTCTTTGTCGAGTCACCTGTGCTGGTGACTGTGATGTGCGCATCGTCTGCCTGGCTAACGGGGCGCTGAGCGGGCGCGACGCGTGTCATGGCGACGGCGCAGAATTTGAATTCGGGTTGTTGCGAGATGGAGTCTATGGCATCACTGGTGACGGCATTAATGGTGAGGTCATCACCGAAGACATCGTTCCAGTGAAAAGGCGCAAAGCAGTTACCTGCACGCACGCGGTCGGTCACCACGGCCGGTAATATTGCACGGCCACGCCGCGAGCGAATCTCGACCTGGTCTTTGTCTTGTATGCCCAACGCAGCAGCATCTTCGGGGTGCAGCTCTACAAACGGGCCAGGGTTGAGTTTGTTTAATGTGGCAATCTTGCCGGTTTTGGTCATGGTATGCCATTGGTGTTGCAGGCGGCCGGTATTCAATACAAAGGGATAGTCCGGGTCAGGCAGTTCTGCCGGATCCATATGCGGGCGGGCAAAAAACACGCCTTTGCCGCTGGCGGTGGCAAACGCAATGCGCGGTTGGCTGCCATTTTCGCGAATGGTCAGCTTCTGGCTGATGCCGTCGTTGAGATAGCGAATCGGATGGCGATCTTCTGTGTTGTCTGGCGCACATGGCCATTGCAGGGGTTGCTGGCGTAACTTGTCATGGCTTACACCGCGGATGTCATAACCGGTTTTCAGGTTAGAGGCGCGCGTGATTTCTTCAAATACCTCGGCAGCAGAGGCGTAGTTAAAGCCCTCGCTAAAGCCCATTTCGCAAGCGACTTTGGCAATAATCTGCCAGTCCGCCATGGCTTCACCCGGCGGGTTCACGGCATGCTGCATCAAGGTCATATTGCGTTCTGAGTTAATCATCACGCCTTCTGCTTCGGCCCATAGGGCACCAGGCAGCAAAATGTCGGCATAGCGATTGGTTTCGGTATCCAGGAAGGCATCCTGCGCAATCACCAGTTCGGCTTTTTCCAGGCCTGCAATCACATTTTTACGATTAGCCATGCTGGCGACCGGGTTGGTGCAAATCACCCAGCAAGCTTTGATGTCGCCAGCCATCATTTGCTCAAACATGGCTACGGTGCCGCCACCCAGACGGGTGTGCAGCGTGCCTTCGGGCACCTGCCACAGGTTTTCGATAAACTGGCGATCCTGTTCGACCAGCACCGAGCGCTGGCCTGGCAGCCCCGGGCCCATATAGCCCATCTCGCGCCCGCCCATGGCGTTAGGTTGCCCGGTGAGAGAGAATGGGCCGCTGCCAGGGCGGCAGATGGCGCCGGTCGCCAGGTGCAGATTACAAATGGCATTGGTGTTCCAGGTGCCATGCGTGCTTTGGTTAAGCCCCATGGTCCAGCAACTGATCCAGTTTTTGCTGGTGCCTATCCACTCCGCGGCCTGGCGGAGTGCGTGTTCATCGAGGCCTGTGATGTCGGCGACTTTTGCTGGCGAATATGCTTCCAGAAAGTCTGGCATGACTTCCCAGCCTTCGGTGAATTCGGCAATAAATGCGGCGTCGGTGTGGCCATTTTTGACCAGCAGATGCAACAGGCCATTGAGTAAGGCTAAGTCGGTGCCTGGCTTGATCTGCATAAACAGGTTTGCTTTGTCAGCGGTGGTGTTGCGGCGTGGATCTACCACAATCAATTTCGCCCCGGCTTTCACCCTGTCCATCATGCGCAGGAATAAAATCGGGTGGCAATCGGCCATATTGGCACCAATGACGAAGAACAAATCCGTCTGGTCAAAGTCCTGGTAAGAGCCTGGTGGACCATCTGCGCCCAGCGATAATTTATAGCCACTGCCTGCGCTGGCCATGCACAGGCGTGAGTTGGATTCAATATTGTTGCTGCCGAGATAACCTTTAACCAGCTTGTTAGCCAGGTACTGCGATTCTATCGACATCTGACCTGAAACATACAGGGCAATCGCATCCGGGCCATGTTGGTCCAAAATGGCGCGCAGGCGGCGGGCGGTTTCCTTGATGGCAATATCCAGCCCGGTGCGCACAGATTCTTGCCCGCGTGCCGGGCGCACATAGGCATATTCCAAGCGGCCAGAGTCAGCAATCGCTTGTGCGCAGGTATTGCCTTTGGTGCATAGGCGGCCAAAGTTGGTCGGATGCTGCTTGTCGCCATAGACCTTGATTACTTTATGGTTTTCTACTTCCATCACAATGCCGCAACCGACACCGCAATAAGGACAGACTGATTTTACCTGCGTGACCATAGACCCGGACCCCGATGTGACCTAGACCTGCACCCAGACTGCGCCATCGCGCAGTTCTACCGGGTAAGTCTTGAGGCTGATGCTGGCATCCTCTATACAAACACCAGTGCGCAACTGGTAGTGATGCTTGTAGATAGGGGAGGCGACTACACGTTCTCCGCCCAAGTCGCCGACGATGCCACGAGAGAGCACGTTGGCGTCGCTGTGCGGATCATAGTTATCCATGGCGTAGAGCTGGTTATCCTGGAGGCGGAAAATGGCAACCTGACGGCCTTCGAGCAGGGCGCATACGCCCATATTCGGCCAGATGTCTTCTAGCGCGCACACCAGGTGCCAGGCGCCTACATCGCCCGTGATTTGATTGATAGCAGCCTCTGATGCTGCTTGTTGTACTTGACTCATCTGTGACTCCATTGATTATTCTGTGGTGGCGAGGATAGGAATCACTTTTGCGCTTCTCTTTTCCTCTACGGTGGCAGGACGCATCTGTTCGCGTTCGTTCACGAAGACGATGTTGCTGTCCCCTGCTTGGCTATTGACGAAGCTACGGAAGCGTTTGCGCACTTCAGGGTCATTGACGGCGGTTTTCCATTCATCCTGGTAGTTGTCCACCACGTGCTGCATCTGTGCTTCCAGCTCGGCGCCCAGGCCCAGCGAGTCATGGATCACCACGTCGCGCAGGTAGTCCAGGCCGCCTTCCATATTGTCACGCCAGGTGCTGGTGCGTTGCAGGCGGTCGGCGGTGCGGATGTAGAACATCAGGAAGCGGTCTATCATGCGGATCGCTTCTTCTTTGGTCAGATCGCTGGCGATGAGCTCGGCGTGGCGCGGTTTCATGCCGCCGTTACCGCATACATACAGGTTCCAGCCATTCTCAGTAGCGATCAAACCGACGTCCTTACCTTGGGCTTCGGCACATTCACGCGTACAACCAGAAACGCCAAACTTGATTTTGTGCGGGGCGCGCAGGCCTTTGTAACGGTTCTCCAACTGCACGGCGAGGCCGACACTGTCGTCCACGCCATAACGGCACCAGGTAGAACCGACGCAGCTTTTTACGGTGCGCAATGATTTGCCATAAGCATGGCCAGACTCAAAACCAGCGGCGATAAGTTCTTCCCAGATATTAGGTAATTGCTCAACGCGGGCACCGAACATATCGACACGGGCACCGCCAGTGACCTTGGTATACAAATTGTATTTTTTTGCAATCTGGCCAATGGCAATCAGGCCATCAGGCGTGACCTCGCCACCCGGCATACGCGGGACAACGGAGTAACTGCCATCTTTCTGGATATTGCCCAAAAAGTAGTCGTTCGAGTCTTGCAGTGAGGCCAGGTCTTTCTTGAGGATAAAGTCGTTCCAGCAAGAGGCGAGGATACTGGCCGCGGTCGGTTTGCAGATATCGCAACCCATGCCTTTGCCATGCTTGTGCAACAGCTCGCCAAAGGTTTTAATCTGCTCAACGCGCACCAGGTGGTATAGCTCCTGGCGCGAGTAAGGGAAGTGTTCGCACAGGTGGTTGTTGACGGTCATGCCCAGTTTCACCATCTGCGCCTTCATCACTTGCGTGACCAGTGGCACGCAGCCACCACAAGCCGTACCCGCTTTGGTGCAGGACTTGATGGCACCTATGCTGCAATTACCCGCCGCCACGGCCTCACCAATCGCGCCTTTGCTGACGTTGTTACAGGAGCAGAGCACCGCCGTGTCAGGCAAGGCATCTACGCCCAGGCCAGGTTTTTCTTTACCATCGCTGGCTGGCAAAATCAGGAACTCAGGATTTTCCGGCAAGGCCATTTCGTTGACCGTCATCTGTTGCAGCGTGCCATATTCATCGGCATTACCGATCAGCACCGCGCCCAGCAGTTTTTTGCCATCTTCGCTGACGACGATTTTTTTGTAGATATTGCGTACTTCATCCGTGTACTGGTAGCTGCGGCAACCATGGGTTTTACCATGGGCGTCACCAACACTGGCGACATCCACGCCCATCAGTTTGAGCTTGGTGCTCATGTCAGCACCTTGGAAAGTGGAGGTGGTTTCACCTGACAAGTGCGCACACGCAGTACGCGCCATGTCATACCCTGGCGCGACCAAGCCATACATTTCGTCGTGCCAGCTGGCGCATTCGCCGATGGCATAAATATCGTGGTCACTGGAGCGGGAGAAATCATCAATGGCGATGCCGCCGCGGGCGCCTATGGCCAGGCCAGCGTCACGTGCCAGTTCATCGCGTGGGCGGATACCGGCAGAGAACACGATCATGTCAGTTTCCAGCCAGGTTTCATCAAAAAATACCATGCGGTGACGTGCCGTTGCACCATCCACAATGGCTGTTGTGTTGCGACTGGTGTGCACGTGTACGCCTAGTTCCTCGATCTTGCTGCGTAGCACTTTGCCGCCAGCTTCGTCTACTTGTACCGCCATCAGGCGTGGCGCAAATTCCACCACGTGGGTATCCAGGCCCATGTCTTTCAAGGCTTTGGCACACTCCAGGCCCAGCAGGCCGCCGCCGACGACTACGCCGCTCTTAGCGGTTTTGCCTGCGGCTGTCATTGCTTCCAGGTCTTCAATGGTGCGATAGACAAAGCAGTTTTCGCGATCACGGCCAGCGACGGAAGGCACAAATGGGAAAGAGCCGGTGGCCAGTACCAGCTTGTCGTATGGCAGGACGGTGTTGTCTGTCAGCGTGACGGTATGCTGGTGGCGGTCAATATGGCCAACGCGCGCATTCAGGCGTAATTCCAGGCCAGGGCGGTCATAAAAGCCAGGCTCGACTAAGGATAAGTCTTCAGCGGAGCTGCCTGAGAAAAAACTGGAGAGGTGCACACGATCATACGCCGGGCGTGGTTCTTCACCCAAGACGGTGACTTGCAGGTTTGCGGCTAACAGGTCTGGATGGCGTTTCACCAGTTCCTGCATAAAATAATGTCCCACCATGCCGTTGCCGACAACTACTACGCGGGTAAGTTGATTCATCGTGTGTTCCCCATCTGATGCAAGCATATGGATACATGCGTTGCGGTTTAACTCAATATTTACCAGGCTTAAAAACGAAAAAAGGCGCCCATAGCTTATCTAGCAACCACCCTTGGCAGCATGTAAATAAGCTATGGACGCCGTTGTCCATAAAGGGATTTCCTGACTGCGGAAATGTCCTTGTTAAAAATTTTTCGTCGTCAATAAACGAGATTTAATGTCAGGCAAGCAATTGGCATGCCAGAATTTTAGAAGGTATTGCTGTGAGTGGTTTGAATGCTTTAAGTGATTGTTCTACCTTGGTTTATCACTAGCTGGCAGAGCGATTTTTCCACCCGATACCTGTCCCGACAAAGGGGCGGAGTAAGGCTGACGCACGATAATGATGCATATCAGTGCAATTGCACCAGAATTGATCTTTCGCTCAGTATTGCTTCATTATAAATATGGTTTGGCGCTCATCAGGCGTGCACTTTGCCATGCAGTTTGACCAGGCGCTTGAGCTCTGGCACGCATGAACCACAACTGGTGCCGCATTTGAGTTTGTTCTGCAAGGTGGGAAGATCCGCACCCATTTCCAGGGTTTCCATGATTTCGTTTTCCGAGACATCCAGGCAATTGCAGATGATTTTGCCACGGCTATGTTGTCCGGCTGGTGGTGCGCTCAGTGGCGCAAGTGCCCAGCGGCGTAGCTCATTGGTGAGCTCGCCCTTGGTCATCACTTCACGCAACCAGTCGGCGGCCAGTGTTTCGCCAATCAGCCGCACGCCAGTCACCTGGTTATGTTGCACCAATATATGTTTGCTGATGCCACGCTTGGCATCGTTATATGTCAGCATGGGGGCATCTTCTGTCATGTCCAGCAGGGCATCTAGCTCGGCGATCAATGCCGCGTCAGGCGCTGCATGATGTGCGGCACGCAGCATGACCATGCCGGCATCACGTCCATATAAACCGCAGCTGGCGTAGTCAAATGACTTGAGCAATTTGCGCACCTTGCTGATGAGTTGTGCGTCTTCGCAATTGCGCATGACCACCATTTGCCATGGTAAGTCTAATTTTTCGATTTTGACCGCCGTGTGTTTGAGCTCGGGCTGCTTAGAGGTTTTGTCAAAAGCAGGCGGCATCAATGCATTGACGCCCAGCCCGTGCATAAACTGGCTGCTCCAGTGCATAGGCATAAAAAGTTGCGCCGGTTGCACTTCGTCAGAAGCTTGCACGCGGACGACCAGGTTGCCTCGTTTGTTGCTGACTTTGACAATATCGCCATGCTTGATCGCACGGCGCTGCATATCGTCTGCATGCATCCAGATCACTGGCTGTTCTTCATGGTTAAACAGCTGCGGCACAATACCGGTGCGGCTCATGCCGTGCCATTGGTCACGCAGGCGGCCAGTCAGCAGGTGGAAAGGGTGGCGCGCATCTGGTTTGTCGGCGGTGCCCTTATACGCGGCGCTCATAAACTGCGCTTTGCCGCCTGGTTTCTGGAACACGCCATCGGTATATAAACGTGCTTCGCCTTGGTTGGCGCCAGGTTTAAATGGCCACTGTTGCGGACCTTGTGTTTCGAGGATGCTGTAGCTCAGGCCGGTGATGTCGAGGTCACGTCCACGCGTGGTTTCACGGTGCTCGTTAAAAATGGTTTCGGTATCCGGGTAATTAAACAGGGTGCTGGTTTTACCTAACTTTTGTTCTAGTCGCTGCGCAAAGTCCACCACGGCTTCCCAGTCGTGCCGTGCTTCGCCAGGCTTGGGCGCCGCTGGACGTACACGCGTAATGCGGCGCTCGGAGTTGGTGACCGTCCCTTCTTTTTCGCCCCAGGTCGTGGCAGGCAAAAACACGTCGGCGTACTGGTTGCTGTCGGTGTTGTTAAATGCATCCTGCAAAACGATCAGCTCGGCATTGCGCAACGAGGCCAGTACATTATTCAAGTCTGGCATGGAGTGCGCTGGGTTGGTGCAGGCAATCCAGATGGCTTTGATTTCACCATTTTTGACGGCTTCGAACATTTCGACGGCGGTTTTGCCTGGCGTGGCAGGCACCTCAGGCAGCCCCCACAAGCGGGCGACTTCTGCGCGGTGCTCGGCATTGGCCAGGTCACGGTGGCCAGACAGTAAATTAGCCATGCCACCGACTTCGCGACCGCCCATGGCGTTAGGCTGGCCGGTCAGTGAGAACGGGCCAGCGCCTGGCTTGCCGATCTGGCCGGTGGCCAGGTGCAGGTTAATCAGGGTGGCATTTTTCTCGGTGCCGTGGATGGACTGGTTAAGCCCCATGCAGTACATGGAGAGCGTTGGGCCCAGGCCAAACCATTTGGCGGCCTGGATAATATCTTTTTCAGCGATGCCGCAAATATCGGCCACCATTTTTGGCGTATATTCGCGCACGGTTTCCTTGAGCGCTTCAAAGCCTTCGGTATGGTCGCGGATATATTGCATATCCAGCAAGCCTTCCCACAGCATGACATGCAGCAGGCCGTTAAACAGAGCCACGTCAGTGCCGGGCAAGATGGCCAGGTGCAAATCGGCTACTTGTGCGGTGTCGGTATGGCGCGGGTCAATGACGACAATTTTCATGTCCGGATTTTTAGCCTTGGCATCTTCAATGCGGCGGAACACAATCGGGTGCGCAAAGGCGGTGTTGGAGCCAGCAATAAACAGGCATTGTGTATGGTCGATATCCTCGTAGCAGGCCGGGGGTGCATCGGCGCCCAACGTGACTTTATAACCTGCCACGGCTGAGCTCATGCATAGGCGTGAGTTGGTATCGACATTGTTGGTGCCTATCAGGCCTTTGGCCAGTTTGTTAAACACATAATAGTCTTCAGTGAGTAACTGGCCGGAGATGTAGAAGGCCACCGCATCCGGGCCGTGGGTTTGGATAATGTCGGCAAACTTGTCCACCACATGATTTAAGGCGGTATCCCAGGTCACGCGTTCACGCGGCTGATGCCTGTCCAGGCGCATTTCCGGATACAGCGCACGTGCATCCAGCTTGGCGGTCAGGTGTAGTGTAGAGCCTTTGGTACACAGGCGGCCAAAGTTGGCCGGGTGTTCGGGATCGCCTTTGACGTCGACAATCTGCTTGCCTTCCGTGGTAATAATGACGCCGCAGCCCACCCCGCAATAACAGCAGGTGCTGCGTGTTTCACGCCGTTGCGGGTAGAACATGACTGGTTCTGCCGTCAGCGTATGGTTGGATGCCTGAAGTTGTTGCTGTTGCGTCATAGATTGCCTGGTTTGCTAAACTACTTTTCTAATTGCAGGTAAACGTCGCCGTTTTCCACTTTGACGGCATAGCAGGCGGTATGGCCGACATCCGGCTCTTCTGCCTTGCCATCGACCAGGCTGATTTTCCAGCTATGCAATGGGCAGGCGACTTTGTCACCATAGACAATACCTTGTGACAACGGGCCGCCCTTGTGCGGGCAGCTATTGTTGAGCGCAAACACACGGTTATCTTCGGTGCGGAAGACACCAATCTCCACTTCGCCGTGGCGCACAACACGTGCGCCCAGGGCTGGGATGTCGTTTACCGGGCAAATTTTTGTCCAACTCATTATTTCCTCGTTTCCAATTTGACTCTGGGTTTCACAGCGCAATGGCTCAAGAGACCAGTAACAAATAAATCAATAACAGGTTAATACACAATGAAATCACGGCCAGCCATTGCCATTTGACCAGGCGTGCGCGGGCAATCAGCGGCGTACGCGGAATCACGATCGGCTTCAGTTCGCCATGTTCCAGTGCCAGCAGCATCTCTTCGGCCGTTTCAAAACGGTCAGCCGGTTTTCTGGCAATGGCTTTTAAAATCACGTTTTCCAGCCAGGCCGGAATTTCCGGGCGATAGCGGCTAGGGCGGATAGGCTCGCCAAAGCGTGGTGACTGGAAAGGTTCGATTTCGCCGTAAGGATATTTACGGGTCAGCAAGTGATATAGCGTCACCCCGGCGGCGTAGATATCTGCCTGGCGGTCAGCCACTTTGCCATCAAACAGTTCTGGCGACATGAAACTTGGTGTGCCGGGGTTTTCCATCTGCTCAGGCATGGGCAAGGTGGTGTTCAGCGCCACGCCCAAGTCAAGGATGCGTAGGCGGTTGTCGCTGCCGATATGAATATTGGCCGGTTTGATGTCGCGGTGCACGATATTCAAGCGGTGCAACATGCTCAAGCCGCGTAGCAAGTCCTGGCCGATATTGGCCACGCCGTTCATGGTGAAATGATGTCCGGCTTCCAGGCGCTGCTGCAAGGTGGCGCCTTCATGCCAGGTCATCACGTAATAGAGTGCGCTGCGCTGTTCACGGGTGAGTGGCAGCACCTGTGGCACACATTGTGAGACCACGCGTTTGGCCAGCCACTCTTCGTTCAGCAAGGCTTCGCAACTGGTTTTGTCATCAGCCCTGGATGGCTGTAGTGTTTTGAGCACAAACAACTGGCCTGTCGGATTCCTGACCTGATACAGCAGGCTAACGCGTGAGTCGTGCAGGATTTTCGTGACGGTAAAACCGTCCAGTTGGTCGCCAATCGCCAGCTTGGCTGGAACTGGCAGGCTCAGTGCATCAGCCAGCATATCGGTCAGGTGGTCCTGCCCGACTTGGTCAATACGCACCACGACAGCCGAAGCATTATCCTGGCCACCTTTTTCCAGTGCCTGGTTGGTCAGGTGCTCGGCCATGAGTTGCGGGGTGTGATATAGCATCAGCACTTTGTGTATATCAGCCTCACCCAGCGCTGCCCACACGCCATCACTGACAATGGCATAGACGTCGCCGGTTTGCAGCAAGCCTTCGGCGTAATCGACACTTAACTGGTCATCCAGGCCGACCGCACGCTTGAGAACGTGGCGCATGTCTGGTCTATCCCAAACGTGGTCAGTGGTCAGGCATTGCAAGGATTGCTCGCGCAGTCGGTAAATACGGGTATCACCCACGTGTGCCAGCACATAGCGTTGTCCGCGCAACACCATGAGCGATAAGGTAGTGGCCATGCCTGCCATGTGGCTGTGCTTACGTGCCTGTGACAGCACCCAGCGGTTGGCGGCCTGAATGACCTTGTCCAGCGCATGCTGTACGGTCCAGGTGTCAGGGGTCGCATAGTAGTCTGCCGACAAGGTGCGCACGGTCATTTCAGCGGCTTCGGCGCCACCGGCGCCGCCACTGATGCCATCCGCCACAGCCAGCAGTGCACCCTTGATCCCCAGCTGGGCGTCAGCAGGCGTCACCAGGCCGATATAGTCCTCATTACGAGGCCTGGGCCCTGTGACACTGCTTTCGCCTACACTGAAGGTTAACTTCATTTATGGTTCCGTTTCATGACCGGTGGAGATTGGTTTAGATTTTAGCACTGGTCACAGTGGCAGAACCCCAGGTAGTACGCCAGCGGTTTTTCACGCTAGACAAGCCTACCAATGCCAGCACAGCCAGCCCTGCAAAAATGGTCAGGCCGATCTGGTAGCTGCCGGTGATTTGTTTGGAGTAGCCCAGGCTGGAGGCCAGGTAAAAACCACCTACGCCGCCTGCCATGCCCACCAGGCCAGTCATAACGCCGATTTCCTTGCGGAAACGTTGCGGCACCAGTTGGAATACCGCGCCATTGCCCATGCCCAGGGATGCCATGGCCAACACGACCACTGCCAGGCCAGCAGCTTGTGTTTGCATGCCAAAGCTCAAAATGAACAGGAAAATCGCGGCCAGTACATACATGGTGCTCAGGGAGCGGATGCCGCCGATGCGGTCAGCCAGCAAACCACCGAATGGGCGTACCAGTGAACCGGCAAACACGCAGGCGGCGGTAAAGTAACCGGCGTGTACTGGGTCCAGGCCATACTGGTCATGGAAATAAATAGTCAGTGAAGAAGCCATGCCGACAAAACCGCCAAAGGTCACGCTGTAGAAAAACATAAACCACCAGGCATCTTTGTCTTTTAACACCGCCAGGTATTGCGACAGTGATTTGGCCGCAGGTGCATCTGGCGCATCTTTGGCAAATACGGAGTACACCAGCAGCGCAATCAGCAGCGGGATTAGTGCCAGGCCAAATACGTTGCTCCAGCCAAATGCCACGGCGAGGCCAGGCGCAAACAAAGCGGCCAAGGCCGTGCCTGAGTTACCGGCACCAGCAATGCCCAAGGCTGTGCCCTGATGCTCGGGTGGATACCAGCGTGAAGCCAGCGGTAAGGCCACGGCAAAAGCGGCCCCGGCAAAGCCGAGGAACATGCCCAGCAGCAAAGCTTGCTGATACGTGTGAATGCCATGCAACCAGGCGGTAAGCAAGGCGCCGATCACAATGACCTGGCCGATCAGGCCGGCTTTTTTCGGTTTGAGCTGGTCTACCAGCACGCCCATGACGATGCGCAAAATAGCGCCGGTCAGCACCGGGGTGGCGACCATCAGGCCTTTTTGTGCCGGGTTTAGTTGCAGGTCAGCGGCGATTTGTACCGCCAATGGCCCCAGCATGACCCAGACCATAAAGCTCAGGTCAAAATAAAAGAAGGCTGAAAATAAGGTCGGTTTATGACCGACTTCCCAAAAGCTTTTTTGCATGTTGTACTCTCCCGGGCGTACGCGCATTGCTGCCGTCCGCCACATTTTAGATTAAATGGTAATGGTGTCGAATTCTTTGTGTTCATCGCGTTTTTGGACGCGCTCAGCCCAGGGATCGACCGAACCCTGCAAGGCATATAGCAGACGCTCGTAGGCTGCTTCGCGGCCTTCGGCATCTTCCAGAATACGTTTTTTTACATAGTCGAGGCCGACACGTTCTATCCAGTGCACAGTGCGGTCCAGATAACGCGCTTCTTCGCGGTAAATCTGGATAAACGCTCCCGAGTACTCAATGACTTCTTCGGCCGTTTTGACCTTGCATAAAAAGTGCGCCACTTCGGTTTTAATGCCGCCGTTACCGCCAACATAAATTTCCCAGCCGGAGTCGACACCAATGACGCCCACGTCTTTAATTCCTGATTCGGCGCAGTTGCGCGGACAACCAGACACGGCGAATTTCACCTTGTGCGGCGCCCACATATGGTCAAAGGCTTTTTCGATATCAATGCCCAGTTGGGTGGAGTTTTGTGTACCAAAACGGCAGAACTCGGAACCGACGCAGGTTTTCACGGTGCGGATAGACTTGCCGTAGGCGTAACCAGAAGGCATATCCAGATCTGCCCACATATTGGTCAGGTCTTCTTTTTTCACGCCGAGCAAGTCAATCCGCTGACCACCGGTGACTTTCACCATCGGCACCTGGTATTTGTCGGCGACATCGGCAATTTTGCGTAACTGGTCTGGTGAGGTCACGCCGCCATACATGCGCGGAATGACTGAGTAAGTGCCGTCTTTCTGAATATTGGCATGCACGCGCTCGTTGATAAAGCGGGATTGCGGATCATCCTTGGCCTCATGTGGCCAGGTCGAAATCAGGTAGTAATTCATGGCCGGACGGCAAGTCGCACAACCGTTAGGCGTTTTCCAGCCCATGCCTTTCATGGCAGCCGGGATACTCAGGTATTTATGTTTACGGATTTCATCCCGTACTTCTTCGTGGTTGAAGTCAGTGCAGCCACACACTGCTTTGCTGCTGGAAGGCGGCGCATAGCCGCCACCTAGCGTCGAAGCCAGAATCTGTTCGACCAGGCCAGTACAACTGCCGCAGCTGGAACCGGCTTTGGTTTGTTTCTTGACGTCGTCTATGGTGAATAGGCCTTTTTCCTGGATGGCCTTGACGATGGTGCCCTTGCAAACACCGTTACAGCCACACACTTCCATTTCGTTAGTCATGGTGGACACTTTGTCTTGACCCTGGTGGCCGGTATTGCCCAGACTGTCCTGCCCGAACATGAGGTGATCACGAATTTCGTGTATCGGCTTCCTGTCGCGCAGCAGCTGGAAATACCAGGCCCCATCCGTCGTATCGCCATACAGCACGGCACCGATGATTGTGTCATCTTTGATCACGAGTTTTTTGTAAACCCCGCCGACCGCGTCGTGCAGCAAAATTTCTTCGGCATCGTCACTGCCCATGAAATCACCGGCCGAAAACAAATCAATGCCAGTCACTTTCAGTTTTGTTGAAGTGACTGAGCCTTTGTATAGACCGATGCCGAAGTTGGCCAAATGTGTGGCGCACACTTTGGCCATTTCAAATAAAGGTGCGACCAGGCCGTAGGCGATGCCTCGGTGGCTCACACACTCACCCACTGCGTAAACGCGCGGGTCATAGGTTTGCATGGTGTCATTGACCACAATGCCGCGGTTGCAATGAATGCCAGCGGATTCGGCCAGGGCGTAGTTGGGGCGGATGCCAACGGCCATCACCACCAGGTCGGCCGGGATTTCCTGGCCGTCTGTAAAGCGTACCGCGACGACGCGGCCATCTTTGCCTATCAGTTGCTCAGTGTTTTTTTGCAGCAAAAAGGTCAGGCCACGCGCTTCGAGGGATTTTTGCAACATCTTGCCTGAGACTTTGTCTAGCTGGCGCTCCAGTAGCCACTCGTTTTTATGTACCACGGTGACATCCATGCCCTGGATTTTCAGGCCGTTGGCCGCCTCCAGGCCCAGCAAGCCACCGCCGATCACCACCGCATGCTTGTGCGTTTTGGCCGCAGCAATCATGTCGTTGGTATCTTTAATGTCGCGGTAACCCAGCACGCCTTCCAGGTCAGCACCCGGGATAGGCAAGATAAATGGCTTGGAGCCCGTCGCCAGTAGCAGGCGGTCATATTCAACGGTGATGCCATTCTCGGCAGTCACGGCACGCGCTTTGCGGTCTATCTTGTTGATGCGCGCGCTAGTATGCAGGGTAATATTATTCTCTGCGTACCATTCACGTGTGTTTAGGATAATGTCGTCTATGGTCTGCTCATTGGCAAGCACCGGCGACAACATGATGCGGTTATAGTTAGGGTAAGGCTCATCGCCAAACACGGTAATGTCATACATGTCCGGTGCAATTTTGAGCAGTTCTTCCACTGCCCGCATGCCGGCCATGCCGTTGCCAACGACCACCAGTTTCTGTTTTATCATCAAAATCGCTCCTGTTATATTTATGCTGCATTGGCTACGCTGAGCCAGGTTTGCAGGTTTGCTTGCCAGTCTTGTTCTTGCTGGCTGTTTTTAGCTAATGTCACCACTGTACCGACGACAATAATCGCCGGGCTTTTGAGGCCTTCGGTATGTGCCAGGTAAGGGATCGCTTGCAGAGAAGAAGTCACCGCCCGCTGGTTGTGGCGGGTACCATTCTCTACCACCATGCAAGGCATGTCGGCTGACATGCCTGCATTGATCAGTCCACGTGTGATTTCTGGCAGGTGTTGCATACCCATGTAAATCACCAGTGTGGTATTGCTTTCTACCAGGGCTTGCCATGGCAGCGGTTCGCCGTTCTGGGTATGGCCGGTAATCAGCGTCACGCCGTGGTTGTAGCCACGGTGCGTCACTGGCACCTCCATGCTGGCGCAAGCGCCCAGCCCGCTGGTCATGCCTGGGATAATTTCGTAAGGAATATTGGCCGCACGCAAAGCCAGCATTTCCTCACCACCACGCCCAAACACAAACGGGTCGCCGCCCTTGAGGCGAACGACCACTTGTCCTTGCTCGGCCAGGGCGACCAGCATACGGTTGATAAAGTGCTGCGGGGTAGACTTGCAGCCGCCGCGCTTACCGACCGGCACGATGCGTGCCTGCGGGCAATGCGCGAGCAGGGCCGGGTTCACCAGGTCATCGACCAGCACCACCTCAGCTTGCTGCAAGGCCTTGATGGCCTTGAGCGTAATGAGGTCCGGGTCGCCTGGGCCGGCACCGACTAAATATACTTTTGCGGCTGAAGTCATAGGCAGTTCCTTATAGAGTTAAAACGTATACATGGCAGTCAGCCATAATTTTTCGGTGTCGCGCACACGGCCACGGTTACCGGCGATGCTATCAGGGACGTTGGCAGTCAAGGCGTAGCGGTCGCCTTCAGTGAACTTGCCGTATTCCAGTTTTGTCATCCAGTTCTTGTCCACATTCCAGGTGACGGCGGCATTCCATTCTTTACCGTAGCGGGAACCTCTGGTGCCTGTGCCGCCACCAACTGTATGAAAGTCTTCGTCAGAGTCAATCAAGTGATAATCAGCAAAGAACAACAAGTCGCCATAGCGGTAAGTGGCGGTGACAAAGGTATCTTTAATGCCTTCAAGTGGCGTGGCCAGAAACTTGTCTACCCAGCCCTGGAACAGGTGGTTGGTACCCAGTGGGGTCTGGAAAGCATATTTGCCGTTGTTGCTGGATAACAACTCCTGGTCAATGCGCATGTTGAAGTTATCAATGCCAAAACCGCCGCCGACTTTGTAATAGTGCGCGTCAATACGGGTGTCACCATTGCTGTAATCTGTCTGTTTGGCATATTCAGCCGTGTAGTGCGCACGGTAGTTAGGGGTGAATGGATGCGTGCCATCCAGGCGCAAACCAACAATCTTGTTGCCCTGGTCTGCATTCTGGTTAGCTGCACCGCCTTTGCCAGCAGCAATCGCCGCTGCGGTGGTGCCATTACCAAACCAGGCACGGCCCATGCCTAAATCCTGAAAACCATCCAGGTAGGCATAACCCACCAAAAACTCGGTAGGTGAAATACGGTAGCGGGCATTCACAATATCCAGAGCGCCATCTGAGCGGTGTTTGGCCGTGATTTGCTCCAGGCTTTCAAAGTGGGCAACAAAAAGTTCGGTATCAGGAATGGTTTTGTTGAACACGGATACACCATCAAACACCTGCATGACCTGGCGGAAAGCAATGTCACCAATAAAGCGCACGTTATCCAGGTTCACTTGCTGGCGGCCTGCACGTACACGGGTGTTTTTAATGCCTGTCCACTCTACAAATAACTGGTTAAGACCGGTGTAGTCAGGGTCAACCACCTTGGCGTATTCGATATTACGTGCCTGGTTGGAAACACTATTCGTCAGCGTGCTGTTGGTACTATCGTTAAAGTTGTCTGCCAGTTTAGACACATTAATCAACTGGGCCGCAAAGCTAAAGTTGTGGTAGGGCGCAGTTTGCCAGCCAATCAGGCTGCGCAAAGTCAGTGCGTTGGCATCTTTCAGTTCTTTCGTTGCAGTTGGGTTGGCCGTGCCATTTGGCATGGTCGGTGGCTGCAAACCATCTTGGTCTACATTCTCGTAACGCAACCTGAAACTGGTCATATTTTTGCCAGTTTTAATGGCATCCATGAAGGTATATTCAGGGAGTGCTTCTTCCTCCGCCATGGCTTGCATGCTTAAAGCGGCCAGTAAAATTGCGACTGAAACTTGACGCAAGCGTGGGTGTGAGTTAGCGTTCATGTGTTGCTCCTTTATGCAATGTGGGGTAACCATACTTCGATGAGGTATGCGGTGCTGGCGGGTGACCGCCCGTCAGCACTACTTTTATCTATGCTGCTTTTTTAGCGTGGCGCTCATACAAAAACTTCAATACTTCGCTGCGCAGATGTGTGTAACTCGGGTCTTCTACCAGTTCCAGACGTTTGCGCGGGCGTGGCAGATCCACTTCCAGAATTTCGCCTATGGTGGCTGCCGGGCCGTTGGTCATCATGACGATGCGGTCTGACAGTAATACGGCCTCATCTACATCGTGCGTGACCATCACGGCGGTGCAGCCAGAGCGTGCCATGATGCTCATCAGCTCATCCTGCAAACTGGCACGGGTGAGTGCGTCGAGTGCGCCAAAGGGCTCATCCAGCAGCAGGACTTTCGGTTCCATCGCCAGGGCACGGGCAATGCCCACGCGCTGTTTCATGCCACCTGAGATTTCGTTGGGGCGCTTTTCCATGGCGTGACTCAGGCCCACCAGTTCCAGCGCAGCACGGGTGCGTTCAGCCAGTTGCGTTGGGCCTTCATTCTCACCAAACACGCGTTCTACGGCCAGGTAGACATTTTCAAAGCAAGTCAGCCATGGCAGCAGAGAGTGGTTTTGAAACACCACAGCGCGCTCCGGGCCTGGTTTGGAAATTTCACGCCCGGCACAAAACAGGTAGCCTTCGCTTGGTTGCAGCAAACCGGCAATCAGGTTCAGCACGGTGGATTTGCCACAACCGGAGTGACCGATGATGGAAATGAACTCACCTTCACGGATGTTCAGGTTGATGTCCTTGAGTGCCTGAAAACTGCCTTTTTTGGTATGGAATGTCATGTTGACGTTTTCAATCAGCACATAACGGTCTTGCATTACATTGGTCGTCATAATTAAGAATCCTTTTCCCGGTTATTCGTAGCTGTAGCGTTTTGCGACCAGCACCAGCAACTGTTCCAGCAGCAAGCCAACAATGCCGACAATAAAGATGGCGATGATGATGTGCTCTACATTCAGGTTGTTCCACTCATCCCATACCCAGAAGCCAATCCCAACACCGCCGGTCAGCATTTCAGCCGCCACAATCACCAGCCAGGCTGCGCCGATAGAGAGGCGGACGCCGGTCATCATGTATGGCATGACATAAGGCAGCAGGATTTTGGTGACGATTTTCCATTCGGACAGGTTGAGTACCTTGGCCACATTCATATAGTCTTGCGGCACTTTGCTGACGCCGACGGCGGTGTTAATAATCATGGGCCAGACGGCAGTAATGAAAATCACCCAGATCGCTGCCGGGTTAGCGGCTTTGAATACCAGCAGGCCAATCGGCAGCCAGGCCAGTGGCGATACCGGTTTGAGCAGGCTGATAATGGGGGCTGCCATTCTGGACATGAATGTGTAACGGCCAATCACAAAGCCCATCGGGATGCCAACAATCGCTGCCAATGCGAAACCAGTGGCGACACGTTTGAGCGAGTTCAGGATGTTCCAGCCTATGCCCATGTCGTTCGGATTGTTGATGTAAAACGGGTCGCTGAACAGCTCGACCGCTGACTGCCAGGTTTTGACCGGGCCTGGCAAGCCCTGGGTCAGGGCAGATACCGTGGCCCAGATGGCAGCGAAGATGATCAGGCCAATGACCGGTGGCACCAGCCATTCAAATACGACTTTGGCGGTTGCCGCCCACGCCGCGCGCTTGGGCGCGGGCGTGGTGGCTGCTGCCACTGTGGTTGAGAGAGGTTTAACCACAGAAACAACAGGTTTTTCAGGTGCTACTTTCGCAGCTTCCCCGCTTTTTTGCATGATTTTTTCCTTGTTAAAGCTGACGACACTCATGGTGACTCTCCTTTAAAAGACTAGGCTTTGACCTTGAAGCTGTTGGCATAAGCTTTAGGGTCTTTGCCATCCCAGATCACGCCATCCATCAGTTTGCTGCTACGCATCACGTCTGTCGGCACTGCGATACCCAGTGATTTGGCGGCTTCGGTGTAGATGTCGATGCGGTTCACTTTCTTTGCGATGCCCAGGTAATCAGGGTCGGACTTCAGCAAGCCCCAGCGTTTGTGTTGGGTCAGGAACCACATGCCGTCGGACAGGTAAGGGAAACTGACTTTGCCGTCGTTGAAGAACTTCATGTAGTTCGGGTCTTCCCATTTTTTACCAATGCCGTTGTCGTAGTGGCCCAGGAAGCGGCCTTCGATGACTTCTTCCGGTGCATTCACATAAGCCTTGCCTGCAATCAGCTTGGCCACTTCGGCGCGGTTCTTGGTGGCGTCGATATAGCGGGAAGCTTCCAGGATGGCCTTGGTCAAGGCCAGTGCGGTGTTTGGATTTTTGGCGGCAAAATCAGCCGTGGTGCCCAATACTTTTTCCGGGTGATCGGTCCAGATGTCTTGTGTTGTGGCGACAGTGAAACCAATCTTGTCGTAAATCGCACGTGCATTCCATGGCTCACCTACACAGTAGCCGTCCATATTGCCGATACGCATATTGGCGACCATTTGTGGTGGTGGTACGACGATCGTTTTGACGTCTTGCATTGGGTTGATGCCATAGTTCGCCAGCCAGTAATACAACCACATGGCATGGGTGCCAGTCGGGAAAGTCTGCGCAAACGTGAAGTCGCGGTTTTCGTTATCCAGCAGGCGTTTCAATGTTCCGCCACTGGTCACCCCTTTTTCTTTCAACTGGTTAGCCAGCGTGATACCTTGGCCGTTGTGGTTCAGCGTCATCAGCACGTTCATGTCTTTTTGCTGGCCGCCTATGCCCATTTGCACGCCGTACACCAGGCCGTATAACACGTGAGCGGCATGCAGTTCACCGTTGACCAGCTTGTCGCGTACACCTGCCCAGGAAGCCTCTTTGGACGGCACAATTTTGATACCGTATTTTTTATCGAAGCCCATTTGTGCAGCGACGATGATAGGCGCACAGTCGGTCAGTGGAATAAAACCAACTTTCACTTCGGTGATTTCCGGTGCATCTGAACCTGCAGCCCAAGCCTGGCTGCGTACAGCAGAAGGCACCATATTCATCATGGCGGCGGCACCAAAGGCACCGGCAATCGCCTGGCGGAAGAACTGGCGGCGTGTTTGGTCAACCGTCACTAGTGTGGCTGCTGCTGCTGACTCAACCACCGCAGACTCAACCGTTGTTTTTTTATCAGAACTGCTCATGTTTACTCCCTGGAAAGTGAATTAACTGGAAACGTAAAAACAAAAAAGGCGTCCTGAATGCAGACAATCGTTTGTCTACACTCAGGACGCCTTTGTCCTGCATTGCCCACCGCGTTGCAGTGGATATAAATGCTTGTTATATCGAAGCGGTGATCGCCATTGATGACTGCTCCGTTCGCTTGCCCGCCTGGTGAGGGTGAGCTGCTTAAACGGTAATTAGCAAATGGTGTGCCAGTTTTTTGTTTGTTTTTAAGTGGATGATTTTTATGTGATTTTTTTGATTGGTGGGTGTATTTTGCGCGGCAGTGCGCACAAAATGTGCGCACCATACAAGTGCGGATGCACCATGTCTATCGCACCATTATTGCGGCTGTTTGTGTTGTAGCAAGATGTTTTCTGCTACATCGATGATTTTGCGTTTTTGTTCCATGGCCGTGCTGCGCATGGTTTTATAAGCGTCGACTTCGCTTAGCCCCAAGGTGCTCATGAGCAAGCCTTTGGCGCGCTCGATTTGCTTTCTTTCAGTGAGTGCCTTTTTGGTTTCTGACAACTCGGATTCCATTTCGGCAATTTGCTGCGATTGCTGCTGCAATAGGGAGATGACGGACTCTATCGGGTAGGGCTGGCTGGCCGTATCCGTTAAAAAGCCATAGGCGTTTTCAACCGGAATCGACAGATTGAAGAAGGCACTATCGCGGCTGGAAACGCTGGCTTTATCTTGCAATTGCTGCAAATGCTTCCGCGTGTTGGCCAGGTCTTGTTGCGCCTCTGCGACCAGGATTTGCAGGGTTTGGTGCATATCGCTGATGAGCTGGCACTGGATTTGCCATAGCTCGGTCAGCCGCTGGCTGCAAAGCTCAAACCAGCAGTCTGCATCTTTGGCCTGTAAGGCTTGGCCTGGCCTGGCACCGGTCAGTTTGGCCTGGTATTGCTGGTGTTTGCGCTCGTTTTCTGTCACGCCTGCGCTGGCCCAGGCCTCACGCAAGGCCGGGGTGGCAAACTGGCAAAACGATTCAAAATGCCGTTCCTGCAAGGCAATCAGTTCCAGCAGTTTTTGCTGATGTGGTTGTTGCACACTGGCCGAGCCAAACATATACGCGCCTACGGCGCGCTCCTGGCCTGCGAACTCCTTGCCTTGCACCAGGTTGTATAGTGCCAGCAAGCTGGTTGAAATCTTGCTGTTGACGGTATTGTCGGTGATTTCGAAAATCAGTGACACCAGGCTGCCAATCAGGCGGGTAAACGATTGTATGCAATCAATAAAAGAGATTTTCTGTAACGTGACCTGGTGCCGCAATGCGGTGAGCTGGTCAAAGCCGAGCAAAACCCACGATACCAGCGTCAGTTGCCGAGCATCTGCCAGCGGGTTTGCATCCAGGTGCTTTCGCAAAGCTTGCTTGAACTGGATGTCGAGTGAGGTGTTGTGCGCCACCAGATCAGCCCGCTCCTTGGCAAAGCGTTGCCCGGCCGAGGCCAGGTATAAGCAACTGGCGCCACGCTCGGCCTGGATCTGGTGAATCATCTGTCCCAGTGATTCGACAAATTCAGTACAAATGACGAGCCGCTCCAGCTCTTCAACATGTCTGATCTTGGCCAGGATGATAGTGTGTTCGGAAGTGATTTCTGTCTGCATTTGCAAAAATTAAAGCAAGAAACGTGCGCGTCTTTTTAAAGGGGGGTGAATTCTAACGGTGTCGCCTCATGTGCGGCAAGAGGGGGAGAGGTAAAGCCCCCGCACTGACTCAGTACCGTGAATCTGTAGCGGGAGCTAAAAGAGTGGTCTGGTGGCGATGGTTAATGCCAGCCGCCGCCCATGACTTTGTACAAGGTGAGTTGGCTGGTGGCATCACTCAATTGCAGGGTGACCAGTGACTGTTCTGCCGTGTAGAGCGTACGCTGGGCATCCAGCACGACCAGGTAGCTGTCCACGCCATTCTTGAAGCGAGCATCTGCCAGCAGGAAAGCCGCCGAAGCCGCATTTTTCAACGATTGCTGTGCCTCTAGTTGTGATTGCAAGCCTTCACGTTGTACCAGTACATCAGCCACTTCGCGGAAGGCGGTTTGCACGGTTTTTTCGTATTGTGCCAGCAGAATATCGCGATTTTTTTCTGCCGAGGTCAAATTGGCGCGGTTACGGCCACCATTGAAGATAGGCAGGCTGATTTGCGGCACAAAGGTCCAGATGCCGGAGTTTTTGGCAAACAGGCCGGACAACTCTGTGCTGGCTGAGCCGACCGTGGTGGTCAGGCTGATGGTAGGAAAAAAGGCTGCGCGCAGGGCGCCGATATTGGCATTGGCGCCTTCCAGCAAATGTTCTGCCGCGCGTACATCTGGCCGTTGCTGCAAGGTGTCAGAGCTGATGCCGCCAGGCAAAGACTGGGTGAACACGACACTGGACAAATGGCTTGTTGGTAGCCACTGTTCAGGCACCATGCTCCCGGCCAGCAGGTTGAGTGCATTGCTGTCCTGCTTGATCTGCATGGTATAGGTAGCGATGGCGACGCGCGCGCTATCGACACTGGTTTGCAATTGCTTCAAGGTCAGCGCGTTGGCGACGCCCAACTCAAACATTTTCTGGTTGATATCGTAAGTGGCTTGCTGGCTTTGCAGCGTTTGCTGCGCGATGGCAAGGCGTTGCTTGTCAGCGGCCAATGTCAGCCAGGCGGTGGCTACTTCTGCAATCAGGCTGATCTGCGTGCTATGACGATTTTCTTCATTGGCATAAAAGGTTTGCAAGGCCTGCTGGTTGAGGTTGCGTATGCGGCCAAACAGGTCAAGTTCGTAGGCGCTAAAGCCGACGGTGGCACGGTAAATATGCGAGATATTGCCGCTGCTGTTACTGCTGCCAGCGGTGCCTGTGGTCGCACCAGAGGTGTTGCCTGCCGTATTGTTGGCAGCACTGGCCATGCCTTTGGAGGCGGTTTCGGTGACACTGGCGGCGATGGTTGGGAACAGGTCTGCGCGCTGCACCTGATAGAGTGCGCGTGACCTCTCTATAGTCAGGGCAGCCACCCGCAGGTCACGGTTATTTTTTAATGCCAGGTCTATCACCTGGCGCAACTTTTCATCGCTGATAAAGGATTGCCATGGCAGGTCAGTAAACGCTTTGGGGTCGCTTTGTGCCGTGCCCAATGTGGCTGGGACTGGCGCGGCTGGTCGTGTGTAAAACGGTGCCAGGTCTATGCAGCCACTCAGGCTCAGTGTGAGCGCCAGTAATCCTGCCAACTTTTTCTGAGGTAATGTTTTCATAGATTTAATCGTGGGCTGTGTTTGCTGGCGCATTTTCTGCGTGATAAGGGAACAGTGAGCGGATCAGCACATAAAACAGTGGCACAAAAAACACACCGAGGAAGGTGGCTGTCAGCATGCCGCCGAGTACGCCGGTCCCAATCGCCTGGCGGCTAACTGCGCCTGCACCGTGACTAAATGCCAGCGGCAGTACGCCAAAAATAAAGGCGAGCGACGTCATCAGGATAGGCCGCAAGCGCAGTTTCACCGCTTCCAGCGTGGCTGTGAGCAATGGCTGGCCGCGCTCTTGTAAATGTTTGGCGAATTCGACAATCAGGATAGCGTTTTTGGCTGACAGGCCTATGGTCGTCAACAGGCCCACCTGGAAGTAAACGTCAGCGGTCATGCCGCGCAAACTGGTGGCCATGACCGCACCCAGAATGCCCAGCGGTACTACCATAATCACCGAGAAGGGCACCGCCCAGCTTTCGTATAGCGCCGCCAGGCACAGGAACACAAATACCACTGAGACTGCATACAGCAAGGGGGCTTGTGAGCCTGAGAGTCGCTCCTGGTAGGACTGTGCACTCCACTCATAACCAATGCCAGCCGGTAATTGCTTGATAATACTTTCAGCAATACGCATGGCCTCGCCGGTACTGGTGCCTTTGGCTGCCTCGCCGACGATTTCAACGGAAGAAATACCGTTATAGCGCTCGAGCAAAGGCGAGCCTGATACCCAGCGGGTATTAGAAAACGCAGAGAAGGGCACCATGTCGTTGGTACTGTTGCGCACATACCAGCGATCAATGTCTTCAGGTTGCATGCGGTAAGGCGCATCGCCCTGCAAATAGACTTTTTTGACGCGGCCTTTGTTGATAAAGTCGTTGACATAGGTGCCGCCCATGGCGATAGACAGCGTGGAGTTGATATTGGCGGTGGTCAGGTTGTAGATACCAGTCTTCTGGTCATCAATATTGAGCCTGAACATAGGCGTATCATCCAGCCCGCTTGGACGCACGCGGTTCAATTTCGGGTTGTCTGCGGCTAGTTGTACAAATTTGTTCCTGGCGTCCATCAACCCCTGGTGTCCCAGCCCGCCGACATCCTTGAGTTCCAGTGTAAAGCCGGAGCCCTGGCCCAGGCCGCGCACAGGTGCAGGCTGGTTGACAAACAGTTTGGCATCCCTGATCTTGGACAAGGCTTTGGTCATCTTGTCTGCGAGTGACGCCGCATCTTCGCCTTCACCACGTAGTGACCAGTCTTTGAGGCGGATAAAGGCTCGGCCGGTGTTTTGGCTGCCACCACCGCCCTGGCCGAGGCCAGCAATGGTTAAATATTCATCAATGACCGCTTCCTGGCCGTCCAGGTAGTGCTCGATTTGACGTAGCACACGCTGCATCCTGCTATCGGTGGCACCCACTGGTAACTGAATCTGTGCCATGAGGATGCCCTGGTCTTCGGTGGGCAGGAAGGAACTGGGTAAACGCAGGAACAGGAAAGCCAGCAAGGCAAGAATGCCTGCATATACCACCATGGTGAATAGTTTTTGGCGTAGGATTTTTTCAACCACCGCCTGGTAGCCATTGGCAAAGGCCTCGAACGCCGGGTTAAACCAGCGGAAAAACCAGCCGAACAGGCCACCTGTCGCTGCATGGTGATGGTTGGATGGTCTGAGCATGGTCGCACACAGAGCAGGGGTCAATGTCAGTGCAACCAGCACAGACAGCAACATGGCCGACACAATGGTGATGGAGAACTGGCGGTAAATCACGCCGGTGGCGCCACCAAAAAAGGCCATGGGGATAAACACGGCAGACAGCACCAGCGAAATGCCGACCAGAGCACTGGTAATTTCACCCATGGATTTACGCGTGGCTTCTTTCGGGCTCAGGCCTTCCTCACGCATCACACGCTCGACGTTCTCGACCACCACAATGGCATCATCCACCAGCAGGCCAATCGCCAGTACCAGGCCAAACATGGTCAGTGTATTGATCGAAAAGCCAAATGCTGCCAGCACACCAAAGGTGCCGAGTAACACCACCGGTACGGCAATGGCTGGAATCAGTGTCGCGCGCAGATTCTGCAAAAACACATACATGATGATGACAACCAGGAGGATGGCTTCTATCAGCGACTTAACGACTTCCTTGATGGAAATACGTACAAATGGTGTCGTGTCATATGGGATGTGGATACTGAGTTTCAGCTCGGGCGGGAAATACGGTTCCAGCGCTGCCAGCTTGTCTTTCACGGCTTGCGCGGTCGCCAGCGCATTGGCGCCTGACGCGAGTTTGACACCAAAGGCTGCGGACGTTTTACCGTTGAGGTTAGCAACCGGGGTGTAACTCTCGGCACCGAGTTCCACGCGGGCCACATCCGACAAATGAACCACGTAACCGTCTGCGCCGGACTTGACGATAATCTGGTTGAATTGTTCTACGGTTTGCAATTTGCTGCGGGCGGTAATCGGCGCATTCAAACCTTGGCCTTTGACTGAAGGCAGGGCGCCTAACTGGCCAGAGGAAACTTCGGTATTCTGTGCCTGCACGGCCGCTGAAATGTCGGAAGGAATCAGGTTGTATTTTTGCAGCTTGGCCGGGTCCAGCCAGATGCGCATGGCATAGCCCGCGCTCAGGGTTTGTACATCTCCCACCCCATCCAGGCGGCTGATCTGGTCTATCAGGTTACTCGAAATATAATCACCAATATCAATGGCGCGCACCGTCGGGCTGTCAGACATCAGTGAAATCATCATCAGGAAGTCGATGCCGGTTTTGGCGACGGTCACGCCCTGGCTTTGTACAATCTGCGGCAGCCTGGGCATGGCCTGCTGCAGTTTATTTTGTACCTGCATTTGTGCCACATCGGGGTTGGTGCCGGCATCAAAGGTGAGGCTGATATTGGCCGTGCCTGACGACGTACTGCTGGCAGACATATAGGTCAGGTTATCAATGCCCTTCATGTATTGCTCAATCACCTGCGTCACCGAGTTTTCAATGGTGTCCGCTGCAGCGCCGGTATAGGTCGCGTTAATAGACACACGCGGTGGCGCAATATCCGGGTATTGCTCCAGCGGCAGCCATTCGATGGCGCCTATGCCTGCCAGCATGATGACAATCGCAATCACCCAGGCAAAGATAGGGCGTTGGATAAAAAAGGACGCCATAATTAAATTCTCTTCTGGTTAGCGGGCAGGGTTCACGGTAGCCGGTTGTGCTGCAGTCGCTGCGGTGGCATCTGTATGACTGGTTGGACTGGTTGCGGCAAAGGGCACGGCCTTCACTTCGCTGCCCACGCTGATGCCTTGCACACCATCCATAATGACGCGGTCACCTGCCTGCAAGCCACTTGTGACACGCCAGTTGTCACCTTGTGCGCCACTGGTTTCCAGGGTTTGCTGGATGACTTTCTGAGTGTTGTCCACCAGTAGCACCGTGGGCTCACCGCGCGTATTCCTGGTCACCGCACGTTGTGGCACCAGGATGGCGGCTTTTTCTTCGGCGACATCAATCAGGGCGTGGACATACATGCCAGGCAGCAAGATGCCTTCCGGGTTAGGCACCACTGCGCGCAGCGTGACTGCCCCCGAAGTGGTGTTGACGCTGATGCCGTTAAATTTGAGTTTTCCAGCATGCGCATAGGTGGAACCATCTTCGAGTACCACGCGTACCGGGATTTCTTTTTGCGACGTGCTGCTCAGCTTGCCGCTGGCAATATCACGTTTGAGTTTAAGCAAGTCACTGCTGGACTGGATGACATCGACATAAATCGGATCCAGTTGCTGCACGGTAGTGAGCGCTGTGTCCTGGCTGGCGGTAACCAGCGCACCGGGTGTGACGGTAGACGTCGAGACAAAACCAGTGATGGGTGCAACCACGCGTGTGAAATCGAGGTTGATTCTGGCTGTAGCTAGCGCCGCCCTGGCAGCAGCCACGTCGGCTTCGCCCTGTTGTAATGCCGCTTGCGCGTCATCGTTATCCTGTTTGCTGACGGCGTTGATTTTGACCAGTTCTTTATAACGGTCTGCTTTGAGTTTGAGGGTGGTCAGCGAGGCTTCGGTTTTTTGCAGTGCAGCGGCTGCACTTTGAGCGCTGGCCTGGTAAGGGGCCGGTTCAATCTGATACAGCAGTTGGCCTGCTTTGACCAGTGCACCTTCAGTAAAGGCACGCTGGCGGATAATGCCGCCGACTTGTGGCCGCACCTCTGAAATCATGAATGGGTTGGTGCGCCCTGGCAGGTCGGCCACGATAGGCTGGCTGGCAGGCTGTACGGTGATGACCCCGACTTCTGGTGTTTTTTTGGGTGGTTTGTTGTCTGATTGGCCGGATGAGCAGGCTGCCAGCAGCAGGCTGGTAAAGCATAGCAGCCATACGCCGCATTTAGCATAAAGAGGAGTGGTGTTCATAAGGTACCAATATCGATATCGTTATTCTTGTCTGACAAGATTGTACTGCGTTTGATTGGGCGTGAATGTAACGATACGTATCGACTGCCAATACAATGACATCATAGCGTTAAATCGGGGATTGCTACAAAAAATAAAGGCTGCAGAAGCAGCCCTTATTCAAGTTTTAATGCGTTTACAGCACGTGCCGTTCAAAACGCTGTAACACATGGGCAGACATGCCTTTGGCCAGTTCTTCCTCGCCAAAAAACACCGCTTGGCCGAGGTCTTTTTGCAGGCGCTGGTATTCGTCCTCGTGATGGGTGCGGATCACCACTTCAATGTCCGGTTTCAATTGCTTGGCAATGTCGACAATTTTGCGGATATCCATGGCGTCTGGCGTGGCGATAATCAGCATGGCCGCATTGGCAATGTGCGCCTGTATCAACACCATGGGGTCGGCAGCGTTACCCGAGACCGCCGGCTGGCCTTGTTTGCGCAGTTTTTCCACCAGTTCGCGGTTTTGTTCGGCCACCACAAACGGGATCGCTGAGTCGGTCAGGGATTGCGCAATCCGTTTGCCGACGCGCCCGTAGCCCACTAACACCACCTGGCCTTCCAGGAACTTGCGCTCGGTCGACATGGGCAACTCACCATATGGATCCATGCGCAATGATAAGCGTCTAGCCACGTCTGACTTGTTGACCACCCAATTGGCTAAGGGCTTGATCGACGCAAAGACCACCGGGTTCAGCGCGATGGAAATCAGCGCGCCCGCCAGCACCAGGCTCATGCCATCGGCTGACAGCAAGTTGAGCGATACGCCCAGGCCCGCCAGAATAAAGGAGAACTCCCCAATTTGCCCCAGGCTGGCGGCAACAGTTAACGCCGTATTTAAGGGGTAGCGCAACGCCAGCACAATCGCGACTGCCGCCAGCGATTTACCGAGGATAATAATCGCTACTACAGAAAGCACTTGTATGGGTTGCTTAATCAGGATGCTAGGGTCAAACAGCATGCCCACGGCGACAAAAAACAGCACCGCAAATGCATCGCGGAAGGGCAGGGAATCTTCAGCGGCACGGTGACTGTATTCGGATTCACGCATGATCATGCCCGCGAAAAAGGCCCCCAGCGCAAACGAGACATGAAACAGCGAGGAGGCAAAAAAGGCCACGCCAATCGCCACGGCAATCACGGTGAGGGTAAACAGTTCGCGTGAGCCAGTGCCTGCTACATACCATAGCAACCACGGCAATACCCGTTTGCCGATGACCAGCATCACCACCACAAAGCCGGTGATTTCAAGCAAGGTCACACCGATCGTTTCCCAAATGGCGCTGGCATTGGTGGCTTCACCCTGGCCACCCAGGACACCTGCCAATGCGGGCATCAACACCAGTACCAGCACGGTTACCATGTCTTCTACCACCAGCCAGCCGACGGCAATTTTACCGTTCATGCTTTCCAGGATACGTCTGGATTCGAGTGCTTTGAGTAAAACCACGGTACTGGCGCAAGACAGCGACAGGCCAAATACCAATCCATGGCCCATGCTCCAGCCCCAGGTGTGTGCTACCAGCATGCCGAGCAGGGTGGCCAGGGTCATCTGCGCCAGCGCGCCGGGCAGGGCAATACGTTTGACTGACATCAGGTCCTGCACTGAAAAATGCAGGCCGACGCCAAACATCAGCAACATGACGCCAATTTCGGACAATTGGGAGGCGATTTCAATGTCGGCAACAAATCCAGGCGTGGCCGGGCCGATGATGATCCCGGCAAACAAATAACCGATTAGCGCTGGCAATTTGAGTTTTTCGGCAATCAGGCCGAATATCAGTGCCAGCGCAAATGCAGCGGCAATGGTGGTAATGAGTGAAAGGTTATGATCCATAGCAGTTTTTTCTTAAATTATTGTTATAAGGTGGTCTATTCGATGACGGATGACACGCCATGTGATTGAAAGATGGCGCGGTCACCTCATACTGACCCTGATCACACAAAAAAGTTGAACAATTTTATTGTCATCAATGTATCCGGCTCTTATCTTGCCGGAAGGCAGGCGTCTTCGTCAATGCTTGAGCACGATGATCCGCGCAAGGATTATGGCTGGAAAAGTGGCATGGATAAGCGTTGCAGGCCATATTCGCACAGTTGTTCGGCACGTTGCCAACGTTGCGTTTCGCTGAGGCTGCCAAAGTAGATGATGCTGAACACGCCTTCAATGACTGACTGGCAATACAGGCTGATTAAGTCAAAATCGATGTCTGCAGAGAGTTCGCCTTGTGTAATGGCCTGTTTCAATAAACTGTCGATTTGCGTAATGCGCTTTTTCTCCCAGGCAAAGCGTAGTTGCAGCAACTCCGGCGAATCATCAATGCCGATATATAAAAAGAACAGGACGCGCTGAATGGAGCTAGGCTCAATATAGCTACGGATCTCATGCAGGCAATATTGCTTGAGGTTGCCTAATGCCGCAAGGGTCGGTTGGAGCTGGAACGGGGAGACGGTTTCAATCACGCGTTCCGCCATGGCGGTAGCGACTTCCAGCTTGCCTTTATAGTGGCCGTAAACGGCGCCGCGTGACAACTCGGCGGCTTCGGCAATGTCGGCCATGGTGGTCAGCGTAAAGCCTTTGCGATAAAACACGTGTTCCGCGGCATCCAGAATCTGGTCGCGGGTTTTTTGCGCATCTTCCTTGGTTTTTCTGGCCATGATCTCTAGGCTTATCATTCCTCAAACAATTTGCGTATGATACCAAAAAATAATTAATCAGTCATGATTGATTAATTATTGAAGGGCGGATAGAATATTGATGTCCATATAGTAAGAAGGCATGTTCATGTCCCGTTTTTCTGTCAGCACGGCCTCGGTCGCCACATTCTTGTTATTGCAACTCTCTGCCTGTAGCAAACCGCAGGAAGCCGCGCAGGCCGCGGCGGCTGCGCCTGAGGTCGATGTGGTCACCGTGCAGGTTGCTGAAATCCCCGCTGAGGTTGAATTGCCAGGCCGTGTAGAGGCCTACCGCATTGCCGAAGTGCGCGCGCGCGTTTCTGGTATTGTCTCCAAGCGGCTATATCAGGAAGGGCAAACAGTGAAGGCGGGCACGCCATTATTTGCCTTGAACCCGGAGCAATTGCAGGCCAGTAAATTGGAAGCAGATGCTGAACTGGCCAGAACCGAAGCCAACCTGGTGAATGCCAATGACAAATTGCAACGCTACCAGTCGCTGGTGGGCGACCAGTCAGTAAGCCAGCGCGACTACCGCGCAGCACAGGCAGAGGCGCAACTGGCCAAAGCCGAAGTGGCGGCGGCGCAAGCCAAACTCAATCGTGCCAAGCTCGATGTGGCCTATGCCAATGTGACGGCACCGATTGATGGTGTCGCGCGTCGTGCGCTGGTCACCGAAGGCGCGTTGGTAGGTAAAGATGAAGCCACGCATATGACCACGGTAGAACAAATTAACCCGGTGTATGTGAATTTTGCGCAGTCTTCTTCTGAGGTGTTCGCTTTGCGCAAAGCGTTGCGTGACGGTCAGTTGAAGGGCAGCAATGGCCAATTGCAGATTGCCCTGCTATTGCCGGATGGTTCGGCTTATCCAAGCGCGGGTAAGTTGTCATTCTCTGATGTGTCTGTGAACCAGACCACAGACTCAGTGGTCATGCGCGCCATTTTCGATAATCCGCAGCAGGAGCTGATGCCAGGGGCTTATGTACGCTTGAAAATTCGCCAGGCGACCAATCCGAATGCGATTTTAATCCCCAGGGATGCCTTGATCCGTGACCAGTTCTCCAGCCGGGTATGGGTGGTCAATGCCAAACATGAACTGGAGTCACGTGAAGTGCAAACTGGTGCTGTGATCGATAAACAGTGGGTGATTGAGCATGGCCTGCAAGCAGGTGAGCAGGTGGTGGTGACCAATGCTGCCACGCAAACGGCGGGCGCAAAAGTGACGCCCAAGCAGGTAAGCGCCACAGACAAAATAACGAAAGCGGTTGCGCCTTAAACGGTAACCTAAGGAAAGTGAATACATGAGCCGTTTCTTTATTGATCGCCCGATTTTTGCCTGGGTGATTGCCATCCTGATTGTGCTGGCAGGTTTAATTGCCATCAAGCAATTACCGATTGCGCAGTATCCTGATATCGCGCCACCAGTGGTCAATATCGCCGCCACTTATCCTGGTGCATCGGCCAAAGTGGTCGAAGAAACCGTGACCTCGATTATCGAGCGCGAGATGAATGGTATGCCAGGCCTGATGTATGTGTCTGCCACCAGCAACCAGGGCATGGCTTCTATTAGCGTGACTTTTCGCCAGGGCACCAACCCTGATCTGGCGGCAGTGGATGTGCAAAACCGCCTTAAAAGCGTGGAAGTGCGTTTGCCGGAAATCGTGCGCCGTAGCGGTATCATGGTGGAAAAATCGGCGGATAGCTTTCAGCTGATTGTGTCACTGACCTCAGAAGATAACCGTTACAGCGAGATCGACCTCGGGGAGCTGTCATCGGCGACGGTGATGCCTACGCTTAAGCGCGTGCAGGGGGTGGGTAAAGTGCAGTCATTCAGCCCGGAATATGCCATGCGTATCTGGCCGGATCCGCAGAAAATGGCGGGTTTAAATGTCAGCGTGACCGAAATCTCCAATGCCTTGCGCAGCTACAATACGCGCCTGACCTTGGGCCAAGTAGGCGCCAGCGGCGTGCCGGATGGCGCGCCATTGAGTGTGACGCTCGAAGCCGAAGCGACATTGAAAACGGTAGAAGACTTTGCCAATGTGCCACTACGCAGTCAGGCAGATGGCTCGGCCTTGCTGGTGAAGGACGTGGCGCGCGTGGAAATGGGTAGCAGTGACTATACCTACAGCTCTAAAGTCAATGGTAAGAATGCCGCCGGGATGGCGATCAAGCTGTCACCGGGCTCGAATGCGGTAGAAACCATCAAGCGCGTCAAAGTGGCGATGGAGCAAATGCAGCCCTATTTCCCGCCAAACGTGGTGTTCCAGTTGTCCTATGACTCCTCAGCATTTGTGTCTATCTCGATTAAAAAAGTGATTCAAACGCTGGTGGAAGCGGTGCTGCTGGTGTTCGTGGTCATGTATTTATTTATGCAGAACCTGCGCGCGACCTTGATTCCGACCATCGTGGTGCCGATTGCCCTGATGGGGACGTTTGCTGTGATGTACTGGCTGGGTTACTCCATCAATGTGCTGACCATGTTTGGCGTGGTGCTGGCGATTGGTATCCTGGTTGATGATGCGATTGTGGTGGTGGAAAACGTTGAACGCCTGATTGTTGATGAAGGCTTATCTGCGCGCGAAGCGACTATTAAAGCCATGTCGCAAATCAGTGGCGCGGTGGTGGGTATCACCGCTGTGCTGGTGTCGGTATTTATCCCGATGGCCTTTTTTAGTGGCGCGGTGGGCAATATCTACCGCCAGTTTTCACTGGCGTTATCGGTGTCGATCAGCTTTTCGGCTTTTCTGGCGTTGTCACTCACGCCTGCTTTGTGTGTCACGCTGTTGCGGCATGAAACTAGCCCGAAAGCCCGCTTTTTTGTCTGGTTTAACCGTAGCTTTAAATGCATGACCGAGCGCTACACGCGCCTGACCGGTGGCTTGCTCAACAAGCCACTGCGCTGGCTGGGCGTGTTTGCACTCATCGTGACCTTGGTCGGCTGGCTGTTTATGCGTTTGCCGAGTGCCTTCTTGCCGGAAGAAGACCAGGGTAACTTTATGGTCATGGTGTCGTTACCGCAAGGCGCGACGCTGGCAGAAACTGCCGAGGTACTGGGTGATATGAGCCGTTATATCCAGCAACACGAGCCGGTGGATATTATTTTTGAAGTCAGCGGTTTCAGCTTTTACGGCACCAGCACCAATAGCGGCATGCTGTTTATTACGCTCAAGGATTGGGCAGAGCGACCCAAGGCAGAACAACAGGTGCAGGCGATTGTGAACCGCGTCAATCAGCACTTTTATGGCCGCCCTAATTTGAGTATTTTCGCTATGAATGCGCCGCCATTGCCAGAGCTGGGTAGCGTGGGTGGTTTTGACATGAAATTGGTAGACCGTGCGAGTGTGGGCATAGAAACGCTGATGAAGGCGCGCGACCAACTGATCGCCGAGTCAACCAAACATCCTGAATTAGCCAATGTCTTGTTTGCCGGGCTGTACGATACGCCGGTGGTGAATATGCAGCTCAACCGCAGCAAGGCCAATGCGCTGGGCATCTCGTTGGATGAAATCAATGACTCATTGGCGACCTTGCTTGGCTCGAATTACCTCGGTGATTTTGTCTATGGCAACCAGGTGCGCCGCGTGCTGATTCAAGCCGATGGTAAACAACGCCAGACGCTGGAAGATATCAAGAAAATCCGCCTCAAAGCCGCCGATGGCAGCCTTGTACCGCTATCTTCCATCATGACGCTGGACTGGGCCATGGGTACCCCACAACGCACGCGTTTTAATGGCTTTCCGTCATTTAATATCAATGGCGGTGCCGGGCCGGGGTATAGCAGCGGCGAAGCCATGCAGACCATAGAAAAGCTGGTACAAGGGTTGGGCAAAGGCATCGGCTTTGAGTGGGCAGGTCAATCGCTGGAGGAAAAACAATCCGGCAGCCAGGCCATTATGCTGTTTGGTTTATCTATCCTGATTGTGTTCCTGGTGCTGGCCGCCTTGTATGAAAGCTGGGCCATTCCGTTCGCCGTGATGCTGGTAGTGCCCTTGGGTGTGTTGGGCGCCTTGCTTGGCGTGACTATCCGTGGTTTGCCCAATGATATTTATTTCAAGGTAGGCTTGATTGCAACAATTGGTTTATCTGCCAAAAACGCCATCCTGATTGTGGAATTTGCCCGCGAGCATGTGCTGCAAGGCATGCCTTTGCTTGAAGCCAGTTTATTAGCGGCTAAAGAGCGCCTGCGGCCAATTGTCATGACCTCGCTGGCGTTTGGTGTCGGTGTGATTCCATTGGCATTTTCCACCGGCGCTGCGTCGGGCGCACAAGTTGCCATCGGCACCAGCGTGCTGGGTGGCATTATCACCGCGACCTTGCTGGCGATCTTTTTTGTACCGTTATTTTTTATTGTCGTGGGGCGCTGGATGAAAAAGCCAGCCGCACAGCAAAGGGTGTCACATGAAGTTTAGCCGTATTCCACTCATTGTCGCACTGGCATTTGCGATAAACGCTTGCTCGCTGATGCCGGAATATTTCCGGCCAGCTGCGCCCGTGCCTGAGTCTTACCCAGGCCAGCCAGCGAATGAGACGGTGGCTGAAGCACCACCACTCACCTGGCAAACTTATTTCCCTGATGCCGATTTGCAGCAACTGATACAAGTGGGGTTGGCGCATAACCGTGACCTGAAAACAGCCGTGCTTCGCATGGACGAAGCCAAGGCCACTTACGGTATACAAAAAGCCGATCGCCTGCCGACCATACAGGGCAACCTGACGTACGATCGCAGCCGCACTGTGTTCAGTTCCAGCCAGGCATTCGAGGCAGAGTTGTACCGCGTTGGGGTAGGTATTTCTGACTATGAGATCGACGTGTTTGGCCGTGTGAAAAGCCTGACGCAATCCGCGCTGGAACAATACCTGGCCGTGACTGAAAACCGGCAAGCGGTGCAAGCTACCTTAATCGCCGAGATTGCCACGCAGTATGTCAACCTGTTGACCTTACATGCACAACTCAAACTGACACAGCAAACACTGGACGATCGCAAGCAGACCTTGCATCGCACCCAGCGTCGCTTTGAGGCCGGTTTGGATCAGGTGCTGGATGTCAAAGCCGCCCAAATCCAGGTTGAGCAAGTGCAGGCGCAACTCTCGCAATGGCAGCGCCAACTGGCAACCACGCAAAATGCTTTGTATTTACTGCTCGGCGAATCGTCACAGCGCACACCGTTAGTCATCAAACCTCTGGCGGATTTAAAACTGGCTGACGTTACGCCAGGCTTGCCTTCCAGCTTATTGACCAGGCGTGCCGATATCCGCGCTGCTGAGCACCAACTCAAAGCCGCCAATGCCAATATCGGTGCCGCCAGGGCTGCGTTTTACCCACGCTTGCAACTCACTACCAATGTCGGCCTGGTTAACTCGGAGTTCTCCAAACTGTTTTCTGACACCGCCAGCAACTACTGGTCTTTCAGCCCGCAACTGACCATCCCGATCTTTAACTATGGCCGCAACAAAGCCAACCTCAACCTTGCGCAAACCCGTGAGCGCATTGAAGTGGCCAATTACGAAAAAACCATCCAGACCGCGTTTAAAGAAGTGATGGATGTATTAAGCACACGCACAGCGATTGCTGAAGAGTCCGCGGCCAGGGCGCGTTTACGTGACTTGGAAAGCAGCCGTCTGCAACTGGTTAAACGTAAGCTGGATCAAGGACTGGTGACGTACCTGGAGTTGCTCGATTCGCAGCGCAGTGTACTGGATGCGCAGTCGCAGGCGTTGCAGATTCAGCAGCAGGCTTTACAGAATCAGGTAGGTTTGTATAAAGCGCTGGGTGGGAGCTAAGCTTTCACCACAACGTAGTTGACGTGTTTAGGTTTGTATTTTACTATTTTTTTAATTAACAATTATTAACATAATTCTTTCTGAAGAATCTAAAGCAGTAATTACGGGAATGATTAAACAGATAACAGCTTAAAACAGGAGGAGTCACAATTGATGAGTTTTACCTTTTTACTGTTAGCTTTGCTGGTGATTATCGCTATCCTTGGATTGCTGAAAGCGAAGTCTCAAGGCAATTCAAGTGGTCATGGTATTTGGCCTTTTTATGCAAAAAAGCCGTTATCACCACCTGAACAAATTTTATATTTCCGCCTTCTTGAGGCACTGCCGGACTACATTATTTTGGCTCAGGTTCAACTTTCTAGATTTTTAGGTGTTAAGAAAGGCCATAATTACCAATCATGGTCGAATCGTATTAATCGAATGAGCGCAGATTTTGTCATCTGCAAAAAAGACGCTTCTATTGTCGCTGTGATTGAGCTTGACGACAGCACTCACCAAAAACTCGATAGACACATCGCGGATAATAAAAAAGATAAGGCATTAGAGGCGGCGGCAATAAAAGTCGTGCGTTGGCAAGCCAAATCAATGCCTGACCTTTCAGAGATTAAAGCTACCTTTATTGCTCAAACCACACTATAAAGAATAACAGGTAGGGCGTACCTGCTTGCGGTACGCGGAATGATGGCTCGCGATCAATCACACATCACACTTATCGAATATCGTCGCGCTTGGCATAAAGGTGGAACGTATTTTTACAGTGAATTGTTTTGGATGATATACTTAAGCTAATGTATATCATTTTTGAGGGGTTAACTCTATGCAAGTCGCAAAATGGGGTAATTCATTAGCTGTGAGATTACCTGCGAGTGTGGTGCAGGCCTTAGACCTTAAAGAGGGCGAAGAAATTGATTTGCATGTAGCAGGTGAGCGCAGTTTTGAAGTAAGCAAGCAGGCTAATGCAAAAGAGCTGCTGACGCGTTTGCGTTCGTTGCGTGGGCGTTTGCCTGAGAGCTTTCGTTTTGACCGCCTGGAGGCTAACTTGCGGGATAGCGACAAGTGAGCAAGCCGTTTATTGATAGCAATGTGATCTTATATTTGCTATCTGGCGATGTGAGTAAGGCAGACAAAGCAGAAGCGATGATTGCAACGGGTGGCACGATTAGCGTCCAAGTGCTTAATGAAGTGACCTCGGTTTGCCACAAAAAATTAAAAATGGATTGGGTTGAGATTGGGGCTGTTTTAGAGGCTATCAAAGCTAATCTGCAAGTTGTTCCACTCACTGAGAAAACGCACGCGTTAGCTGTGCAAATTTGCCAACTCCACCAATTGTCATTTTACGATGCGCATATTTGCGCGGCGGCAATTGATGCAGGTGCTACCACATTACTGTCTGAGGACATGCAGGATGGTATGGTGATTGATGGTATGGCGATAAAAAATCCCTTTAATGGTTTTTAGAAGTAACAGCCAAGTGATTTAACTATCATTAACCCCTAATGACTTTTTAAAGTTATTAAGGAGCCAACCATGCGTGCTCTAACCATATTCATATTTCGGAATCATGACACCTAACCTTAAGGTGCTAGTTGAGCGCGAGCGCATTTCGGCTATCCGCGCCACTCGATCATACTCACTACGGTGATCTATCAAATTTTATCTAATCACCTATAGCGGTGGTTTCTGCATTTGCGAGTACTATCTGCCCTCTATCATTCAAGAAGTGTTGTTCCCTCATGCAAAGTGAAGTTAAAGAGCCCGTCAGCCATGCCGTTGTGGCGGCCGTGCAACTGCCAAATGTCAGCGATATGGAGTTTGAAGCTTCGCTGAATGAGCTACGCGAACTGGCAAAAACACTGGGCTACAAGATCGTCCACACCTTTGTGCAGAAGCGCGCTGGCTTTGATATCACCGGCTATCTGGGAGTAGGTAAGCGCGAAGAGATTCGTGATTATGTACGCAGTATGTCTGGAGACCCGGACGCACCAGAATTTAATCCCCATGCCCTTGAGATTGAAGCCGTGCTGGTTGACCATGAAATTTCCCCGTCGCAGGCGCGCAATCTGGAGTTAGAAGTCGGTTGCGAGGTGATGGACCGCACCATGGTGATTTTGGAGATTTTTCACCGCAATGCCCGTTCACGTGCGGCGCGTGCGCAGGTGGAGATTGCGCGGTTGGGCTATATGGCGCCGCGTTTGCGCGAGGCGGCAAAACTGGCGGGTCCGCAGGGGCGGCAACGTAGTGGCGCCGGTGGGCGCGGGGCAGGCGAGTCGCATACTGAGCTGGATAGACGCAAGATTCGTGACCGGATTGCCGAGCTGCAACAAGAAATTATTGTGATGGATGGCGAGCGCAGGACGCAGCGCGCGCGACGACAAGAGCGGCAGACAATGGCGAGTGTGGCGCTGGTGGGTTATACCAATGCCGGTAAATCTACCTTGATGCGCGCACTCACCGGTAGTGAGGTGCTGGTGGCGAACAAATTATTTGCCACACTGGATACCACGGTGCGTGCCTTGTACCCGGAAAGCGTGCCGCGCGTGCTGGTCAGTGATACCGTGGGTTTTATTAAAAACCTGCCGCATGGCCTGGTGGCTTCTTTTAAATCGACGCTGGATGAGGCGCTCGATGCTGCGCTGTTGTTGCACGTGATCGATGCCAGCGACCCTGGTTTTGAGCGTCAGCTTGAGGTGACGGATAAGGTACTCGAAGAAATCGATGCGGATGTCGTGCCGCGCATTCGCGTGTTTAACAAAATAGATTACGTGGGCGATGCCACCGCGCAAGTCGAGTGTGAAGCCGCGCTGCGCCTCAAATACCCGGATTGCATAGTCATGAGTGCCCGCCGTCCGGATGAAGTGGCGATGCTGCGGCAGAAGATTGTCGATTTTTTCCAGCGGGATCTGGTGGAAACCGAAATTTTTTTGCCTTGGTCAGCCCAACAGCTACGCGGCAAGATTTATGGCACCTGCCAGGTATTGAACGAGCGCTCGGATGAAGAGGGTACCTTCTTCACTGTGCGTGGCGAACCCAATGACATTAATAGCCTGCGTGAACAATTGATGTTGCTGCAATAAGTGCTCATCACGGTAGTTTGGACTGGTCAGGACGCATCAGTATTTCCACGTTGCACTAACTGAATAAAAGCCTGCACATAATCAATTAATAGGGACAGACTCGATAGCTGTAAAAATTGATATTTATTTATATGAATATATTAAAAAATAATGAGTTATATCGGGTGCCGTTTGTATTTTTGAAACAAATGCAATGCTTTATAAGTTTGTTTTTTACGCAAGTTAATCTTCTGTTGCGCTTTTATTGCGGAAGAGTAATATTAATGAAAATTATTGCAATAAGTAGTTTAGGGGCGATAGCGAGTTTTTTGTGTTTTTTTATTAATCTTTAAGTATTTTTATTGAGTGGAGGAGCAAATGAAACATTTTAGTAAATTTGCAGTAGCTATGGCCCTTGCAGTTGGATGCACACAAGTTTTTGCTGCGGGATCTATTTTTGTCACTGAGCCTGGAGCCGACGGTTTTAACATTGAAACGGGCGGCTTTAACGGATCCAGTTACGAGATTTCTAAAATAGTGTTTGATTTTAGTAGCACCATTACAGCTGATGGTAGCTATCTGGTGATTGACGGTTCGCCATTGTCCGTGAGTGCGCCAGCTGGCGGTAGCGCTGTGTTCTTTGGTAGTGGCGCCGTATTTGGTTTTGACTTTACAAGTTTCAACACTTTTGAATCATTCAGCTTCAAGTGGGATCCTGACTCAGCGATTAGCGGATCTTATGGTGCAACAGCGCTTGATTTTATCGGTGGCACAGTCACAGCTTATACGACCAATGGTTTATACAAAGGGTCTTTTGAGTTAGTAGGCAATGGACCAGACGTCACTGCTTCACTTTCACCTTATGTCCCTGTGCCAGAGCCACTCACCAGTGCTAGCCTTCTTGCAGGTTTGGGTATGTTAGGTTTGGCGCGTCGCCGTCGCTCATAGTTATTTGATTGTCTGTCTTAAAGCCCATCACATGATGGGCTTTTTTATTTTAGCGCCCTTACACAAGTTATTCTTGCTGATGATGCGCTTAGGCGTGACAGTCTTGATCAGAAACCAGGGGCTAGTCACCTAACTCTTTGCCAAATCAGTCAATGCTTGCACATCATCAACCTGCACTGTTGATTGGTGTATGCTCAAATCTGCTTAGCTTGCCTTGTTACCAAATTGGTCTTAATAAAAGACCGTGGTACAATTGATAATGATTCTTATTAGCAAATAAATTATGTCAATGCCTGACCCCGGTGTGCAACAGCAATTGCATCACTTATACAGCCATCATTATGGCTGGTTGAAAGCATGGTTACGAAAAAAGCTCTCTTGCCAGCACACCGCGGCTGACTTGGCACAAGACACCTTTGTGCGACTGATCATTGCTGATCAAAAGCCATTGCCGGAACAGTCTCGCGCTTATTTAACACAAATTGCCAAAGGTTTGATGATTGATCTATATCGACGTCAACGCCTGGAACTGGCTTATCAGGAGTGGCTGCTGCAATTACCGCCGGTCGAGACTCCTTCGCCTGAGCAGCAGGCGATCGCATTGCAAAGCCTGATACAGCTCGACAAGGTATTGGATCAATTGCCTGCCAAAGTACGTGAGACATTTATCCTGTCACGGTTTGAGCAACTGACTTATAGCCAAATTGCCGACCAGCTTGGTGTTTCTGTGGCTGCAGTGCGCAAATATATGCTCAAAGCCACGCAAGCCTGCATGGAGTTGTTATGAACCAGCATTCAACGATCAATCTAGTCACAGACTATGCCAGACTACAACAGGAAGCATTAGAGTGGCAGGTGATGTTATGGTCAGGTGAGGTCACTGCCGATCAGCAGCATGCATTTGAGGTCTGGCTGAGCCGCAGCGATGCGCATCAGCAGGCATGGTCTGAAATAGAGGTCATGCAGCAAAAACTGCAATTGGTGCCACAGGCGACCATCGGACTGGTGCGAGAAAAGCTACCTTCCGCCAAAAGACGGCGACTGTTACAAATACTGGGGCTGGCGGCTGTGACTGGCGGCACTGTGCCGGTTGTGCGTCAAAGTAATACCTGGCAAGCACTGGCTGCTGATTATCGTACCCATACCGGCCAGCAGGAAAAGATCCGGCTGGCCGATGGTAGCCAGTTGATCATGAATACTTCGACTGCGGTAGATATTGTCTATAGTGCGCATGAACGTAAGCTGGTGCTGCATGAAGGTGAAATTTATATCAACACTGCGCCAGATACGACACAGTCACGGCCCCTGCTGGTTCAAACGCGTCATGGAACGGCAACCGCACTAGGCACCGCATTCAATGTTCGCTTAAAACAACACGAAACACGGGTCTCTGTGTATGACGGCGCGGTCAGGCTGCGTTCAGATAATGGCTTGCATAGCCTCACCATTGCAAGTGGCATGCAGGCTGGGTTATTAGCAGACGCCTTGACCAAGGCGACCCGCAATAGCAGTGAAAGTGCCTGGTTGGATGGCCGGTTGGTGGCGGAGCAATTACGTTTAGGCGACTTTCTGGATGAGTTAAGCCGTTACCGCATGGGGGTGATCCGTTATGACCAGACGGTGGCCAATATGCTGGTGTCAGGTGTATTTCCACTTATGGATAGCGATCGTGTCTTGCAGTCGTTATTGCAGGCGCTGCCCTTACGTATTCATTATTTCTCCAAGTATTGGGTGACCGTCCATGCCGCCTGATAGTTGTGAGTTTAGGTAAAAAATGGCTTAAGGCGTAGCACTTTTATTTTTTCATTCGGGGTAGGAGTGAAGACTACTTTTTCAATGAGGAATAAATATGTCACACCCCATCTCAGCGCAGGCAGCATTGCCTGTGTTCCGTATCCGTCAGCTGGCTGGCCTGCTTTTACTCTCAGGCATGGTCTCCATGGCTTATATGCCACGCGCTTATGCCGATGCCGTGCAAGAGAGTGGTGCTGCCTTGCAGGCATTTAATATTGCGGGTGGCAGTATGGATCAGGTGTTGAATACTTATGCCAGGCAAACTGGCATCTTGCTGGTGATTGATGCCAGCCTGACCCAGGGCAAGCAAAGTCGTGGATTGCACGGGCAATATGATGTATTGCAGGGTTTAAATGCTATTTTGACTGGCAGTGGTTTACAGGCGGTGGTGCAGGATAATGGCAGCTACAAATTGCAAAAAGCCGCGCAGCCGCTGCCTGCAGTATCGGGTGCGGTAGAAACATTGCCGGAAGTCGTGGTATCCACTGCGCGCGCAGCTGAAGATCGTTCGGCATACGCAGGTAAACAAGTAGCACGCGATGGCCGTGCCGGTATGCTGGGGCAGCGTGATTTTCTGGATGTGCCATTTAATGTGACCAATTATACGGAGGAGGTGATTGCGGATCAGCAAGCACGTAGCATTGGGGATGTATTGCAAAATGATCCGTCGGTACGTCAAACCAGCGCCCGTACTAATATCAATGAAGACTTCTCTATCCGCGGCTTTACTGTTGCTAGCCAGGACATCGCCTTGAACGGCATGTATGGCCTGATGCCTTATTTCCGTGTACCGGTAGAAATGGCCGAGCGTGTGGAAGTGCTTAAAGGCCCGAGCGCATTGCTCAACGGCATGCCGCCCAGTGGTAATGTCGGGGGTAGTATCAATATTGTGCCCAAGCGTGCAGGTGACCAGGCATTAAGCCGTTTTGGCGTGACGTACATGAGTGATTCCGTATATGGCGGCACGGCAGATCTGGGTCGCCGGTTTGGTGAAAATAACGAGTTTGGTGTCCGCCTCAATGGCATGTACCGCAAAGGTGATACAGCCCTGGACCAACAAAAACTGGAAGAGTTTATGGGCAGCCTGGCGCTGGACTACCGTGGTGAGCGTTTACGGGTCACGGCAGATTTCATCAACCAGCAAGAAACAATCAATAAAGTCGTCCGCCAGTTTACGGTGGGTGCCGGTTTAACCAAAATGCCGGGCGCACCAGATAATCAGTTGAATTATCCTGGCTATGGTCACTCGCAAATGAAAGACCGTTCCATGGTATTGCGTGGCGAATATGACGTGACCAATGCAGTCATGGTGTATGCCGGTGTCGGCAGCCGCAACAGCCAGATGGACGCGGTGGCAGGCAACCCGAGCTTGACCAGTGCTAATGGTAACTATAGTTCCATGGCTATGTGGCAGTTATTTGAAGTGAAGTCTGAATCGTTTGAAGCAGGCAGCCGTATTAAGTTTGACACAGGCCCGGTTGGTCATCAGGTGAGCCTGGGCGCGACCAAGGTCAGACAGAATACCGATATTTACTTCGCTGCGGTGTCTGGCACGATTAACGGAAACATTTATGCGCCAGTGTATATTGATACGCCAAGCACAGCAGGCTTGCCTGGGAATAAGGAGAAATATGGCGCAATGACGCTGACCAGTTATGCGCTGGCAGATACGCTATCCTTCTTAGATGAGAAAGTGCAGGTGACGCTCGGTGCTAGGCATCAACGAGTAGAGCAACAATCTTATTTATTTGCGACTACCGATCCCTACGATAAAACTGCACTCACACCAGTGGCAGGCGTGGTGTTCAAGCCACAAGAAAATATTTCCTTGTATGCCAATTACATTGAGGGTTTGAGCCAAGGCCCGCAAGCACCTTTAACGATGGGAAGCCGCATATTCCCACCTTATAAAACCAAGCAAAAAGAGGTTGGGGTTAAAGTGGACTGGGGTAAGCTTGCCACCAGCGTGAGTGTGTTTGAGATCGAGCGGCCTAGTGCGATTAATAGCGGTACTACGTTTAACGTGAATGGTGAACAGCGTAACCGTGGCGTGGAGTTTAATGTGTTTGGTGAGGTTGCTGACGGTGTGCGTGTACTGGGCGGTGGTGCTTATACGCAGGGCGAGTTGGTCAAGAATCAAGATAGTGCCTTAAATGGTAATACCGCGGTGGGTGTGCCTGACTGGCAGGTCAGTATGGGCGGTGAGTGGGATCCGGTGCCTGTGCCCGGCCTGACACTCACTTCCCGGGTGATTTATACCAGCAAGCAATATGTGGATCAGGCTAACAACCTGTCCATTCCAAGTATCACCCGCTTTGACATCGGCGCACGTTACAAAACCGTATTGAATGCAACCCCGGTGACCTTGCGTGCCAATATCGAGAACCTGTTTAATCGCGATTACTGGAATACCTCGAATGAGGGGTATATCTACCTGGGTATGCCGCGTACCTTGCTGCTCTCGGCAACGGCTGATTTTTAGGCCGACGCTACAATTTGGATGTTAAAAATAAAGAAGTCGTTTGATGAGTATTCGTAAGTGGTACCTGATACATAAATGGAGCAGCCTGGTGTGTACGGCGTTCTTGCTCATGCTGTGCCTCACCGGGTTGCCTTTGATTTTCCATGAGGAAATCGAGCATTTGTCCGGTGTGGTGGAGGCGCCCATCATGGCAGAGAACACACCTAATGCCAGCATGGATGCGGTGGCTGACGCTGCGCGCAAACAGCGGCCGCAGGAGGTGATCCGCTTTATGTTCTGGGAGCAGGACGAGCACCCGAATGTCACGCTGGTGTCCATGGCTAAGTCCATGGATGCCTCGCCCGACGATTCGAATATCGTGCTGGTTGACTCACGCACGGCCAAAGTGCTGGATGCTCCGCCGCCAGACCGCGGGTTTATGTATGTGATGCTTAAACTGCATATTGATATGTTTGCCGGTTTGCCCGGCATGCTGTTTTTGGGCTTTATGGGTTTGCTGTTTGCGGTCGCCATTATTTCTGGCATTGTGCTGTATCACCCGTTTATGCGGCGACTGGATTTTGGCACTGTCAGGCGTGAGAAGCAGGCGCGCTTGAAGTGGCTGGATATCCACAACCTGCTGGGTGTAGCAACGCTGGTTTGGGCGCTGGTTGTCGGCATCACTGGTACCATCAATACTTTGAGCCAGATCGTCATTATGGTTTGGCAAGGCGACCAGATGGCGGACATGATTGCACCTTATAAAGGCTTGCCGCCACCAGTCAAACTTGGTTCTTTGCAAGACTCGATTGACACTGCCAAAAAAGCCGTGCCGGACATGCATGTCAGTTTTGTAGCTTTCCCCGGCAGCATGTTCTCCAGCCCGCACCATTACACGGTGTTTTTGAAAGGCAATACACCGGTAACTTCGCGTTTGCTGCGCCCTGCATTGATTGATGCGCAGACGGCACAATTAACCGATACACGGGAAATGCCGTGGTATGTCAAAACATTATTGTTGTCACAACCGCTGCATTTTGGGGATTATGGTGGTTTGCCACTCAAAGTGATTTGGACCTTACTGGATCTGATTACGATTGTGGTGCTGGGCAGTGGCTTGTATTTATGGCTTAAACGTCATCAGCATGTTGAGCAGCGCATACAGCATTTACAGCAGGCGCATGCCGAGACGCTTTAAATTGGAGGATTGAACACCATGCAAAAGAAATTCCTTCAAATCTGGGGCTGGCCGATTGTGTTGGCCGTGTTGAGTACGTTTGGCCTGCTGGCGGCACTGTTAGGCACTGGGATATGGCATTGGTTGTCCTGGCTGAGCCTGGCGGTCCCATTGACCATGATGGGGTATTACACCTGGAGAAAACCACGGGCCTGACGGTCAGGCCGAGCGTTGTTTGTGTGCGCTCGCCAGTGTAATAAATGCCTGCACATAGTCTGTATTGACATCCGTTTCGCGTATGCCTAAGTAAATCTGCTTGGCAATGCCTTGTTCGCCCAATTTGACTGGCACCACATCAAAACGGCTTTGATATTCTTCCACCAGCCAGCGCGGCAAGGCGGCGACGCCACGGCCGCTGGCGACCATTTGCAGCATGATGTCAGTGGTTTCAATCGGTTTGTGTACCTGTGGGCTGATGCCTGCCGGTTGCAAGAACTGGTTGTAGATATCCAGTCTGTCTATATCTACCGGGTAGGTAATCAGCGTTTCTCTGCTCAGTTGTTCTGGCCTCAGGTACTCTGCTTGGGCGAGTGCGTGTTGGCGGTGCACGACCAATACCTGTTCGTAGTCAAACACCGGCACAAATTTCAGGCCGGGTTTATACAGCGGGTCTGGGGTGACCAGCATATCGATCTCATAGCCAAACAGTGCGCCGATGCCACCAAACTGGAATTTCTGTTTGACATCTACATCCACGTCCGGCCAGGCAGCTAAATAAGGTGACACCACTTTGAGTAGCCATTGGTAACACGGGTGGCACTCCATACCAATGCGCAAGGTGCCGCGTTCGCCTTGCGCAAACTGTCTTAAGCGTTCTTCAGCTAGCGAAAGTTGCGGTAGTAATCGGTTGGCGACAGCCAGTAAATATTGCCCGGCTTGTGTCAGGCGCAAGCTACGGCCTTCGCGTAGCCAGATATCAGTGCCTAGTTGCTGTTCCAGTTTTTTAATCGAGTGACTGAGGGCCGATTGCGTGAGAAATAACTTTTCAGCGGCGGCTGTCAGTGAGCCTTGGCGTTCGACTTCGCGAATAATGGCTAAATGGATACGTTCAATCATGTGTTTATATATGAATAAAATTAATTGATTGTTGAAATAATACCATTTTACTTCATGAATTGCCTTTCCTAGAATGTGTGCTCTTTAACGATCACTCAAGGGGCTGGCATGGCGACCACACACAATCTGGGATTCCCGCGCATAGGCGCAAAACGCGAACTGAAATTTGCTTTAGAGGCTTATTGGAAAGGGCAGTCTTCACTGGACGCATTAAAGCAAGTGGGCAAAGACTTGCGTCAGGGTAACTGGGCGTTGCAATCCGATCTGGATTTAGTGCCTGTGGGTGACTTTGCCTTTTATGACCAAGTGCTGGACATGAGTTTTACCCTGGGTAATCTGCCAGCGCGCGTGCAAGATTTTCATGGTGATGCGCTGGATAACTATTTCCGCGTGGCGCGTGGCCGCTCTGCCGAGTCTGATGAAGCGCATGCGCAGTGTTGTGGTGGCGTAACAGCGGGGGAGATGACCAAGTGGTTTGATACCAACTATCACTACATCGTGCCAGAGTTTACTGCGGAGACGCAATTTAAACTGGATGCGACGCGTTTGCTGGCGCAACTGGCTGAAGCGAAAGCACAGCAGGTGAAGGCCAAGCCGGTGATTATCGGCCCGGTGACTTACCTGGCGATAGGCAAAAGCAAGGATGATTCGGATCGCCTGGCGTTGCTGCCGCAGTTGTTGCAGGTGTATACCGAGTTGCTGGAAGCGCTGGTTGCGCAGGGTGTGGAGTGGGTGCAGATTGATGAGCCAATTTTGGTGACTGAACTGACGGCCGAATGGCAGCATGCGTTTAACCTGGCTTATCACCAGTTGAAGAGTAGCCGTGTCAAACTGCTGTTGGCGACTTATTTTGGGCCGTTGGCGGATAACCAATACCTGGCGGCCAATTTGCCAGTGGCGGGCTTGCATGTGGATGCGATTAATGCACGCAGTGAAGTCGTGCCTTTGATCAGCATGCTGCCTGCGCACAAAGTGTTGTCTGTGGGGGTGATTAACGGCCGCAATATCTGGAAAACAGATTTGAATACCACGCTGGATTGGCTAGAGCCGATTGCCGAACGTTTGGGTGATCGTTTGTGGCTGGCGCCTTCATGCTCGTTGCTGCATGTGCCGGTGGATCTCGACAGCGAAGTCAAACTGGATGCCGAGGTTAAGTCATGGTTGGCTTTTGCCAAACAAAAGCTGGAAGAGTTACAGGTGTTAGCAACGGCATTAACACATGGGCGTGCTGCGGTAAAAGTGGCATTGGCGGTGAATCAGGTAGCGATTGACGCACGCCGCGCCTCCAAACGTGTGCATAATCCGCAGGTGAAAGCCGCGCTGGAAACACTGACACCACAACTGGGGCAGCGCCAGAATACGTATGCGCAACGTGCGGCCAAGCAGGCGGCATTGCTCAAGTTGCCCAAGTATCCAACGACGACGATTGGTTCTTTCCCGCAAACGGCTGAGATTCGCCAGGCACGCAGCCAGTTCAAGGCTGGGGCGTTGGATTACGCTGGCTATGAAATCGCCATGAAAACTGAAATTGAGCGCAGCGTGCGTGAGCAGGAGTCGCTGGGCTTGGATGTATTGGTGCACGGTGAGGCCGAGCGTAACGACATGGTGGAATACTTTGGTGAGCAACTGGATGGCTATGCCTTCAGCCAGTTTGGCTGGGTGCAGTCTTATGGTTCGCGTTGCGTCAAACCGCCTATCCTGTTTGGCGATATCAGCCGCACACAAGCCATGACGGTAGAGTGGATCAAGTATGCGCAATCGCTGACCAGCAAGCCGATGAAGGGCATGCTGACCGGCCCGGTGACGATATTGAACTGGTCATTTGTGCGTGATGATCAGCCACGTGCGGTGAGTTGCTACCAGTTGGCATTAGCGATTCGTGAAGAAGTGCTGGATTTGGAAAAAGCAGGCATTCACGTGATCCAGATTGATGAGGCGGCCTTGCGTGAAGGCTTGCCATTGCGCAAATCACAGTGGAAAGAGTATTTGAACTGGGCGGTGGAATCTTTCCGTATCACGGCTAATGGTGTTGCCGATGAAACGCAGATCCACACGCATATGTGCTATTCGGAGTTTAATGACATTATTGCTGCGATTGCCGAGATGGATGCTGACGTAATTACCATTGAAACCTCACGCTCGGACATGGAATTGCTGGATGCGTTTGATGATTTCAACTACCCGAATGAAATCGGGCCAGGCGTCTATGACATTCACTCGCCGAATATCCCGACCCAGGATCATATCGTGCAACTCATGCAAAAAGCGGCCGAGCGGATTCCGGCTGAGCGTTTGTGGGTGAACCCGGATTGTGGCTTGAAGACACGCCAGTGGGCGGAAGTGTTACCCGCGTTGACCAATATGGTTGCAGCAGCTAAAACCTTGCGTGCCCAGGCGTAAGGCGTGATACAGCTTGCTGGCATCCTGTGTCGGGTGCCAGCAAATCTTGCCTTCTCTTTGCGTTTTTTAATCTAGTTGATAATGATTTTCATTTGTATTTTTTTATAGAGGCCGCTAAGATGTCCGTTTAAATAATTGTCTGCCTCATTGCTGTGTTGCTCCATCCCGAAAACTCCAAACTTGTAGTGACCCTGGTGTATCACTACGATGAATTGGTCAATTATGTGAAGCGTCACTTTGGTGACCAGCATTTCGCACAGGATGTGGTGCATGACGTCTGCATTGAGATCATGGAGCGGCCACTGGGCCAGCCGGTGAATACGCCCATGGCCTTTTTGCGCCGGCTTTCCAGAAACCGGGCCATAGACCGTTACCGCCAGCAGCAGATGCAGCAGTCTCACGTGCACACCATGCAGGATACGCTAGCGCAGGCACATGAGGTGGATGGCGAGCGGGTATTACATTTTGTGCAGCGATTAGAGGCGTTAAAACGCATTATCGAAGCGTTACCGCCGCGTCAGCAGCAGGTGTTTTTACTGCACAGGTTGCATGAAATGCCACAGCAGGAAATTGCAGATGCGCTGGGTATTTCGCGCAATATGGTGACACAGCATTTTACCAAGGCGATGGCGACCATCCAGCGGGCTTGGGGAGCGCAGGCATGAAGATCAGTCGCCATGAAGCTCGCCCCTTGCCGGAACAGGGGAGTGCACCGGATGTGCTCAGCCCTTATACAGAGGCATTGCGCAACCACTTTCCTTCGCGGGAAGACATTCTGCGCGCAGCCCAACAGCAGGCCCGGCACCAGCGCCGTTTGAAAAAAATCACTGCCGGTATTGCCGCCATCAGCGTCGTTGCACTCAGCTGGTATGTAGACCCGGTATTGCAGCGTGAAGACCTGCATACCATGGTCGGACAACAAGCCCATTATGTGTTGAAAGATGGCAGTCGCGTCACGCTCAACACCAATAGTGTTCTGCTGGTTGAGCAGCGCCTTTACTCCAGGCAATTACATTTGCAGCAAGGAGAGGCGTTGTTTAGCGTAGAGCATGCATGGCGACCTTTCACCGTCTATGCACACGAAACGGCTATCAGGGATATCGGGACGGTATTTAATGTACGTCATCATGGGCAAGGCGCTGTGGTGACCGTGGTCGAAGGCGCTGTAGAAGTGCGCACTGCGTCTGACCGGCGCCAGGTTTTCCAGAACCAGGCAGTGCGTACCCTGGCGGCTGACATTTCTACAACACAGACTGTTTCAGCTACTGCTACAACGGTCTGGCAACAAGGCCGACTCATGTTTGACGGTGACACCCTGGCAGAGGTTGTCAGCGAGTTGCAGCGTTACCATCACGGGCAGATTGAAATTGCAGATGCACGCATCGCCAATTACCGCATGTCAGGTGAGTACGATATCAATGGTATTGATGCATTGATTGATACCTTGCCAGAAATTTTGCCGGTGCGTATCTCCCGGCAAGAGGGTGGTGTGATTGTGATCCGGCATCTTTAATCATGATTGAGCCATTTTATATTGTCGCTAGAAAGTGTCAGCCATGGCTTTGCTGAATGTGCGCTGGCAGCAATTACACGATGTCTACCGTCAGCATCATGACTGGCTGCAGGGCTGGTTGCGCAAAAAAACCGGCAACCCATGGGATGCGGCGGATATTGCGCATGATACGTTTGTGCGTGTTATGCATAAAGACAAGCTGGCCCAGTTAGGGGCAGAGCCACGTGCCTTGCTGGTGCATATTGCCAAAGGCCTGGTCATAGACCACTGGCGCCATCAGCAGGTGGAACGCGCTTACCAGGAAACATTGGCACATCTCACGCCAGACTTATGGCCATCGGCTGAAGAGCAGCACCTGATTCTGGAATCATTGCGACAAATTGATCATCTATTGCAACACATGCCTGCGCAAACCCGCGCTATTTTTTTACTGGCGCAACTGGATGGGCTGACTTACCAGCAGGTTGCCGATCAACTGGCGCTTTCACTGATCACTGTCAAACGGCATATGCGTAAAGCGTATCTGGCGTGTTTAAGCCTATGATGTTAAATACTCCCTCAACGCTGGATCAACAGGTGCTGGCCCAGGCGGTGGACTGGCTGCTGAAATTACAGTCAGAGGAGACGAGCCCTGCGACACTGGCGGCGTTTGAGCATTGGCAAAGCAGTCACCCACAACATGCAGAGGCCTGGTCGCGACTCACGCAAATACAGCACACCTTTGGGCAGGTGCCGCATAAAGCATTGGCCAAACAGGTGCTGGCGCGCATAGACCATACATCACGCAGGCAGGCACTCAAAAAACTGGGTACGCTGGCAATCGTATTACCAAGTGCCTGGCTGGGATACCGAACGTTACCTTTAGAACGCTGGCGGGCCGGGTACCAGACCGCGGTTGGCGAGCAGAAACATCTGCATCTGGGCGATGGCACGCGCCTGGTATTGAATACAGATTCTGCCGTGGATATCCAGTATCACCAAGAGCGGAAGATTGTGTTGCACCAAGGTGAAGTGTGGCTGGAAACCGGGCATCAGGACAAGCGCAAATTGGTCGTCATTACGCCGCATGGTGAGCTGGTGCCATTGGGTACACGCTTCAATGTCAAGTTGACTGCTGATCGTACTATATTGGCGGTGACCGAAGGGGCAGTGCGTATTCAACTCGACAATGGCCAGAGCAGTGTGGTGCAAGCCGGGCAGCAGCGCGCATTCAATCGTCATGCATTGGAGCCAGCACGAGTTGCGGACCAAAGCGTGGGCTACTGGCAGCAAGGCATGCTGCTGGCACAAGCAATGCCCTTAGAGGCATTGCTCAAAGAGCTGGCACGTTACCGGCACGGCGTGATCCGTTGCCATCCTGAGCTCAGGCAGATGACCGTATCGGGAGCGTTTCCTTTAAAAGATACCGATGCCGCACTCGACTTGCTGCAAAAGACCTTGCCGGTAAAAGTCGTCGCGCCTAGCCGCTACTGGATCATGATTGAACCTGCATCTGCCGCAGGATAAAAAAATGTTGTTTACCCTGATACTTTTTTAGCATTCGCCCGGTGTACATGATGAAGGCCGTTCCTAGGCCGTTTCATTATTGATACTTAAGAAAGTTCTCAGGCAATGACATTTTCCGTTTTTAAACTTACTCCGTTGCAGAGCGCACTGCGTGTTGCTTTGTGCGGCTTTATTTTGGCGGCCAGCCCGTCGCTGGTGATGGCGGATAGCCCCAAAGCCGTCGCCGAGAAACAGCATTATCAACTCGCCCCAGGCCCCTTGGGTCATGTGCTGGCAGAGTTTGCTGCCTTGACTGGCACACGCCTGTCGTTTGACCCCGCCCTGCTTGCCAACTTGAAAAGTGACGGCCTGCAAGGGTATTACAGCGTTAATGAGGGATTCGATACCTTGCTCAAGGGCAGTGATTTTGCACTGGATGACAAGGGTGGTCAGCAATATTCGCTAAAGAAGAGCGCGAAAGTCAGTAGCTCTGCTGCACCCACGACCAGCGCTCATGAATCAGTGGATACCTTGCCAGAAGTGACCGTGCAGGGTGAGAAAATCACGCGTAAACTCAGTGAAACCTACTCCAGTGTGGCTGTCGCTACCGCCCAGGATATCCGTACGCATGGTGATCAGTCGCTATCTGACATCATGGCGCGTACGCCTGGTGTATATACGCAGTCACGTAATGAAACCTGGGGCATCCGTGGCGTGCCGGTAACCGGCTTTGATGACCAGGGGCCGCTGTCGTTAAACAACGCGGTGTCGGTGTTTGTTGATGGCGCCTTGCAAACCAGCAGTATGGTGACCATGAGCCCGCTTTCAACCTGGGATATGAAACAGGTGGAAGTGTACCGTGGTGCGCAATCGACCGTGCAAGGCCGCAACGCATTGGCGGGAGCGGTGATTATGCAAACCAATGATCCCGAGTTTAAAAATACACTGACCTTGCAAGGCAACCTTGGCAATTATTACCAGCAGGGTGGGGCGCTTGCAGCCAACGCGGTGTTAGTGCCAGAGGTGTTGGCAGGCCGCTTTGCCTTGAATGTGCAAAATGAAGAGGGTTATATCAAGAACCGTGTGCTGGATAACAATGCCGATCCGCGCCGCTCTATCAATGCCCGTGGCAAATTGTTGTTATTGGCTGGGGATAACACAGAGGCTTTGCTGACCTTATCGCACACCGATTACCACGCCGGTAGCAATGGCGTGACGCAACTCAATAACCAGCCGCAATATTACAAGTTGAACCAGAACACAGATGCTTTTGATGCCATACAGCAAAATGAGGCGACGCTAAAGCTGACACATCAGCTCAATAAGTCATGGGCGTTAACCAGCATTTCTTCGGGGACCAATGCGAACTACCAGAGCCTGCTGGATTTTGATCAGGGCGCGGTAGATAGCGAAGAAGCCAATCGCCACCATCAAACCAGATTATTTAGCCAGGAGTTCCGCGCCACATACCAGGGGGATACCCTGAAGGCACACGCGGGTTTCTATTACGGGTCTTCCAGAATCAAGTTTAATGATACCTTGGGCGTCGTGGGCTTCGGGTCGGTATTGATGGCGGATGGCAGAAGCCAAATACGTAATCAGGCCATCTTTGGCGAGGTTAACTGGGATTTTGCCCCGCACTGGCAAGCCATCGCCGGTTTGCGTTATGACCGTGAGAAAAATGAAGCCAAGGTCGATTATGTGCTGGATACCTTCTCGCTATCACCAGTCACCGAAGCCGATGACAAAAAGACTTTTGGCGCCTTACTGCCAAAAGCGGGCATCAACTATATCTGGTCGCCTACTCAGCGTACTGGCTTTGTGGTGCAACGTGGTTATCGTGGCGGTGGTATTAATATGCGGGTGCCATCCGATCACCGGCCATATGACGCGGAATTCACTACTACCTACGAGCTTTCTTATCGCGGTAGCTGGCCTGAATATGGCCTGAAAACCTTTGCCAACGTGTATTACACCGATTGGAAGGACCAGCAGGTGCGTCAGCGCGATGCATTGAATCGTTTGTATATTTCTAACGCTGCCAGAAGCCGTATGCGCGGCCTGGAGGTTTCGGCTGAGTATGCGATCAATAGTGACTGGCAGATGATTGCCGGTGCCGCCTACAACCATACCGAGTATCTGGACTTCATCAACAGTGATGGTCTCAATATGCGCGGCAAGCAGTTCATTATGGCGCCGAGAACCAAAGTGAATCTTGGCTTGAACTACCACTTGGGTAATCAGTGGCTGTTCAATGTAGACACGGTTTACCAAGATAGCAGCCCTTCCGTATATCTGCTCACAGAAACCAGACGCAACGACAGCGTGGTGCTGGTGAATACCAATGCGACCTATCGTTTAAATCCACGTACCACGGTGAATGCCTTTGTGCGTAACCTGTTTGACCGCGAGTATGTCACCAATAATAGTAGTGGCGATGTGCTCGATGTTGGCGCTCCGCGCTTATTCGGAGTGGCGCTTAAGCTGGAGATTTAACGCGTTTCTATTAAAAGTACCGGCCCGCATGGGCAGGTACTTTTTTGACCGGCGCGACCACCGGGATAAATTTTTTAGCTCAGACATCAACATTTGCCGATGCTCATGCGACATACCAGTGTAAGCAATTTATTTATTCACTGGAAAGCACGATGTCTCTCTCTTATAAGCCTACTTTAATGGCGTTATTACTGGCCAATCTCGTTTTCACTGCCCAGGCTGTGGAACTGAATATTCCCTCACAATCATTAGATAAAGCCCTGAATACTTTGGCTCATCAGTCGGGTGAGCGCATTCTCTTTTCTACTGCGTTGACTGAGCATAAACAATCCCCCGCACTCAGGGGTGACTATACTGTGCGTCAGGCGCTGGAAAAGCTACTGGAAAATAGTGGTTTGGCGTTAAAGCAAACGGATAGCAAAAGCTTTACCGTGATTCGGCTGGATGTAGACGAGAAAACGCCTCAGTTATTAAATGAAGTGCATGTGCAGGCAGCCAGGGAGGGCAATGGGCTGCTTAGTCGTTACGAAGCTAATCAGGCCAGTTATGGCGCACTGGGCGAAAAAACATTACTGGATACACCATTCTCCGTCAGGGTGGTGAAATCGGAAGAGATGGTTGATCGCCAAGTGACGAATATTGCGGATGTATTCAGGCTGGATGCTGCCGTGACGGCCTCAAGTAACGGGGTCGCGCGTGAAAGCTCCATGATTACCGTCAGGGGCCTAGCGCTCGATTTATTGAATGGTTATAAAATTGATGGCCTGAATATTTCGGCATGGAATACCGATTTACCCATTGAGCATTTCGAGCAGATTGAGCTGCTGAAAGGCTTGTCCGGGTTCATGTATGGTTTTGCACAGCCGGGCGGTATCCTCAATTACAAGCTCAAGCGCGCCGGGGATACGCCGATGACGCGCGTGACGGCCGGCTTGATGACGGATAGTCAATACAGTCTCAACCTGGATATCGGCCGTCGTTTTGCCGATGATCGTTTGGGATTGCGTGTCAATTATGTACACGAAGGTGGCGATACTTATCTGGATACGCCGATCAAGCGAGATTCAGCCTCCGCCGCACTGGATATTAAACTCAGTGACCAGTTAACCATTGAGGCCGACACACTATATCAAAAACGCAAAGTGAATGGCTCCATGTTCGCGTTGGTGGTGGATGATAATGCTGCCGCCCCTAAGCCGATTGATGGCGCCAAACGCCTGACGCAGGATTTTACCTATCATGAGACCGAGATGCTGACTGCAGGTACCGGGTTGCGTTGGGCATTCAATGACGACTGGAATATCAGTACGGCCGTACGTATGTCCAAACTCAAGCGTACCAATTACGACAGTTATCTTTACATCAATGACGATGCCGGTAACTATGATGATGGCCTGGTACAGTGGTATAGCGAGCACACCAATCTGTCAGCAAACATGATGGTGAATGGGCGGTTTGATACCGGGAGTATCAAGCATGCGCTGGTGGCGGGGACGGATATGCAAACGGTGCATCGCAGTGGTGCGCCGGACGGTTTTGTCTCCTTGGGAACGGGCAATTTGTACGGTGGCCGCAGTGATGCAAGCAATCCACATTCCGACATCAGCAAAGATGTCAGTACCATTTTCAGGACCCGCAATGTTGGTGTGTTTGTGAGCGACACGATTGAATGGACGCCGCAATGGAGCACCATTATTGGCCTGCGTCATAGTAGCTACCGCAAAACCCAGCCCGGCGGTGAGACTTTTGACAAAAGCAAGGTGACACCAACCTATGCTCTGCTCTGGAAACCGCAAGAGGCACTGACTGCCTATGTAAGCTATGTCGAGGCGTTAGAAGAGGGCAACACGGCGCCCCTGGGAACCAATAATAAAGACCAATCCTTTGGGCCGCTGGAAAGCAGGCAATATGAACTTGGCCTCAAGCAGCAAGGCAGCTTCTGGTCTGCCGAAGCCGCGCTGTTCCGCATGCAACGTGGCCTGGCTTACACGAATAGTAGCGATTATTACGTACAGCAAACGAAAGGCCTGGTCCTGAGTGGACTGGACCTGGCGGGCCGTGTTGAACTCGGCAGCCAGTGGGCCTTGCGCGGTAGCATGGTACTCATGCACAGTGAAAACAACAGTGATGATGTTGATGTCAATGGCAAGGATGCGCCTAACGCCCCCAAATTTACTGCTACCTTATTTACTGATTATCAAATGCTGGCTGTGCCTGGCGTGACCTTATCAGCAGGGATGCGTTATGTGGGTGACCGTTACCTGGAAGCAAGAAATATTCACCGCATGGATAGTTATACTTTATTTGATCTGGGTGCGCGCTATCAGGCCAAACTGAATGACCATCGCGTGACCATGCGTGCGGCTATTCAGAACCTGACCAATGAGAAATATTGGCAAACCCACGGCGACTGGAATTTCCTGACGCAGGGCGAGCCGCGTATTTTCAAGGTGAGTGCACAGGTAGATTTTTAAGCGTGACAGCTAGGGGATCAGCTGACTGTTGTTTTCCTCAGACATACTCGTTTTGGAGCCTGGCATCCTTGATGCCAGGTTTTTTTGTTTAAGCTACCAGCGGCGGCTCAGCATAAAGTGCAACACAATCGCCTCATTACGGATTTCAGACTCACCAAATAATCGGCTGTTGTATTTAACACTGACAGGTAGCATCCATTCGACGCCGCTTGTCATCAGCCAGTGCTGGTCGACCTTGCGTGCGGCACCGAAGGTGAGGTGATGCTCTAGGGTGCCTGCCAATAAAGGACTGGAGTTCTGGCGCGGGATCGGGTTTTTGCCGTAATTGTGGCCCGCATAAAGCGTGGTACGGTCATCCCAGTTGTACGCAACGCCTGTCGCGACTACCCATTGGTCTTTCCAGTCGGCTGCCATTGAGCTGCCATATATAGATTGCGCTGAAGCATTGTTTGGTTTGGTGGCGCGCAGGGTCACGTCATTGATCGCATCGCTCCAGTTAAGCCAGTTGAGTTTGAATGAAAGCAACCAGTCATCTGTTGGCTTGAACGCCATCCCGACAGCGACTTCACGCGGCAGGGCGAAGCCTTTGATTGAAGCATCGGCATACTTCACCTTGCCCAACCCGAAATCTGTGAAGTCAGCTGTCAGTGTGCCGCCGGTCATCGGCAATTCGGTTTTCTCGGTATAGGAGGCCGCCAGCGTCAGTGCAGGGGTCACACGATATTGCATGCCCAGCTTGAAGCCTGTACGCACTGCGGAGGCGCCCTCTAATTTGTAACCTGCAAAGGGCACCGCACTCACTGAAGTATTCGCAAAAAAGTCCTGTTCTATGCTCGCATAAACAATATTCAGGCTGGCGCCCAGAGAGAGCTTGTCAGTTACCTCGCAACCGATACCGGGGATGATCTTGGCGATCCCAAACAGCGAGGACAAATCATCGCGATTGCCAAACGGCGTACGCAGGTTGTCGAACACGCCACCGGCGCCGCCTTGTGCGAACAAGCCTATGCCAGCCGTACAAGGGGTATTTTCCAGGGGCCGCGCATAGCCACCACCACCAAGCAAGGTGTAGCGGTTGGACGCATGTTCTTCGTTGCGGGGGTCTTTGTGTACCAGGTCGGTGGTGCGTAGCACTGAGCCAAACATATCCAGCAATGGCGCTTTGATCTGCGTCAGCCCGGCCGGGTTGGTATTGAGTGCGCTGGTGTCACGCGCGACCGCCACGTCAGCACCGCCCATCAGGGTTGATTCAGCACCAAAGCCAATGAGGTTGATGCCGTTGGTGGCATACGCGGGGCTGGCAGCCACCAACATGAGGACGGTGAGTCTGCATCTTGTAGATAGACGGAGAAAAGTCATGACGGATTTGGTTTTTATTCGTTATGCCTAGTGTCGCATAATTCGTTACCACTGTGTCCTAATGATTACGACGTAAAAATAGCTTTTTTATCACGATAGGAGACGGCATATCACTCACTGAAGTTGTGCAGTATGGTTGTAAAAATATTCTTGAATAAAAACAATCAGTTGCTCACTGTCAAGGTAAATAAATCAATATATTGTGTTTTTGATAATTGAAAAGCCATAGATATTGTTTTATAGTCGCATCCATACGGTATGCAGAAGACAGTCTTCTTCTGTATTTAAAAGGGAATCTGGTGCGTGAAGACGGCGCAGTCCTCATCAAGCCAGAGCTGCCCCCGCAACTGTGATCAGCGAGTTATTTGCTGTTAACAACGCCACTGATAATTTCGGGAAGGCAAAGCAAATAATGGTGACCTGAAAGCCAGGAGACCTACCGTAAGTTTTTTCTTGTTAACGTTTGAGGCGGGGTGTCCTCGGCAGATGCAGTGAGCCAAGTTTTGTGCTGATTGCTCTTCTGGCCTTTAAGCGGGTGCATTTTCTGCGGTCCTGGGTTTTCCCGGGGCGGGATGCGCGTTGCGAAAAGCCTGTGCCATGCCACCTTCGCTGCCATGATTGGGAGCCATTAATGTCACAATACGAATCCATGCAGGCCACAAAACGGGATGGTCGCAAGGAACCGATTAATCTCGACAAAATTCACCGCGTGATCGACTGGGCCGCACAGGGCCTGAATAATGTGTCGGTATCGCAGGTAGAGTTGCGCTCCCATATCCAGTTTTACGATGGCATTCGTACGGACGACATTCATGAAACCATCATCAAGTCGGCCGCTGACCTGATTTCTGAAGAAACGCCTGACTACCAGTACCTGGCTGCGCGTTTATCCATTTTTCACCTGCGCAAAATTGCTTATGGCCAGTTTGAGCCGCCACATTTGTTTGACCACGTGACGACCCTGACCGAACTGGGCAAGTATGACCCGCATCTGCTGCGCGATTACAGCCGTGAAGAGTTTGATGCGTTAAATAGCCATCTGGACCACTGGCGCGACATGAATTTCTCTTACGCCGCTGTGAAGCAACTTGAGGGTAAATACCTGGTGCAGAACCGCGTTACCAAGAAAATCTACGAGAGCCCGCAGTTCCTGTACATTCTGGTGGCCATGAGCCTGTTTGCCAATTACAAAGGGCAGACAAGACTGGATCTGATCAAGCGCTTCTATGATGCGGTGTCTACTTTCAAAATCTCGTTGCCTACACCTATCATGTCTGGTGTGCGTACGCCTACACGCCAATTTAGCTCCTGCGTGCTGATTGAGTGTGATGACAGCCTGGATAGCATCAACGCCACATCAAGCGCCATTGTGAAATACGTGTCACAGCGTGCCGGTATCGGCGTCAACGCGGGCCGCATCCGCGCCCTGGGCAGTGAAATCCGTGGTGGTGAAGCACAGCACACTGGCTGCCTGCCATTCTACAAATTGTTCCAGTCTGCGGTGAAGTCTTGCTCACAGGGCGGCGTGCGCGGTGGTGCAGCCACCTTGTTCTACCCGCTGTGGCATTTGGAAGTTGAGTCACTGCTGGTGCTCAAAAACAACCGCGGCGTGGAAGAGAACCGTGTACGCCACCTCGATTACGGCGTGCAGATCAACCGCCTGATGTACCAGCGCCTGATCAAAGGCCAGAACATCACCTTGTTCTCTCCACATGATGTACCAGGCTTGTACGATTCCTTCTTTGCCGACCAAGACGAATTCGAGCGCCTCTATGCGCAATACGAAGCCGATGACAGCATCCGCAAGCGTAGCTTGCCAGCCGTAGACCTGTTCTCGCTGGTGATGCAAGAACGCGCAGGCACAGGCCGTATCTACATTCAGAACGTAGACCACTGCAATACACACAGCCCGTTTGACCCGGCCGTTGCTCCAGTGCGCCAGTCCAACCTGTGTATGGAAATTGCACTGCCGACCCATCCATTGAACGACATCAATGATGAAGAGGGCGAAATTGCCTTGTGCACCTTGTCAGCGTTTAACCTGGGTGCATTGGAGTCACTGGATGAACTCGAAGGCCTGGCTGATTTGGTGGTGCGTGCGCTGGATGCCTTGCTGGAATACCAGGATTACCCGGTCAAAGCTGCTCTCAATGCCACCAACAAGCGCCGTTCATTGGGCGTGGGCGTGATCAACTACGCTTACTACCTGGCCAAAAATGGCACTAACTACACCAGCGACGCAGCGTTGGGCCTGACCCACCGCACGTTTGAGGCGATTCAGTATTACCTGCTCAAGGCTTCGGTACAGTTGTCACGCGAATTTGGTCCATGCGGTGCATTTAACGAAACCACGTATGCCAAAGGTATTTTGCCGATTGATACCTATAAAAAAGACCTTGATGCCGTCTGCAGCGAGCCATTGTTGCTGGACTGGGAAAGCCTGCGTGCCGACATCCAGAAAGATGGCCTGCGTAACTCTACGCTGACAGCATTGATGCCATCCGAGACGTCCAGCCAGATTGCCAACGCCACCAATGGTATCGAACCGCCGCGCGGCCTGGTGTCTGTCAAACAGTCCAAAGATGGCATCTTGCGCCAGGTGGTACCAGAGATTGACCGCTTGCGTGACCAGTACCAGTTGCTGTGGAAAATGCCTAGCAATGAGGGTTACCTCAAGCTGGTGGGCATTATGCAAAAGTTTGTTGACCAGTCTATTTCTGCCAACACCAACTATGACCCCACCCGTTTTGAAGGCGGCCGTGTGCCTATGAAGCAGTTGCTCAAAGACTTGTTGCAAGTGTACAAACTGGGCATCAAAACTTTGTATTACCACAACACCCGTGATGGTGCGACAGAAGGCGGCACTGAGGCGGAAGATGATGGGTGTGCCAGCGGCGCCTGCAAGATTTAAATAAGCGCTGACTCAGTGGCTGCGCGGGCAAATTGCAACGTTGTGCGGTGCTCGAAATCTCATGTACTCCATGTACATTCCGGTTTCTGTGCTCCGGACGCCTTGCACTTTATCCCGCTCACTCACTGATCAAACGCTTATTGCAGTGGGGTAATGAGTAGATTTTAAAAACAGTTTGAGAATAAAACTTAAACATTAGGAACACGGCTATGGCCTACAGCATCTTTACCAAAATCGACAACGAACAGTTAAAAGAACCCATGTTCTTCGGTCAGCCCGTCAACGTGGCACGTTATGACCAGCAAAAATATCCGGTCTTCGAGAAGCTGATCGAGAAACAACTGTCATTCTTCTGGCGCCCGGAAGAGGTCGATGTGTCACAAGACCGTGCTGACTACCAGGGTCTGCCTGAGCATGAAAAGCATATTTTCATCAGCAACCTCAAATACCAGACGCTGTTGGATTCCATCCAGGGCCGCAGCCCTAACGTGGCATTGTTGCCATTGGTGTCACTGCCCGAGCTGGAAACCTGGATTGAAACCTGGGCGTTTTCCGAGACGATTCACTCGCGCTCTTACACCCACATCATCCGCAACATCGTCAATGATCCTTCTATCATTTTTGACGACATCGTGCGCAATGACAACATCACCGCGCGTGCCTCGGATATCGCCCATTATTACGACGAACTGATCCATCAGACCATGTTGTATTCGCAACTGGGCGAGGGCGATCACGTCATCAATGGCGAAACTATCTCGGTCAACAAGCGCGAACTTAAAAAGCTGCTGTATCGCTGCCTGATGAACGTGAATATCCTCGAAGCGATTCGCTTTTACGTCAGCTTTGCCTGCTCATTTGCCTTTGCCGAGCGCAAGGTAATGGAAGGCAACGCTAAAATCATTCGTCTCATTGCGCGTGACGAAGCACTGCACCTCACTGGCACCCAGCACATCCTCAATATCATGCGCTCCGGGCAAGATGACCCAGAGTTCGCCGAGATCGCTGCCGAGCTGCACAACGAGTGCTTTGAAATGTTTAGAACCGCCGCCGAGCAGGAAAAGCAATGGGCAGAATACCTGTTTAAAGATGGCTCCATGATTGGTTTAAATAAGGACATCCTGAGCCAGTATGTCGAATACATCACCAACAGCCGCATGGCCTCCGTTGGTTTGCCGCCTGCATTCCCCGGTGCCAAAAACAACCCGATTCCATGGATCAACACCTGGCTGGCCTCAGACACCGTGCAAGTTGCGCCGCAAGAGGTGGAATTAAGCTCATACCTGATTGGTCAAATTGATTCTGAAGTGTCAGCAGACGACCTCAATGGTTTTGAACTGTAATAATAAATGGCTGCGCGGGTAAATTGCTGCGTTGTGCGGTGCTCGAAATCCTCATGTACTACATGTACATCCGGTTTCTGCGCTCCGTGCGCCTTGCACTTTATCCCGCTCGCTCATTTATCTTTTTATAATTTATGATTAGCGTACGCAGCCAGCACAGCCGCTTTAGCCTGCTCCCGCAAGAAACCCTGCTCGAAGGCCTTGAACGTACCGGCCACGAAGTAGAGTTTCAATGCCGGAGCGGTTATTGTGGTGCCTGCCGCGTACGCATGCTGGACGGCGAAGTCGATTACGTAGAGTTGCCCCTCGCCTTTATTGCCGCCGACGAAATTTTGCCATGCTGCTGCGTGCCAAAATCAGATTTATGGCTAGATTGCGAACTCAGGTTTGACCTGCAAACCGCGCAGATGCAAGACGACATGTTTCCGGCACAACAATCCCTGTTCGACGAAGCTTTGCCTTTGGCAGATACGCCAGTGAAAAAACTGCTGCGCAGAAGAGTCAGCAAGCCCAATATTCAGGCCAGCAACCTTTCATTGTTTTAGTTATTAAGTTTAGGCAATAAAAAAGGCGCTTGGTTACAAGCGCCTTTTTTCAAAGTATTTAACTCACGCAGCATTCGGCCGCAGCCACTGCATTTTCAGGTTCGGTGCACGCGCACTCAAATCCGCGACCAGGCTGCAACTCAAGATTTCGCAGCGCCAATACATCTGCCTGATCTTGGCATCGGCCTCACTACGCGACTTGCCAAAAATCTGCAGATTTTCAACCAACACACCATTGGCACTGCGTATGGTGTACAAATATTTTCCAGACATATCCATCATTTTCAATGTCACCCCGATGTTTGTTTGACGCAAAAGCATCATATTTATTGTGATATATCGGTAACATATCAAAGTTTTTTAGGGGTGTATACCCTTTAAAGGCGATGTTTTTATAGTTAATTCAATAATTTAAGCGGTTTTTTGCATAAAACACGTCTGATTTCAGCGGTAACTTGACTTTGAGTATTGGAGTTAAGTTGCAATTTGTGCATACGTTTTGGTAAATTTCACGCAGTTAATCAGTGCATGCTGGTTGCATGAAACTAAAGCGTTACGTGGAAAGCATAAGCGATCAGTATGGTAAAAATGGATGGAAAATTAAAAGATCAAAGCTTGTCTGCTTGGATAAAGCAGCATCCTGGTACTACCTATTTGATAGTGATCTTGGTCATCATTCTTCTTAATCATCTGAGCAAAGCCAATGCGATAAAAAACTTAGAGATTGACACACCACCCGCATTTGAAGATTTCAAGGTAAGCAGCGGTACGATGATATTGCAGCCATTTGAAAGGTATAGCGGCAAGGGAGGTTTTGTAACGGATGGTTATTATTTGAAACTCAAGTTGGACGACCAATCGCACTTAATGCTTAAGTGCTATCTGATTCATTTCCGTGAAGCACCTTGTTATCGTGAAAGCGTAAATAAAGAACCAAGTTTTAAATCAGACCTGGCATTTCAAAAGGTGACAATAAGATGGTTGCCACTGAATGATCGGGATAAGTTTGATGGCATTGTTTATCAGATTGAAAAAGATAATGTTCCATTAATCAATTTTGATAGTTTTGTAGAACGTTATAAAACAGATTACGAAAGAGTAACGGGCAATAAAGCGAGCGGTCTTAAATAATAGGTTTTGCATCAAACTAATTTTGCTCTGCCTCCAATTATCTTAAGTTACCCCTAACCTATTGATTTGTAGGAAACAACGTTTAAATTCATAAATCTAACAGTTTCGCATACGAACTTTTACATTGTTTTAATATGATTTGAAATGGTGATTTATGGACGTCAATATAAATTCCATGATAATTTTCTTAAAAAATATCAATCTAAGGGGGGCTAATTATGAAAAGAAAATATCTTTTGCCATTGGCAGTATTAGCAAGCGCTTTAACAGCAAATCAATCAAATGCTAAGTCGATTGATAATGCTCCAGTTGATGAGCAAGCGAAAACTAATTCGCTTGAAATTGAGACAGGCGAATTTAATAAATTCGACTTTAGCGATAAAACTGCATTACAGTTTGTTCTTCAACCAAATAGTGATGGCATTTTCTATGCCGCTCATCGCTCTCATTCCTCACATAGTTCGCATTCATCTCATCGTTCACATTCATCTGGCTACTAAGTGAGTACAAAAACTTATACGCTCAAATTTGATGAGCGTGTTTATTCTGTTGAAACAATACAGAAGGCAGCGTATCGCTTTATTAATAAACTCACGGTGGATTTTGAGTTAAATGATCGAGCGATACTTTGTCATATCAGTCTGGATGGGGAGCACTCTGATACTTACTGCCAAAAATTAGAAGCAGATTTTAAGAAAGAAATTCTCGATCAGCATCTTCGCCAGTTGATTTCAAAAGAAACCGAGACTGTAAGAAATCTAATATTGAGCGCCACTTTCTTGAATACGGATCTGCAAGAAATTGAGTAAGTTCAAAAGTTTCGATAGTTATTCTACAAAAGACTCATCTTATGAGTTACTCCCTTTTAAATTTGATAGATTTGATGATAAAAACTACATCATCACTAACTTTGTTGGAGAGTATCTGCTCATTGAGCATGGTGATTTAGAAAGATTAGTGCATCGAAAACTCGATATTACCAATCGCTTATATCCTAAGTTAAGGTCCAAGCACTTTATACGACTACCAAACGAAAAGTCTCCAATAGAGTTATTGGCACTTAAATTAAGAACGAAATTATCCAGACTTTCTCAATTTACTAATTTACACATCTTTGTTGTCACACTTCGTTGCGATCACAGTTGTCCGTATTGCCAGGTTTCTAGACAGTCTGAGGATAAGTCATCGTTTGATATGACTGTAGAAATGGCTGATAAGTCTCTGGACTTTGTATTCAAATCACCATCACAAGCTATCAAAATTGAATTTCAGGGTGGAGAGCCTTTACTAAATTTTGAGCTCATCAAATATATTGTTGAGGTAGCAAAAAATAGAAACAAAGTTGCAAACAGGGATCTGGCATTCGTAATCGCAACCACATTATCTTTGGTGACTGATGAGGTTTTAGATTTCTGTAAATTACATAAAATCCAGATATCAACTTCTCTGGACGGCCCTGAGCTTTTACACAATTCAAACAGACCAAGACCAAACAAAGATAGCTATCAAAGATTTATTGCTGGATTAGAACAGGCAAGAAGCCGACTTGGTTATGATCAGGTCTCTGCTTTGATGACAACTACAGAGTTGAGCCTAGACAAAGTTAGAGACATTATCGACGAATATTTAAAGCTTGGTTTCAAAGGTATTTTTTTAAGGCCCTTATCACCGTATGGTTTTGCTATAAAAACAAAAAAATTTATGGCATATAACACTGAGCGATGGTTACAGTTTTATAAAGCTGGTCTTGATTACATCATTGAATTGAATCGAAATGGCGTTGAGTTCTCAGAGTATTATTCCAGTTTAATTTTGAAGAAAATCCTTACAGCCCAAGAGTCTGGATATGTTGATTTAATGAATCCAGCTGGAATTGGAATTGCAGCAATCGTGTTTAATTACGATGGTAAAGTTTATGCTTCAGATGAAAGCAGAATGCTTGCTGAAATGGGAGATAAGACTTTTGAATTAGGTAATATATTATCTGACTCTTACGAAGATATAATTCTTTCAGACAAGCTGCTTGATGCGATCGAAGAGTCCTTTACGCTGAGTGCTCCAATGTGTTCTGAATGTGCATTTGAGCCATACTGTGGTTCCGAGCCAGTTTATCATCATGCGATACATAAGGATTTTTTAGGACGGAAGCCTGAATCAGAGTTTTGTAAAAAGAACATGAGTATTTTTAAACACTTAATTAATCTCATGGAAAAAGACCCTGATACCAAAAAACTATTCCTCAGATGGGCTAACCGATGATTAAACTCGGAGGTAAAGTAATTCAAGTTCATGAGATTACTTCTGAAAAAGTAAAGTTATTTGCGTTAAGTTCTAACCCAAACTTACCGCAGGTTTTAAGAGTCGATAAGGCATTCATTGCAAGGTCCAAGAATGCCCCTAAGGGATTTTCTCATTACATTACATTTGAGTCGCTAGCCGATAATATTGAGTTTTCTCAGGGTGAGAATTTTACTGTTTTGCCAGATGAGTTTAGTTACTTGAACGATGAAGATATTGTTCGAATCACCCCAAATAAAGAACACATACGGGTTCTATACCGCAAAAGGGCGACTAATAATACGATTATGATTACAGAGCAATGTAATCATTATTGTTTAATGTGTTCACAACCTCCTAAAAGTCACGATGATTCCTACTTATTAACTGAAGCTTTTAATCTCATTAAATTAATACCCAAGAACACCGAGGAAATCGGTTTCTCTGGCGGTGAGCCCACGTTATTTGGAGAGAGATTTTTAGAATTACTAGAGTTTACTAAGAGCCATCTACCTCAAACTAGTATTCATATTCTTTCCAATGGTCGCTCTTTTAAAAACATAGGTTTTGCTAAAAGATATGCCGATATCAATCATTTTGACATGATGGTAGGTATCCCAATTTATTCATCAAACCCCTCAACACACGACTATATAGTTCAAAGTTCAGGTGCTTTAGATGAAACATTGGCTGGCGTGTTAAATCTCAAAAGATTGAATCAAAAAGTCGAAATTAGAGTTGTTATTCACAAGCAATCAATTGAAGGTTTATCAGACCTATGTGAATTCATCGGGCGAAATTTATTGTTTGTTGATCATGTGGCGCTAATGGGGTTGGAAATGATGGGATTTACACGCGCTAATTTGGATAGTCTTTGGATAGATCCTTTTGAATATAAAGACATTTTAAGTGATGCAGTAAATATTCTAAGTAGTTATGGATTAACAACCTCTGTCTACAACCACCAGCTTTGCACTGTAAATGAAGATGTTTTACCTTTTTACAAAAAATCTATTTCAGACTGGAAAAATGAATTCGCACCTGAATGTGATGGCTGCACTAAATTACATGATTGCGGTGGGTTCTTTTCGTCGAGTTTACAGCATCGTTACAGCGACCATATCAAGGCTCTATGAGGCGCTTTCGCACCCAGCTCAACAAACATGCTTTTTCCAAAGCTAAAGATATTTTAGAGGTTATAAAATATGTGGTTGAGATACTAGCAATAGTAATTGCAGGGGTTTGGGCTTATTCAAAATACGTAAAAATTGAGAAGCCTTTAGAGGTTAGAAGTGCTTCAACTGGTTACTTGAATTGGACTCTGTTACCCACCAAAAATATTTGTTTGGCAAATCTCGGAGTGACGATTAAAAATATAGGGACATCTCCATTTGAGATTAAGAAAGTAGTAGTTGAATCATGGTTGATTAATGATGCCATTTTAAAAAGCGTAGATAAGCACTTTTTACCCTTCAATGATCCCAAAAAGAAATTATTAGTTAGAAAAGAGTTCCTAAATTTAGGATCTACGAGCTTGATAGGAACATATGGGGTTGATGAGGAAAACTCAACTGACTTCAGTTTTACTGTTAAAAATAAACCCAATGCTGTTGTTTATCTTCTGGCATCGGTAACAGGGCCTTATATAAATATAAAAGAAGGCCGTTGGGGTTTTGTTTGTGATACCGGACGAAATTAGTTCAGAGCGTATAATGTTTGCATCTGTTGATTATTAATTCTCTCAGAAGTCTAAGTAATTTTAGCTAACCAAATGGTGTTTTTAGTTCTAAAGCTGAACGCCACTTAATACATCTCTCATGAAGTCCGCATTACCTTCATCAACCCTACACCCAAGTAATGTGCATAGTACCGGCTATGACTTCTCAGTCTTGGTGCAATCACATTCAATACTAGCTCAATACGTCCGCCCAAACGCGTATGGCGATGATTCGATAGACTTTGCCAACCCGCAAGCAGTGAAGGCATTGAATCAGGCTTTGCTCAAGCAGTATTACGGCGTGGCGGTGTGGGATATTCCAAAGAATTACTTATGTCCGCCTATCCCTGGGCGGGCGGATTATGTGCATTATCTGGCGGATTTATTGGCGGAGAGCATTCCTGATTTAAATCATGAGCAAGTGCGCTTGTTGGATATTGGTACGGGTGCGAATCTGGTTTATCCGCTAATTGCATCTCATGCTTATGGCTGGCAATGTGTGGGCGCGGATATTGATGCAAAGGCTTTGCGTAATGCGCAAAAGATTATTGGCGCCAATGGTTTGCAGCAACAGATTAGTGTGCGTCATCAGCCTAACCCTGGTTCGATTTTTAAAGGCGTGATGTTGCCGGGCGAGCAATTCACCGTCACTTTATGTAATCCACCTTTTCATGCTTCAGCGGAAGAAGCGTTGGCGGGTACACAGCGCAAATGGCGCGGGTTGGGTAAAAAGCCTCCACAGGCATTGAATTTTGGTGGGCAGTCTAATGAATTATTCTGTGAGGGCGGTGAGGCGGCGTTTTTAACTACCATGATTAACGAGAGTCGATTGTTTGCCAAGCAGTGTGTGTGGTTTACCACGCTGGTTTCTAAAGCCAGCAATTTGCCGTTGGTGTATCGCGAACTGAAAAAGGTGCAGGCGGTGACGGTGAAAACGGTGGAGATGGCGCAAGGGCAGAAGCAGAGCCGTTTTGTGGCGTGGACGTTTCAGGCGGCTTCAACGCTTAAAAAAACCTGACGCGCCGTTAATTGGATTGCTGATATAAGTGATGCTGCTGTATATAGCGCAGCACCTGCGGCGGTATTTCAGCGATCGTGGCGTGGTCGTTGTGGGCGAGTTGCTCGCGGATGCGGGTAGACGAAATGTCTGGCGGCGTGACGGGTAAAAAGCTGATGAGGCCGTTGGCTTGCTGCGCAAACGCGGTGGGGGCTGCGGCGATGTCGATTAACTTGCCTTCATGTTCTGCATGCAGCAATAAGGTGTTGTCACGGTCTGCCCGGTGCACGACCAGTACATGGCAATAATCCAACAGTTCCAGCCAGCGGCGCCAGGAGGGTAGTTTCTGGTAGCTGTCTTGCCCCATCATTAAGCATAGCGCCTGGTCTGGGAAGCAGCGGCGCAGCAGGTGCAGGGTTTCTATGGTGTATGACGTGCCCTGGCGTTCTAACTCGCAGGTATCGAGTACAAACTTCGGGTGATCTTGTATCGCCAGTTGTACCATCGCGGCACGGTGTTGCGCGGTAACGGCGGGGGTTTCTTTATGCGGTGGCACGGCAGCGGGAATAACGCGGATTTGCGTGCAGTGCAGGGTATCGAGCACGGTTTGCGCGAGCACCAAATGCCCGTTGTGGATAGGATTGAAAGTCCCGCCAAAAATTCCTATGAGTTCCATTTCAGCCATTCTTTGGGCATATCGCTGCGTTGCGCGGTGCTCGAAAACTCGCTGTACTCATGTGTACTATCTCGTTTCCTGCGCTCCGTGCGCCTTGCGCTGTATCCCAAATAATGGCTGAAAGCGACATTAAGCGCGTACGTGGCCGTCACCTAGCACCACATACTTCAACGAAGTTAACCCTTCCAAACCGACTGGTCCGCGTGCATGCAGTTTATCGGTAGAAATACCGATTTCTGCGCCAAAGCCGTATTCAAAGCCATCCGCAAAGCGGGTAGAGGCGTTGACCATGACGCTACTGGAATCTACCTCACGCAGGAACTGGCGCGCTTTGGTGTAGTTTTCGGTCACAATCGCCTCGGTGTGCTGGCTGGAGTGCTGGTTGATATGCTCAATAGCTTCATCGACGCCGCTGACCACCTTGCAGGAGATAATTGCTGCCAGGTATTCGGTGTAATAGTCTTCTTCAGTCGCGGCAATCGCTTGTGGCACGATGGCGCGAGTTTCTTCGCAACCGCGGATTTCCACGCCTTTGTTAATCAGCATCTCGGCCAGTTTAGGCAGCGCGGTTTTGGCTATGCTGCGTGCTACCAGTAACGATTCGGCAGTGTTGCAGGTGCCCAGGCGCTGCGTCTTGGAATTCTCCAGAATACGCAGGGCTTTGTCTAAGTCCGCTTCGTCATCCACATACACATGACAGTTGCCATCCAGGTGCTTGATCACTGGGATGCGTGCATCGTTGCTGATACGCTCAATGAGGCCTTTGCCGCCGCGTGGCACAATCACGTCTACATATTGTTTCATGGTGATGAGCTCGCCCACTGCGGCGCGGTCTGTGGTCTCGACCACCAGCACCGCAGCTTGTGGCAAGCCTGCTTGTTGCAGGCCTTGGTGTACGAGCTTGGCCAGCGCCTGGTTGCAATGAATGGCCTCAGAGCCGCCACGCAAAATGCAGGCGTTGCCAGATTTGATACATAAGCCAGCGGCATCCACCGTCACATTTGGACGTGCTTCGTAAATGATGCCGATCACGCCTAATGGTACGCGCATCTGGCCGATCTGGATGCCGGAAGGGCGGTATTTAAAATTGCTCATTTCGCCAATCGGGTCTGGCAGGCTGGCGATTTGCTCTAATCCCTCAGCCATCGTCGCCACTGATTTTTCGCTCAAGGCCAGGCGGTCCAGCATGGCGGCTTCCATGCCGTTGGCTTTGGCGGCGTCCAGGTCTTGCTGGTTGGCGGCCAGTAGCGCTTTTTCGTGCTGGCGGATCAGGGCGGCGATATTGCGCAGGGCCTGATTTTTGGTGTTGGTGTCGGCTTTTGCCATCAAACGGGAAGCGGCACGTGCCTGCTCACCCAGTTGTTTCATGTAGTTTTGAATGTCCATAACCATCATTCTATCTTAAAACCTTAACGAGACCTTGATGCGGCTGACCTAGCGGATTTGTTGGCCGCCATGCGGGCAATGCCGCTACATAAGCGCGACAGCTCCAGCCAGGCATCGCCATCACCCACGCCTTTTGCCATACGGTCTATGTCTGACAATTTCTGCAAAGCAGCTTCGATATGTTTTTGCGGCAAAAATTCCAATGCGCGTTTCACCAGTGTCTGGCGATCACCAAATAACCTGGCCTGGCTCAAGGCCGTTTGCACGGCCTGGCCGTTTTGCATAGCGAGCCGCACTTGCAGCAAGGGACGGAACAACCACACCAGCGGGTTCATCACGGCGACAGCAGTTTCGCCTTCTTCACGCAAGCCTTCAATAATACGCATGACGCGGCTGGGATCGCCTTGCAGCATGGCCTCACCCAGTTGCGAGACATCAAAACGCGCCACATTGAGCACGCATTGGCGGATGGCTTCTTCGGAAAGCGGGCCCGGCGGATACAGTAAGCCTAACTTCTGGATTTCCTGGTGCGCGGCGAGTAAATTACCTTCTACTTGCTCGGCAATAAAACGGCGCGAGGCTTCATCGGCAGTTTGTTGCTGCATGCCCAGGCGTTGCGCAATCCACTCCGGCAGTTGTGCCAAAGGCACCTGGTTAAGCACCAGCAATACGCCGTGTTGTAACAGCGATTCATACCAGGCACTGCTGGACATGTCGCGATCAGGCGCGGGCAGGGTGATGATAATGGTTGTATCTGCCGCCGGCAGCTCAGCCAGTTGTTGCAAAGCCTTGGCGCCTTCTACTCCAGGTTTGCCGGTGGGGATATTGATTTCAAGAATGCGTTGCTCGGCAAACAGCGAGAAACTTTGCAGGAACTGGCTGACTTGTCCCCAGTTAAAGTAGCGCTCTACGCTAAAGCTGGCACGCTCTTGTGCACCATGCTGGCGGGCAGCGGCACGAATCTGGTCGATGGCTTCGGTGATGGAAAGTGGCTCATCACCGGCTAACACAAACAAATGCTGTTTGGGTGGCAGGTATTGAGCCAGTTGCGCAGCCTGGATGCGCATGATTATTGCGCTTTTTTCAAGGCAGACAAGCGACGCAGAATGCCATTAAGCACATCGGTGCGCATGGTTTGGGTCAGGCGCTTTTCTTCTGCCAGTTTGGCCAGCAAGTTAGAGTCATTGTAAGTATAGTCGCGGCGGCTTTCCATGATCAGAGGTAGGCCCCATGTCGGCTCATCGCTGGCTTTGGTACGGTATTGCACACGATAATAAAGCTCGTATTCCCGAACCACACCGGTGCCGCTCAAGGACAAGATGCGTTTTTCATTTTCTTCATGGATCAGCTCCACTTGCAGCTCAGCTTCTTCTGCTGTTTCTACCAACTGAATATTTTGCTCTTTTAGGCTCTTTTTAAGAGCAGACGTAATCTGAGTGTTTCCTTGCAGTTGAATCGATTTAAATGACACGGGGTTAGGCTGCCTGAGCTGGAAGCCACAGGAGGATAACGCTGCGATCAGCAATAGCCAGCCACTATTTTGCCAAAAGCGCTTTGGCAGAAATGGTGTCAGGTGTGAAAGCAGCATGGTCATCCTTTCTTTAAGCAACCACAATGTTAATCAGTTTGTTAGGCACTACAATAATCTTTTTCACGCTGCCTTCGTTGAGGAATTTTTGCACAAAATCCTGATTAACGGCAGTGGCTTCAATTTGCTCTTTGGCCATGCTTTTAGGGATGCTGATGCTGCCGCGCAGTTTGCCGTTCACTTGCACGACGTATTCGACTTCGTCTTGCACCAGGGCGGCATTGGCTGGCTCTGGCCATTTCGCCGTGAGGATATCTGCGCCCAGTTTCAGGCTTTGCCACATGACTTGCGTCACGTGTGGCGCAATCGGTGATAGCACGCGCAACAGGATGCTATAGCCTTCAAATGCCACGGCTTGCCAGTCTTTCTCGGCTTCTTTTTGCACTTTTTCCAATGTGTTGAGCATCTTCATGCAGGCAGAGGCCACGGTATTGAATTGCAGTTTTGCCAGGTCTACATTGGCTTGTTTCAACACGGTGTGAATTTCGCGTCTGTGGTTGGCAAGTTCGCCGGTCAGCTTGTTTGGCAAATCGGCGGGCTGGATTTGTGACAATGCGTAGCCAAAATTCCACACACGTTTTAAGAAACGATGTGAACCTTCCACACCACTGTCAGACCATTCCAGCGTTTGTTCCGGTGGCGCGGCAAACATCATAAAGAAGCGTGCAGTATCCGCGCCATATTGCTCGATCAGCGATTGTGGGTCTACACCGTTACGCTTGGACTTGGACATGGTGCCTATGCCCTGATAATCAATGGCTGAGCCATCTTTAATCAGTTTGGCGCCAGTGACCTTACCGTTGGCATCTTGTACCAGTTCGACTTCTTCTGGTGCAAAGTATTCAATGCCACCTTTGGCCGTACGGCGTGAGAAGATATGGTTGAGCACCATGCCTTGCGTCAGCAGGTTGGCAAACGGTTCGTCATAGTTGACCAGGCCGAGGTCACGCATGACCTTGCTCCAGAAGCGTGAATACAGCAGGTGCAAAATGGCGTGCTCAATGCCACCGATGTATTGATCGACAGGCATCCAGTGATTAGTTTGTGCATCTACCATGGCGTCAGGGCTAAAGCCGGAAGCATAGCGCGCGTAATACCAACTGGAATCAACAAATGTATCCATGGTATCGGTTTCGCGCTTGGCTGGCTGGCCACATTTAGGGCAAGCGCAGTTCAGGAAGTCTTCGCGTTTGTTGAGCGGATTACCTGAGCCATCCGGCACGCAGTCTTCTGGCAATTTGACCGGTAACTGGTTGTCCGGCACAGGCACATCGCCACAGCTGTCACAGTGGACGATAGGAATCGGGCAGCCCCAGTAACGTTGACGAGAAACACCCCAGTCGCGCAGGCGCCAGTTGGTTTGCTTGCCACCAAGGTCTTTGTCGGCTAAATCAGCGGCTACGGCATCTACAGCCTGTGTATAGGTCAGGTCGTTATATTTGCCTGAATGGATGCATACGCCTTTGGCTTTGTCGCCATACCATTCTTGCCATGCACCCAGGTCAAAGCTTTGGTCGACGACGCTGATGACTTGCTTGATCGGCAAGCTATATTTTTTTGCAAAGCCAAAGTCGCGTTCGTCATGTGCGGGCACGGCCATCACAGCGCCTTCACCATAAGTCATGAGCACATAGTTGCCGACCCAGACAGGTACTTGCTCGTCGGTAATCGGGTGTGCAACGGTCAGGCCGGTGTCCATGCCTTCTTTTTCCATGGTGGCCATATCGGCTTCCATAACGGAGCCTTGCTTGCATTTTTCAATGAAAGCTTGCAGCGCAGGATTGTGTTGTGCGGCATGCGCAGCTAATGGATGCTCGGCAGCCACGGCGCAGAAAGTCACCCCCATGATGGTGTCAGCACGTGTAGTGAATACCCACAGTTTGCCGTCATCAATCAGCTGGCCGTCGTTGTTTTTGATGTCATGCGTAAAGGCAAAACGGACGCCCACGCTCTTGCCTATCCAGTTGGCTTGCATGGTTTTTACACGCTCAGGCCAGCCTGGCAGTTTGTCCAGGTCGTCCAGCAATTGCTGGGCGTAACCCGTGATGTGCAGGTAGTAGCCAGGAATTTCGCGTTTTTCAACCACGGCACCAGTACGCCAGCCACGGCCATCAATCACCTGTTCGTTAGCGAGTACGGTCTGGTCGACTGGATCCCAGTTCACTACCTGGGTTTTTTTGTAGGCAATGCCTTTTTCCAGCATGCGCAAAAACAGCCACTGGTTCCATTTGTAGTAGTCAGGCTGGCAAGTCGCTAGCTCACGCTCCCAGTCAATCGCAAAGCCCAGTGATTTGAGCTGTTTGCGCATATAGGCAATGTTGTCATATGTCCATTGCGCAGGCGGTACATTGTTTTGAATCGCTGCATTTTCTGCTGGTAGGCCAAATGCATCCCAACCCATAGGCTGCAACACGTTAAAGCCCTTCATATGGTGATAGCGGCTTAAGACGTCACCAATGGTGTAGTTACGCACATGCCCCATATGCAATTTGCCACTGGGGTAGGGGAACATCGACAAGCAGTAATACTTGGGCTTGCTGCTATCGGCCTTGGCCTGAAAGCTTTGGTTAGACTCCCAATGTTGTTGTGCCTGTTGTTCGACTTCTTTGAATGGATACTGCTGTTGCATGTGCGTGGCTTGAAAGTAACTAAATGAAGCGACAATTATACCCGAGAACTGATAGGCATGTTTTGCGTTGGTATGTGTTGCCTTCGGCATTCAGGCGGTGTGTTGGTTTATATCAGCCAAGTCCGTGTGAGGTGGGTTGATATGAACCGATGATATGCCAGGTGAATGCACGGAAAATAACATAATTATTTATATAAATATAATTTGCGTAATAAAAACATGGGGATAACTTTTATCGTCATCATGCTGGTATCAATATTGCACCATTTTCATCTGTTTTTTATAACAACAGAAACAGAAGAGGGTGTGACACATGAAGAAAAAGAGTTTGTTGATGGCCACGGTGCTGGCGTTTAATCCCGCCATGGAAGTGCTTGCAGAAGAAAAAGAACGGCTGGATGAGACGCTGAATATTTCACCGGTGGTAGTGAGAGGGATTTTGCCAGACCGCCTGGAATCAGTACCGGGTTCTTATTTCCTGGTCGATGAAAAGGCCTTGCAAGAGCGGCAACCATTCTCGGTGCAAGAAGCTTTGAATAACGTTCCCGGAATCAATGTGGTGGGTGAAAATGCTTTTGGTTTGGGCGTTAATATCGGGGTGCGAGGTCTGGATCCGCGCCGAACCTCCCGTACCTTGCTGATGGAAGATGGGATGCCTTTGTTTTTGGCACCCTATGCAGACCCTGCGGCACATTACACCACACCATTAGAGCGCGTGCAGCGCATTGAGGTAGTCAAAGGCTCTGGACAGATTCTATATGGTCCACAAACTGTGGGTGGCATGATTAACTTTGTGACACGCCCGGTACCTAGTGATGGACAAGTGCATGGCACAGCATCCGCAATGATGGGTAACAATGACTTCACAAGTTTGTACGGCAGTATAGGTGCCGGTGATGAACGCGGTGGCTTAATGATTGATGCCTTGCATAAAAAAGGGGATGGCATTCGTGATCATCACGACTTCGAGATTCAGGAATATACTGCCAAAGGCCAGTTGAACCTGTCTGACAGGCATACCTTAATTGCCAAGGCGAGTTATTTCCGAGAGGACTCACATGTGACGGAAACTGGCTTAAGTGCTGCAGAGTATGCGCAAAATAAATATCAGGCACCCACTGGCCATAACGATAAGTTTGAGCAGGAAAGAAAGACATTACAACTGCAACATGTTTTCAGTATCAATGATGCGGTGAAACTCACAACGCAAGCCTATTATGTGGATACGAATAGAGCCTCCTTCAGGCAAATTAACAACCCGGGTGAAAACAACGGATTTTCACGGTTAAGTAATTGCCCCAATAATGGCTTGCGCAATAATCTGGGCAACGCAGACCTGTGTGGCGGTCGATGGCGGCCCAGGGATTTTCAATATTGGGGGATTGAGCCACGCCTGGATGTCAAACATAGTCTTTTTGGTATGGATAGTAACGCTGTGATTGGCTTCAGGTATCACGAAGAAGATTCTGACCGGAAACAATACCGGGTTAATGATCCCGCAGGGCAAAGTCTAAGTTTTGCCAAATCAGCTGTGTTGCCACATGAGGATATTCGCATTAATGTAGAGGCAAGGTCCTATTATGCCCAGAACACCTTTTTTGCCGGGGACTGGACATTTACCCCAGGTGTGCGGGTGGAGGATATCCGGGTAAAAACAGATGTGCTGAGGGCGGATGGCGCGGTGCAGAATAACTCACAGGCAACGCTGAACAATCATCAAACAAAAGTGTTACCTGGTTTTGGTGTCACTTGGGGCGGCATAGATAATACCTCAGTGTTTGCCGGCGTGCATAAAGGCTTTGCGCCGCCGCGACCAGACCGGGATTTGGACGCAGATGGGCCGAATTCCGCCGTCATCAGTAAAACCAAACCAGAAGAAAGCACCAATTGGGAATTGGGCGTGAGGTCTACTTACTTCAAAGGCGTGCGTTTTGAGGCGACGCTGTTCCACACGGTATTTGATGAGATTGTGGTTGCCGGGCCGACGTCAGGTTCTTTTGTGAATGGTGGTGAGTCTCAGCAAACAGGTTTGGAGTTAGCTGGCCGTATTGATTTTGGAACCCTGTTTGCGACTAGCCATAATATCTATATTGCTGGTTCTTATACCAATCTTTTTACTGCCAAGTTTAAGAAAACCAATGCCAGTGCGGATATTTTCAAGGGTGACCGTTTGCCATATGCGCCCAAGCACCTGGCATCTCTCAACTTGGGTTATCAACATCCTGTGGGCTTTGATGCACGTATTGGGGTTGATTATGTGAGTGAGCAGCAAGAGGATGTGTCTTACCGTGAGGGGCGGCCTGAGGCCTTAGATTATGACGGTACTGGATTATCTGGCCGCGTGATTGGCGTGACAGGCAAGATTCCATCTTATGCCTTAATTAACGCCACTGTGAATTACCGGCCCGTTGGTAGCCACATCACTTATTTTGCCAGCGCTTACAATTTAGGTGATCGCGAGTATCTTGCCAGCCGTGTCGATGGCATGGTGGCCGGACGTCAGCGCCAAGTATTTGCTGGCATCCGTTACGACTTTTAATCAGTGATGTATAGCCAATAAAAAAGCCCGCATCATGCGGGCTTTTTGCTTAGCGTAGTTATTTCAATGCGCTAAAAATGTCTTCTTTAATCGCATTCAACTCGCCCATGCCGTTGACTTTGACGTATTGCGGCGCACCGCTGACACCAGATTTTGCCCAGTCTGAGTAATAGCCAATCAGTTGCTCAGTTTGGTCGTGGTAGACCTGCAAACGCTTGAGTACAACCTCTTCTTTGTCGTCATCACGTTGCACCAGTTCTTCACCGGTAACGTCGTCTTTGCCAGCCACTTTTGGCGGGTTAAATTTGACATGGTAAGTGCGGCCAGAAGCCGGGTGGCTACGACGGCCGCTCATACGCTCAACGATAGCCGCATCCGGCACGTCGATCTCAACCACGTAATCAATGGCCACGCCCGCGTTTTTCATCGCTTCGGCTTGCGGGATGGTGCGTGGAAAACCGTCGAAGAGGAAACCATTGGCGCAATCGGCATCTTTAATGCGTTCTTTCACCAGGCCGATAATCACTTCATCAGGCACCAAACCGCCTGCATCCATAAACTTTTTGGCTTCTAAGCCCAATTGAGTGCCTGCTTTGACTGCTGCGCGCAACATATCGCCAGTGGAAATTTGCGGAATATTGAATTTTTCTTTAATAAAGGTGGCTTGTGTCCCTTTACCGGCACCAGGGGCGCCCAGCAGAATCAAACGCATAACATGCTCCAAAAAGTTTGGGTTTTAGTGAAAACAGGATTATATCAGGCTAAACTTTAAATCAGGTTAAGCTAGCGCGGCTTTGCGCAAGTTGGCTCAGCTATTAGCCGCCAAGTAATTGCTGATGGCGACAAATTCGGCCACGCTCAGGTTCTCGGCGCGCAGCTGCGAATCAATATTCAATGCGCTAAAACCATCATCATCCAGCAGGCCTTTGAGTGTATTGCGCAAGGTTTTGCGGCGTTGACCAAACGCCGCGGTGACTACTTTGGCAAATAAGCCCTCATCGCTGGCCGGGTAGGGCAAACTCGCATATGGAATACAGCGTACAAAAGCGGATTCGACTTTAGGCGCAGGGTCAAACGCCTCCGGCGGCACTGTGACCATGTATTCCATCTGCAAGCGGTATTGCAGCATAACGGACAAGCGGCCATATTCCGAGCTGGATGGCTCGGCCACCATGCGCTCGACCACTTCTTTTTGCAGCATAAAATGCATGTCTATGATCTGTGCCGTATTTTCCAGCAGCTTGAACAGGATAGGGCTGGAGATGTTATACGGCAGATTGCCAACGACGCGGATGCGTTCGCCTATGGTGGCAAAATCAAACTTTAATACATCTGAATTATGGATGGTGATTTTCTTTGGCGGGTAGAAGCCTTGCATCCACTGGATAATGTCGCGGTCGATTTCAACCACGTGCAAGTGATCCAGGTGCTTGATCAGGGGCTGCGTCATCGCGCCAAGGCCGGGGCCGATTTCCACCATCAGGTCATCTGCTTGCGGGTGGATGGCGTTAATCAGGCTTTGGATAATGGCCTGGTCAATTAAAAAATTCTGACCAAATTTCTTCTTAGCAATGTGTTTCATGTATGTTAGGTGTGACGTGTTTGTGACAGTGCGATCGCCAGCTCTATGGCGCTCAGCATGCTGCCGAGATCGGCTTTACCGCTGCCTGCAATATCCAGCGCAGTACCGTGATCAACGGAAGTGCGGATAATGGGCAAGCCCAGGGTGACATTCACGCCTTCGCCAAAGCTGGCGTGTTTGAGCACAGCCAAGCCCTGGTCATGATACATGGCCAGGAAAGCATCTGCCTTTGACAGGTTTTTCTGCGAGAACATGGTGTCAGCGGGCAGGGCGCCTATGAGTTGCATGCCTTCGGCGCGTAAATTTTCCAGCACCGGGTTGATGGTGTTGATTTCTTCCATACCCAGATAGCCATTTTCACCGGCATGTGGGTTGAGCCCGGCTACATAAATGCGTGGCTGTTTAATACCGAATTTATGTACCAGGTCATGATGCAGAATACGGATGGTGGTGGTGAGTGCATTAGCCGTAATCGCTGCACTCACCTGTGTTAGGGGTAAATGCGTGGTGGCCAGTGCGACGCGCATGCCACCACCGACCAGCATCATGACGACCTGTTCGGTATTGGTTTTTTCTGCCAGGTATTCGGTATGACCAGTAAAGGCAATACCTGCATCATTAATCACGCCTTTGTGTACGGGGGCAGTGACCATGGCATCAAATTCGCCGGATTGGCAACCAGCCAACGCACGGTCCAGCATAGTTAATACGGCGGCGCTGTTGGCTGCGTTGAGAGTACCAGCGATAACGGGAGCAGCGGTTGGCACGGGCAGCACATACAGACTGCCGTCACCTGCATGCGGTGTCAGTCTGTCTGTATAGGTGTGCAGTGCTAATGGCTTGCCTAACTTAGCGGCTCGGGCTTGTAACGCTGTTGGGTCTGCCAATACCACCAGCGCTGCAGGCATGGCGGTGTGGGCAAGTTTGACGCAGATGTCCAGCCCGATTCCGGCGGGTTCGCCAGCGGTAATGGCAATGCGTGGCAAGTGGCTCATGCGTTTAGAATTTGTCTTCTAAGCGCATTTCAACAAAGGCTTTGTCACGCAGCTCGTGGATCCAGTCGTTATAAGACTCTTCCGCTTTGCGCGCGCGGATTTCCTGGCGTGCTTTTAAACGTTTGGATTCTTTTGACATATCCTGTTTGCGTCGCTCAAGGACCTGGATAATATGCCAGCCAAACTGGCTGCGGATAGGTGCGCTGACTTCGTTGACAGCCAGTTCGGCCATGGTTTTTTCAAATACCGGTACGGTGTCGCCAGGGCTGATCCAGCCCAAATCACCGCCACTGGAAGCGCTGCCATCGTCAGAATACTGGCGTGCCATGTCCTGGAATGGAGTGCCGTGGTCTATGCGTTCCTTGATGCCATCAATTTTTTGCTTGGCTTCTTTGTCAGACAGCACTTCATTAGGCTTTAACAGGATATGGCGCACATGCGTTTGTTCCACAATCAGCGTGCTGGCACCTGCGCGTCTGTCATTCAATTTGAGAATATGCACCCCGGTACCACTGCGGATAGGACGTGACACTCCGCCTGCCTGCAAGGTTTTCACCAGTTCCAGAAACTGTGCTGGCATTTGCTGGCCACTGCGCCAGCCCAAGCCGCCACCGTCCAGCGCATTCGGCGCGTCAGAAAAGTTGGCAGAGGCTTTTTCGAAGCTCATGCCTTCAGCCAGCGCTTTGGTCACTTGTTCAGTACGGGCTCTGGCCTTTTGAATATCTTCGGGTGAGCTGTCTTCAGGCAAGCGAATCAGAATTTGCGAGATATTGAACTCGTCCAGATCGCCTTCTTTTTCCTGTGTGCTCAGATAGTTATCAATTTCTGCTTCGGAAATATTCACCTTGTTGTCGACATCGCGTTCGCGCAAGCGGGCAATAATAATGTCATTGCGGATATCTTCACGAAATTTGTAGAAGTTGGTGCCATCTTCTTCTAGTGCTTTTTTAAAGGCAGGCAAGGTCAGGTTGTTTTGTTCGGCAATCCGTTCTATGGTTTTATCCAATTGTGCATCTTCGACTTTAATGCCGGTTTGAGCAGCCAGTTGCAGTTGCAGGCTATCGACGATCAGGCGTTCCAGGATTTGTTTTTGCAATACCTCATCCGGCGGCACTTCGACACCTTTTTTAATCATTTGCGCCTTGACGGCTTCCATGCGGTTCAGCATTTCCCGTTCCGTAATCACCGACTGGTCGACGACGGTGATAATACGGTCCATTTTTTCGATGGGGCGTTTTTCCGCGGCCAATAGTGCTGTTGATTGCGATGCGTACAGCGCAAACACTATTGTGGAAATAAATAAATTAGATAAACTTTTCATCATTGCGAGTTCTGGTCTCTGTAAATTGCCGGGATGTCATAGGTGCGCATATAAGTTGGAATATTGCGCTTGATCACATTTAACGGGTTTGCACCAATCGAGGTTAACCCACCGAGTTCGAGTTGGAAAAACATGGCATAGTTCGCGTCCGCAGTCGCTGTTTGCACGCGCTGCATGACGGCGCGTGCCTGCCAGCAACCAGCATCATATTCGAGTCCGCCCAGGAATTGCACCACGTTGCCATCACGGATAGAGTAGTTCAGCCGGCTTATGCCGTACCAGCCTGCACCCAGCGGCCATTGGGCCGATGTGTCTATTTGTTCCAGCGTGTTGGCGGTATAGCGGTAGCCAAAGCTGAATGACTTGCCAGGTTCCGGGTTGTAACGCAGCAAATAGTTATTGCGTTCCATATTGCCGCGGTCAGGGTCATATTGCCAGAAAGTGTCTAGGTTCAGGCGGCTGGAAAGACGGGCGGTAAACCCGGCCAAAATGTCAGAGGATTTGCGCGTGCTGGCTGACGTGTCTGGCAGAGATACTTTTTGGTCTTCGAAATAAAAACGTTGTCCTAATGTGGCACTTAAACGTTCAATCCCTGTTTCAGCGTCAATCAGGCGACTGGTAATTGCTACTGTCGTCTGATTGGCATTGTTGATGCGGTCGCCGCCAATAAACTGGTTCTCGGTAAAAATAGAGTCCTGGTTTAAGGTTGCCAGTGCAGTGTCAAAAATCGGTATTTTGCTTTGATCCCGGTAAGGGATGTAAACGTAATAAGCTCTGGGTTCCAGGGTATGGGTGTAGTTTGTCCCGAAAAAGTTAGATTCGCGATCAAAATACAGGCCTGAGTCCAGACTGAAAATAGGTAGCGTCCGGCTCAACTGGTTGTATTCCTCAGAATAGCCAGAGGGCACATTGTTACTCAGGCTATATTGGGTAGTATTGACGCCGAACTTGGGCGTGACAAAGCCGTAAGAGCTTTTCATCGGATAAGACAAGGATGGGTAAAAGTTTAGCCTGGAGCCCGTTGCGACCTTGCCCATCTCCTGCATACTGTCAAAAAACACATATTGCGCCGCTGTTTGCGTTGTAAAGCCGTTCCAGCTGTTGTCATAATTAACGGTCAGTTGGGGCAGCCGCTGGTACACATAAGATTTGTTGTCCAAGTTTTGGTAACGTTGCACCGAGCCATTGAACGTCCAATTGTCATCCTGGTAGTCTACAAAAGCAGTCTGTTGCAAGTTAACGCGGGAGGTGACCTGAATCCTGGTGGCCATTTCCGAAAAATATTTGTCATCAGATACTTTTTCGAGGTTATATCCGCCAGACCAGTGCTCACTGAAGCGTTGTGCATGTGATAATTTGGCATAAAACCGGGTTTCCCCGGTCATGCTGTCATTATCCAGGTATTCAAGGTTGTTAATCCCTGAATAGTCCTCACCCAGATAACGGAATTCGCCCTGTAATTGTGTGCCACGCTTACTTAAGAAACGGGTGGCAATGGTGGCATCCATATCCGGTCGGATATTAATATAGTAGGGCGTGAGCAGCTCGAAGCCGCTTCTGGACGTAGATCCCCACAGCGGAGCAAGTAAGCCACTTTTGCGCTGATTGTTATAGGAGAAGCTCATCCATGGGGTATAGAGGATAGGTACCCCCTTAAACTCAACAAATGCATTGGTTGCTTCGCCCGTGCGGGTATAGTCGTTGAGCTCCAGATTATTGGTCTTGATATACCAGTCATCGACATCGGCGGCACAGGAAGTGTAGCTTGCATTTTTTAGGCGTTTGACATTCTGGCCTTCAAACAATACTTGTTTTGCAGTCGCGCGAATATTATCAAAAGCGGTCGTTTGGCTTTGAGCGCTGTAAGATTCGTTATCTTCCAGATACCTTTTAGGATCACTCAGTAAAATGGCTTCATCATTGAGTAACGCACTGCTGTCCTGGTTGCTGGGCGGCGGTGGGCTGCTTTTAAACTCAATGGTGACGTCGCGCATTTCACCAATGTTTTCGCTCATGCGCATACGCAGCATGGGGCCGGTAATTTTGGTTTGGCCCGCTGTAATGACCGCATTACCGTCTACTTGCAATTCGTCATTCTGGATGTCATAGCGGATATCATCCCCGGTGACTTGCTGGCCTTCTTTGCGGATGACTGCGTTGCCTATCGCGCGCATTTGTCTATCCATGCGCAGTTGCAAGGTGTCACCCTCGATTTCAATGGCACCTGGCAAGGCGGCGTTTTCTGCCACGATCACCGCGGCCTCAGCTTGATCATCCGCGCGCGCATGCAAAGGCGATAGCGTGCTGATGGCGATGATTGCCAGAATCAGACGGATGCCGCGGTCCTGAAAGGTGGATGAGTGAGCTTGCAAGTTATTCAAAGAGTGATCGTTTCGGTAAGGCCTGCTAATGGCCGGCAGTTATATGCACGCATCCCGGACCCTGCGGCCAGATGTCCCATTTCAATTGGGCTATATTATTCATGAAAATGCTTAAAAAGTCATTTTTCACTTAAAATGACAGCCGCATTTTAACAGTAATGCCCGTTAGTATGGGCTGATTCATTATTTGGGAACATTTGTGGATAGAACACAGCAACTACACCTTTGGCTGCAGCAGGTGCTTGATCAGCCTTTTACACTCACGCCCGCTTCGGCAGACGCCAGTTTCAGGCGTTATTTTCGCGTGCATTTGCCGACACACACCCTGATTGCCATGGATGCGCCGCCGCCACAGGAAGATTGTCGCCCATTTGTGCGCGTGGCTGAGCAATTGCTGGCGGCCGGGCTGAATGTGCCAAAAATTGTGGCGCAGGACGTAGAACAAGGCTTTTTGCTGCTGAGTGACCTGGGCAATGATACCTATTTGTCACAGTTAAATCGCGACAATGCCAAGGCTTTGTATGGTGATGCTTGCCAGGCATTAATCAACATGCAACTGGCAACGCAGCCAGAAGCGTTACCACCGTATGATGCAGCCTTGCTGATGCGCGAATTGCAATTGTTTCCTGAGTGGTATGTGGGCAAGCATTTGGGCAAAGCATTGTCAGCCGAGCAGCAGGCTGTGGTGGATAAAACTTTCGCCTTGTTGATCGACAATATTTTGCAGCAGCCGCAAGTCACGGTGCATAGAGACTATCACTCACGCAATTTGATGGTCACGCCTGACAATAATCCCGGGGTGCTGGATTTTCAGGATGCCGTGATCGGGGCGATTACTTACGACCTGGTGTCTTTATTCAAGGATGCTTATATCCGTTGGGATGAAGAGGACCTAATGGACTGGGTCGTCCGCTACTGGCAAGCGGCAAAAAAAGCCGGTTTACCCGTCACCGCCGATTTTGGCGAGTTTTATAAAGACTTTGAATGGATGGGCGTACAACGCCATATCAAGGTGCTGGGTATTTTTGCCCGGTTGTATCACCGTGATGGCAAGGATGGCTACCTCAAGGATATGCCGTTGGTGATGCAATATTTGCAAGCGGCGTGTGAGCGTTATGTCGAGTTGCGCCCGTTTCTTAAATTACTGTTGACGCTGGAAAAGGCAGACTAAGCCATGCGTGCGATGATTCTGGCCGCAGGCCGTGGTGAGCGCATGCGGCCGCTGACTGACCATACCCCCAAGCCATTATTAATGGTGGGCGGCAAACCGCTGATTGTCTGGCATATCGAGCGCCTGGCAGTCGCGGGCATCACCGAACTGGTCATTAATCATGCGCACCTGGGGCAGCAGATTGAGGCGGCACTGGGCGACGGCCGACAATGGCAGGTGACGATTCGTTACAGTGCTGAAGGCACTGCGCTGGAAACGGCGGGCGGTATTGCCTATGCCTTGCCGTTATTGGGGGATGCGCCATTTTTGGTGGTGAATGGTGATGTCTTTACCGATATTGATTATGCCAGCCTGGCATTGCCAACCGGCAAACTCGCGCACCTGGTCATGGTCGATAATCCACCGCAGCATGCCGCGGGTGACTTTGCCCTGGAAAATGGGCTGGTGCTTGAGTCTGCTGCGGACCGGTTGACGTTTTCGGGCGTGGGTGTTTATCATCCATCGCTATTCGACAGTGTGCAGCACGGGCAGTCGGCCAAATTAGCCCCACTGTTAAAAGCTGCGATGCAACAGCAACTCGTGACTGGACAACATCACCACGGATTGTGGCATGATATCGGCACGCCAGAGCGTTTAGAACAACTGGATCATTGGCTAAGTAAAAAGAGTTAAAAGCAAAAAAATTAATCAGGGGGAAACATGAAGCCACCATATGAGCATCGCACCGATAAAATCGCCCACCAGGCATTAATGTGGATAGAGCGGTTGGGCTTGGGGTTGGTCACGATCGCGACTTTCTTTTCGCTGGCACACGAACTGGCACGCATGTGGGATGCCGGCATGGTCGGGCTGGGTGATTTGTTGCAGCTGTTTTTATACCTGGAAGTGTTTTCCATGATTAACAGCTACTTCGGTACCGGTAAATTGCCTATGCGTTATCCGATTTATATCGCGATGGTGGCCTTGGCGCGTTATTTATTGCTGGACATGAAGGAAATGACCGAGACACATATGCTGGCGGTGTCTGCGGCAATTTTCATCTTGGCTGTTTCCGTCCTGGTGATGCGTTTTGGGCATTCGCGTTATCCTTACGAAGATATCCCCGAGCAAAAACGCGATTTGCTATAGCCTGTTGGCAGGCCATCAGGCGGCGGCCAGCTCGCCGCTGAGCATGGTCACCTGGTTACGCCCTTGGGCTTTTGAGGTATACAACGCCTGGTCAGCCCGTGTGATAAAGCTGTCAGCCGATTCGCCTGGATGGTAAGCCGTCACCCCCATGGAAATGGTGATGTTGGAAATCAGGCGCTGGGTGACATTGTTTTTAATGGTGATGGCTGCAACCTGGCGACGAATGTTTTCCGCAATCTCGTGCGCAATGTCCATGCTGGTGTGTGGCAGCAACAGTACAAACTCTTCACCGCCATAGCGCGCTGCGGTATATAAGTTGCCAGACACGGTTTTTAAGATTCTGGCCACAGCCTGAATCACTTTGTCACCAAATAAATGCCCGTAGCTGTCGTTCACTTTCTTAAAGAAATCAATATCGGCAATCATCAGGCAGGTTTCTTCTGCAGGCCCGGTGTCCAGGCATTGATGCAGAGCACTATCAAATCCCTTGCGGTTCATCAGCCCGGTCAGGCCATCAGAGATCGCCTCTTGCTTGGCCTTCATAATCTCGTTTTTCAGTTCGGCAATTTCTTCCAGGCTGGATGAGAGCTGATGCTGCAAACCATGCATGGACGCTTGCATTTGCTCTGTATCCGAGAGTAGAGATCCCAGTTGGGCGCCTAGTTGTGGATCCAGTTGTTGAATTTCATCGGACCAGGCATCCAGTGATTTCCTGAACTGGGAGGTTTCATGCCCGGCCTTTTCGGTGGAGGAGGTGATACTGGTCACCACCTGGTTAAAACGTTCGACCAGTACCTTGGCGCTATCGACATCTGCGCCAGCAATGTGTTTGTTAAACAGGTGGGTCGTACTCTTCTCGTTGAGTCTTTTTTCTTTCTCAATCAAGTCATTGACTTCTTCAATCAGGCGCGCATGTTCGCCCGATGAATATTCATACCAGACAGCGTAGCTGACTGGATGAAAAGCAGCATCCTGCATCGACATGTGATGGATGGCTTGTCGCAGGTATTCTGCACTTTTTTCTTTAGTGATTTCGTATTGCATCATGGCCTCTCGCGATGTTAAATTCAACGCAAAGAATCTTCTTATTGTTTAGTATTTGTACATACTCAAGGGGAATAACGGCAAGCCGGGGATTTTTTTAAGGGTAGACGCGAAAGAAAGTTAATAACCCATTATTTATATTGATGTTTTTAATTAATTTTAATCCCATGGCTTATGAAAAATGAAGATTTAATGCAACTGGTGACCCTGAAAATGCCTTATGGCAAATATCAGGGCAGGCTGATTGCTGACTTGCCTGGCCATTACCTGCACTGGTTTGCGCGTGAAGGATTCCCGCCGGGTGAGCTTGGCCGCTTACTGCACCTGATGCGCGAAATTGACCATAACGGACTGTCTTCGTTACTGACGCCTTTGCGCACCGAGGCAAGCAAGTATCATGATTAGGTTGATGCTGTTTTCCTGCTTGCTGGCCACGCAGGCTGCGCATGCTGATGAGGCATGGCAATCGCCTGACTACTTGCAGCAGGCATTCAATGAGGTGGCGTTGCATAGTGAATATGTGGCGGGCGAGCAGGTTGTGCGTAAATGGCAGCAGCCTGTTAAGGTGTGGCTGGTACATCATGCAGACCAGGCGGACAAACACACAAAACTGACGCACTATCATCTGCGCCATTTATCGAGAATTACCGGTCACCCGATCAGTTTTGCGGCCAACGCAGCAGAAGCCAATATGACGGTCGTATTTAGTCAGTCTGCCCAGTGGCACCAAGAGGTTGTACAAGTCAGTAGCAATAAAAGCAGGCAGCCACCCGCCGATGCCATGTGCATGTTCGGCCTCACCCTGGATGCACAAAATGCCATCAAGCGCGCCTGGGTGGTCATTCCTGTGGACCATGCGAATGAGCGTGGTTTGCTGGTGTCTTGTATTGTGGAAGAAATCACCCAAGCCATGGGCTTGCCGAATGATTCAGAAAAAGTCTATCCCTCGGTGTTTAACGATAAAACGCCAGAGTCATTATTAACCGGCCTCGATGCCTTATTGCTGAAAATGCTGTATCTACCGGCGATCAAACCCGGCATGCGCGCCGGGCAGGTGCAGCCTATCCTGGCGCGTCAATTGCAACAATGGCAAAGCGACGGCACCATACAATCTGCCGAAAAAAATGTCCGGCAATCCGAGTTATATGACATGATGGGCTTCTAACCAGCCTTCTGGCTGGAACCATTCCTGCAATTGCCAACCAAATACGCTACAATTCCCACCTATTCAGAATGTGCCTTGAGTGTTCCCATGCAAGAATTTTCCCGTCGTCGCCAGCAACTGATCAGCAGCATGCAAGCCGGTATCGCGGTGATTCCTACCGCGCCAGAAGTGACACGCAATCGTGACAGTCATTATCCTTACCGCTTTGACAGTTATTTTTATTACCTGACCGGGTTTAAAGAGCCTGAGGCTGTACTGGTGCTGATTGCCGGACCAGAGCCGAAAAGTATCCTGTTTTGCCGTGACAAAGACGTGGATCGCGAAATCTGGGATGGTTTCCGCTATGGACCAGAGGCTGCCAAAACAGAGTTCGGTTTTGATGAAGCCTATTCCATCACGCAGCTGGATGAACAGTTGCCCAAGCTGATGGCGAATCAGCCAGAATTGTTTTTTAGCCTGGGCAGTGATGCGGGCTGGGATGCGAAAGTCAGCCACTGGCTCAATGCCGTCAAGGCGCAAGCCCGCACTGGCGTGCAGGCGCCTGCCAAGCTGGTTGATGTGCGTCAACCGCTGGATGCCATGCGTCTGCTTAAATCCCCCTACGAAGTTGAGGTGATGCGCCGCTCGGCCAGTATTGCGGCCAGTGCGCATAACCGCGCCATGCAGGCGGTGATTCCGGGCAAGTGGGAATATGAAATCGAGGCTGAGTTTTTACATGCGTTTTATAGCCAGGGCGCCCAGGCACCTGCTTATACCAGCATTGTGGCAGGCGGCGCGAATGCCTGCACCTTGCACTACAACGCGAATAACGCCCAGCTAAACGTTGGCGATTTGTTGCTGATTGATGCCGGTTGCGAGCTGGATGGTTATGCCTCTGATATTACGCGTACTTTTCCGGTGAGCGGCCGTTTCAGTGGCCCACAAAAAGATTTGTATGAATTGGTGCTGGCATCACAGGCGGTAGCCATTGCCAGCGTGAGCCCGCAGCATCACTGGAATGCACCGCATGAGGCTGCACTGGATGTGCTGGTGGATGGCTTTATCCATTATGGGTTGTGCCAGGGCAGTCGTGATGCCGTGCTGGAAACCGGCAGTTACCGCCAGTTTTATATGCACCGCACCGGTCACTGGCTGGGACTGGATGTGCATGATGCTGGTGAGTATAAAACCGCTGATGGTGACTGGGTCATGCTGCAACCAGGCAATATGTTAACGGTAGAGCCTGGCTGCTATGTGCGTCCGGCAGACAATGTGCCTGAACATTTCTGGAATATTGGCATTAGGATTGAAGATGATGTGCTGGTGACCGCCAATGGACATGAGGTGATCACCTCGGCGGCGGTGAAGACCGTGGATGATATTGAAGCGTTGATGCGTCAGCGTGCATAAGCGATTTGAGTATAGATTGAGATGGAATCAAAGGCAGTCAGTGTGATGCAAACCATAAACCATCCGGTAGTGATAGGCGGCGGCCCAGTCGGGCTGGTGCTGGCGCTATCCCTGCAACAATCCGGTGTGCCGGTGACGGTGCTGGAGGCGCAGTCGCCTGGCGCCATGTATGGCGATGGCCGCGCGTTGGCCTTGTCTTCCGGCACACGCCAGGTATTAGAGCAATTGGGCGTGTGGGCGCAGTTAGAAGCGGCCGTCACGGCGATTGAAACTATTCATGTCTCGCAGCAAAAAGGCTTTGGCCGCACGCTACTAAAAGCGCAGGAACATGATTTGCCTGCCTTGGGTTATGTGGTGTCTTATGGCGCCTTGATGCAGGCGCTGGATGCGCGGCTTGAACAATCGCCAGCAGGCATCACCATGCAATACCAGGTGCCGGTGACGGGGCTGAATGTATATGCCAGCGCAACTGAGCTTGAATATCAGACAGTTGATGGCGCCGTACAAAAACTATCGACGCCTTTGGCCGTGATTGCCGATGGCGGCCGCAGCCTGGAAGCAATTCCTGGCCTGGTGCGTGAAACCAAGCATTATGGGCATGATGCGCTGGTTGGCCTGGTGCAGACCGAGCAGCCACACCACAATATTGCCTATGAGCGTTTTACGCCTCGCGGGCCGATGGCATTGCTACCCAACGGGCAGCAGTTTTCACTGGTATGGACGGGTGAGCAGGCGTATCTGGATGAGATCGCCGCGCTGGATGATGACGCTTTCCTGCAAGCCTTGCATGAAGCCTTTGGTGACCGCGTCGGCAAATTTTTGCATGCAGGGAAACGATTCAGGTTTCCGCTCAAACTCAGTAAATTAGGCCAAACCTTTGCCGCGCATTGCGTGGTGATTGGTAACGCGGCGCAAACCATGCACCCGGTGGCCGGACAAGGGTTTAATGTCGGCATCCGCGATGCCGTGGCCTTAGCCAAAAACGTGGCTGCAACACAAGCCAGTGAATGGGGCGCAGCACACCGCCTGGCGGAGTATCACCAGTCACGGCAGCGCGATACAGGCCGTGGCCTGCAATTTACCGACTTTTTGGTGAATGTGTTTTCTAATGACCTGGTCGGCGTCGGCCTGTTGCGTGGCGCGGGACTGGGTGCGTTGAGCCTGTTGCCGATGGCGCGCCGTTTCCTGGTGAACAAGATGAGTTATGGCAGTTGAGCATTCTTTGATGAAAACCGATGTCGCGATTGTGGGCGCAGGCCTGGTGGGCCTGACGGCGGCCATTGCCTTGTCTCGCCTGGGAAAAAAGGTGGTGTTGAACGATGCCAAGCCTGCACAGTCATTGCCAGCAGGCTGGATAAGTGACGTGGCACATTGGGATGCCCGCATTTATGCACTGACCAATCAAACTGTAAATTGGCTGCGCGAGCTGGGCGTGTGGTCACGCCTGCCAGCTAGCCGTCTCAATCCGATTGCGGCCATGCATTTATGGTCGCCCACACATCACCACGCCACGCCTAGCTTGAGCCTGAGTGCGGATGAAGCGCATCTGCCTGAGATGGGCTATATCGTTGAAAGCCAGGCATTGATACATGCCTGCTGGCAGGTATTGGCCGAATCTGAGGTGACTGTGATCACCGACGCCCCGGCACAGTCATTGCAACATTGCGGTCATATGGTGCGGTTATCCTTGCCGCAGCATGAAGTTGAAGCCTCCTTGTTGTTAGGCGCGGATGGTGCGCGGTCCTGGGTGCGATCGCAATGTGCAGTGGGTGTGCAACAAGTGGATTTTGCCCAAACGGCGCTGGTGACGAATTTTAAAGCTGAACGTCCGCATGGCAATATTGCCAGGCAGTGGTTTGGCGAACACGAAACCCTGGCTTTACTACCCATGCCGCAGCAACAGGTCTCATTGGTTTGGGCATTGCCGCATGCGGTTGCCAAGCAAAAACAGGTCTTGTCCGCCGAGGCCTTGGCTGTAGAAGTGGCTGAGCGTAGTGGTCAGCCACTTGGGCAGTTAACGCCGAGTGGCCCTGTGCTGGCTTTCCCGCTGATGCAGAACACAGCCGATACCATGGCGTTACCACAAGTGATGCTATTAGGCGATGCCGCGCATCAGGTGCATCCGATGGCCGGGCAGGGCGTTAACCTGGGCTTTCAGGATGTACAGGCGCTGTGCGCGCAGGTTGCCGAATTGCCTGCTGTTCGGCCATTAGGTGATGCACGTTTTTTACGGCATGTGATGCGTATGCGGCAGCCGGATATTTTAAAGATGCATGCACTGACTCGTGGCCTGGATGCCTTGTTTGCGCGTCCGCAAGCCGTGTGGACACATGCTGCCTTGCTAGGCTTACGTGGGGTGGAAAACAGTGCTATGCTTAAACGTTTTTTAATTCGCGCAGCGACTCAAGGCTGATGTGGCAGAGAGCAATTGCGCATGTTTGAGAAAGAGTATGTCATGAAAAAATCTATCGGCCAGTGTGTGATGGGCGGCTTGATTGCCTTGGCCGCGCTATGGTCTTTTAGCAGTGTTGCCGACGAAGCCAGCCTGAAAAAACTGGTGGAAAGCGCTTATCCCAAATTCAAGGTCGACAGTGTGACCAAAACGCCATATCCAGGCTTGTACGAAGTGTTTATGGGCGGGCAAATCATTTACACCGATGACAAGTTCAGTTTCCTGATTGCTGAAGGCCGCCTGGTGGATCCAAAAAGCAAAAAAGACATTACTGGTGAACGCATGGATGAGTTGACCAAGATTGACTTCAATACGTTACCCTTGGATCAGGCGATTAAAGTGGTCAAAGGCAACGGCAGCCGCAAGTTGGTGGTATTTTCTGATGTGGATTGCCCATTCTGCAAACGCCTGGAGCAAAAAGAACTCAGCAATATTAATGACGTGACGATTTATACCTTCTTGTATCCGATTGAGCAATTACACCCGGATGCGGCCAATAAATCACGCAGCATCTGGTGTGCGACCAACCGTGTTAAAGCCTGGCAGGACTGGATTTTGAATAACAAGCTGCCGACGACAACAGCCAAGTGTGAAGTGCCACTGGAAAAAGTTGGTGAGCTGGCACATAAAGTCGGTGTGAACAGCACACCAACGCTGTTTTTTGAAAACGGCAAGCGCATGTTAGGTGCCCAGCCTTACGACGAAATTGAAAAGTCGTTACAGGCAGCTAAAAAGTAATTCCAATACCTAAATAAAAAGGGGCTATGAATAGCCCCTTTTTATTGTGCGCGCTGGATTTAACCACCGCCGCTGACCACCTTGCCCATTTTGAAGATAGGCATATACATGGCGACGACCAAACCGCCAATCAATACACCAAGCACCACCATAATCACGGGTTCCATCAGGCTGGAGATAGCTGCGACAGCGTCATCTACCTCGCCTTCGTAGAAGTCAGCGACCTTGGTCAGCATGCCGTCTAATGAGCCGGATTCTTCACCAATGGCAGTCATCTGGATCACCATGCTAGGAAATACATTGGCATTTTGCATGGCGACGGTGAGGCTGGTACCAGTACTGACTTCGCTTTGAATCTTTTTGGTCGCATCAAAATAAACCTTGTTGCCAGATGCCCCAGCGACAGAGTCTAAGGCTTCCACCAGCGGTACCCCGGCTGCAAACATAGTCGACAGTGTACGGGCAAAGCGGGCAATGGTCGCCTTGCGGATCAGCTCACCAAAGATAGGCATACGCAGCATTAAACGATCCATGGTCGCTTGCATTTTTTCTGAGCGTTTCCAGGTGTAGAAAAAGAACCAAAAGCCAAAGCCCAGTGTGCCAAAAATAGCCCACCACCAGGCGACAAAGAAATTGGACAGGTTAATGACGATGACTGTAGGTGCAGGCAGATCGGCCCCAAAACTGCTAAACAAATCTTTAAAGGCGGGCACCACAAAAATCATAATCACTGCGGTAATAATAAAAGCGACGACAATGATGGAAACGGGATAGACCAGTGCAGACTTGATCTTGCTTTTAATGGCAAGAATCTTTTCCTTATATGTGGCCAGACGCTCCAGCAAGCTATCCAGAATACCGGCCTGTTCACCAGCGCCGACCAGGTTGCAGAACAGTTGGTCAAAATATAAAGGATATTTGCGGAATGCCGCACTTAGGCTGCTACCGGTTTCCACGTCAGCTTTGATATCGCCCAGTAACTTGGATACGGCAGGATTATGGTGACCTTTGCCAACAATATCAAACGCTTGCAATAAAGGCACGCCAGCTTTCATCATGGTGGCGAGCTGACGTGTAAACAAAGTAATGTCTTTTTCTGTGACTTTGCCTTTGGCGGCCAGTGCGCTTTGTTTTTTGACCTTGAGTATCGTAATGCCCTGGCGGCGTAAGGTGGCATTCACCACGGCCTCGCCATTGGCGCGCATTTCGCCTTTGACCAGCTTGCCTTTGCGGTCTTTACCTTCCCACTGATACACCGATTGTTTGATATTGCCAGTCGCCATAGTGTTTTCTTAAAAATGAGGTTGATTGAGTCACCAAGATTATTCGTTGGTGACGGCTTCGACTTCTTCAATCGAGGTTAAGCCCTGTTTCACCTTGAGCAGGCCTGATTCCCGCAGGTCTTTCACGCCTTCTTTTTTTGCTTGTGCCGCAATATCCAGCGCATTGCCGTTAGACATAATAATCTGCGCCATGGCTTCACTGATAGGCATGACCTGGTAAATACCGACGCGGCCTTTATATCCATTATTGCAGTGCTCACAGCCGCCTTCTTTCGCCCCGTAGAGTTTCCAGTCGCCGTGCAGCATGGCTTCTGTGAAGCCCACTTTGAGCAGCGCTTCCTGCGGGACATCTAGCGGCACTTTGCAATGCTTGCACAAGCGTCTGGCCAGACGTTGTGCAGTAATTAACGTCACGGCTGAGGCAATGTTAAAGGGGGCGACGCCCATATTCAATAGCCGCGATAAGGTGGTTGGTGCATCATTAGTATGCAGTGTGGACAACACCATGTGACCGGTAGAGGCTGCTTTAATGGCCATGTCTGCGGTTTCCAGATCGCGAATTTCACCAATCATGATAATGTCAGGATCCTGTCGCAAAAAGGATTTTAGCGCGGCGGCAAAAGTCAGGCCTTGCTTGTCATTCACGTTGACCTGGTTGATGCCGGGCAACGGAATTTCTGCCGGGTCTTCAGCGGTAGAGATATTCACGCCTGGGTCGTTAAGCAAGTTCAGGCAAGTGTACAGCGACACGGTTTTACCCGAGCCAGTTGGCCCGGTGACCAATACCAGGCCATACGGACGGTGAATGGCCTTGAGCAGCGAGGCTTGCTGCTCAGGTTCATAGCCCAGCGCTTCAATGCCCAGCGTGGCGCTGGTCGGGTCCAGAATCCGCATCACAATTTTTTCGCCGTGAATCAGTGGCAAGGTACTGACGCGGAAATCAATGGCGCGCGTTTTACTCAGAATCAGCTTCATGCGGCCATCTTGCGGAATTCTTTTTTCAGAAATATCCAGATTGGAAATCACTTTAATCCGCGAGGCCAGTTTTTCTTTAATCGCCAATGGCGGCTGCGACATATCCCTTAACACACCGTCCACCCTGAAGCGAATGCGGTAAAACTTTTCATAAGGTTCAAAGTGCAGGTCAGAAGCGCCCATATTGATGGCATCCATCAGCACTTTTTGCAGGAACTTGACTACTGGCGCGTCATCCACCTCCTGCACCACTTCAACTTCCTGCTCTTCGCTGTTTTCTTCCAGCCCCAGGTCAAAGTCATCGCCGCCTGTATTCAGGCTAGACATGCTGGTGTCTTTGGATTCGACGACTCTATCTATCCATTTACCCAGCTTGTCATCTTCCACCACCACGGGGAACAGAGTGGCGCCCATCTGGAACTGGATGGTGTCCAGAGAGTGCAGGTTGGTCGGGTCAGAAATCGCAATGTAAGCCACATTGCTTTTTTGTTGCAGCAGCAATACACGGTGCGACTGCATGAGTTTGATATCTATGGTTTTGTCAGGCAGGGAGTCCTGATCCAGTGCGTCCAGGTCTAGAAACGGGAAGCCGAAGGCATCTGAAGCGGTTTGTGCAATATCTTTAGCGGAAATCTTTTTTTGTGCCAGCGTCGCGGATAGAAAGCTGACCTTTTGTGCCAGGGATTTTTCCTGTAAAGCGGCGGCATCCTCTTCGCTCATGAGCGAAGATTGCACCAGCATGCGCGCCATGCCTCCCAGTTTCCGTGAACTTTCCAGTGTTGCCATAGATGTCTTTAAGCGTGTCTTCTAAACAGTGAGATAGGTCAGTTAATGTACTGATACAACTATACTTTTTACCTCAGTATACGTGGACCATTCCAGATTCAAATCGTTGAAAAGACGGGCTCTCATGCAGCATTTATACAAATTTTAACTGGATTTTTTAGCTTTCGTTAAAAGATACAAAAATACGCTTGACATTTAAATAATGCTAACTTATAAATCCTTAAGGCGTTTGGGTTCAGGTTTTTTGTAGCCGTCTTTAAGTAAAGCAAAGCTTGTTAATTGCGACTGGAGTACTTGAGACAAACTTTTGGGGCGCCTCCCTGTTAAGTAAAAAAGTAAGGAAGTAAAATGGCAACAGGTACCGTAAAGTGGTTTAACGACTCTAAGGGCTTTGGATTCATTACTCCCGATGACGGTGGTGACGATTTGTTCGCGCACTTCTCCGCAATCGTTGAATCTGGTTATAAAAGCTTGAAAGAAGGTCAACGTGTATCCTTTGATGTGACTGAAGGTCCAAAAGGGAAACAGGCCTCCAACATACAAAAAGCATAATTTTTGTTTTAGGGGTAAAAAATACAAAACGGCTCGCAATTGCGAGCCGTTTTTTTATGCCTGATGCCGGTGAGCCGGCAATCTATTAGGACATTTGCTTGATGATCTCGTCACCAAATTCGGCCGTACCAACTTGGGTAGCGCCTTCCATCTGGCTGCTAAAGTCGCCGGTCACGCGCTTGCTGGCAATGGCTTTGGCCACGCCGTTGATGACCAGATCGGCTGCTTCTACCCAACCCATATGGCGCAACATCATTTCTGCTGACAAAATCAGTGAGCTTGGGTTGGCCAGGTTTTTACCAGCAATTTTAGGTGCTGTGCCGTGCGTGGCTTCAAACATGGCCACGGTGTCGCTTAAGTTGGCACCAGGGGCAATGCCGATACCGCCAACTTGTGCCGCCAGCGCGTCACTCATGTAGTCGCCATTGAGGTTCAAGGCAGCCACGACATCGTAATCTTCCGGATGTAACAGGATTTCTTGCAGGAAGGCATCGGCGATACAGTCCTTGATCACAATGCCATTTGGCAGTTTGCACCATGGGCCGCCATCAATCAGCTCGGCACCAAATTCTTCTTTAGCCAGCTGATAGCCCCAGTCACGGAAGCCACCTTCGGTGAACTTCATGATGTTGCCTTTGTGGGTGATGGTCACAGATTTACGGTTGTTATCAATCGCGTATTGAATCGCTTTACGGATCAGGCGCTTGCTGCCGTCAATCGATACTGGTTTGATCCCAATCGCAGAAGCTTCCGGGAAGCGGATTTTCTTGCGTACGCCCATATCGCTCAAGAAGTTAATCACTTTCTTCACTTCTTCAGTCCCGGCCGCCCATTCAATGCCGGCGTAAATGTCTTCGGTGTTTTCACGGAAAATCACCATATCGGTTTTTTCTGGATGCTTGACTGGGCTAGGTACGCCCGTGAAATACTGGATAGGGCGCAGGCAAACGTATAAATCCAGCTCCTGGCGCAAGGTCACGTTCAATGAACGGATGCCGCCGCCTACAGGCGTGGTCAATGGGCCTTTGATCGAAATGACATAGTCTTTCAGCACCGCCATGGTTTCATCAGATAGCCATGTGTCTTTGTCATAGACCGTTGTAGACTTTTCACCGGCGTAGACTTCCATCCAGGAGATTTTGCGTTTGCCGCCATAGGCTTTTTCAACCGCAGTGTCCACCACTTTGATCATGGGTGGCGTAATGTCGATACCAATGCCATCGCCCTCGATAAACGGGATAATAGGTTGGTCGGGAACATTTAGGGTATTATCAGCATTGACGGTGATTTTGCTGCCGGTCGCAGGCACCTTGATTTTAGACATAGCACTTTCCATGTTATTACTGTTTAACAAACCCTTTAACGTCGTTTGCCAGTTTACTGCTCATGAGAAGCACGCGACGCTCAAGGACTATATTCCGATTCCCAACGTATATGCCGCCGGGCGGTTAGATACCGATTCTGAAGGATTGCTTATTCTAACCGATGACGGCGGATTGCAACATCGTTTAAGTCATCCCAAGCATAAACAGGTCAAAACCTATTGGGCACAAGTCGAAGGTGCTCCTACACAAGCAGATTTGATGCCATTGCAACAGGGCGTAGACCTGGGTGACTTTGTAACGCAGCCTGCGCAGGTCAAAATCATCGCTGAACCTGACCAATTGTGGCAACGGGAACCGCCGATTCGCGAGCGTAAGCATATTCCCACCACCTGGCTGGAGATTAAGATCAGTGAAGGCAAGAACCGCCAGGTGCGGCGAATGACCGCCCACGTGGGGTTTCCAACCTTGCGTTTGATCCGTTATGCGATTGGCCCGTATACGTTGGACGGAATCTTGCTTGGGCAATATGAGAAAGTCAGTTTAGTAAGGTAAATCATGAAACAAGTGGTGGTATTCAGGCACGCTTGCTGCGAGGGTGCTGGTTATTTGGGCACTTTTTTAGCGCGGCATGCTATTCCGTGGTGCGAAGTGCGCATTGATAAAGGCGAAGCGGTACCGACGTCGGTCGACGATTACAGTGGGATCGTACTCATGGGCGGCCCCATGAGTGTGAATGATGACTTGCCGTGGATTCCGCCGTTGCTGCAATTAATCCGGCAGGCGGTAGACAAAGATGTGCCTTTGCTTGGGCATTGCCTGGGGGGGCAGTTAATCAGTAAAGCACTGGGCGGTGTCGTCAGCAAGAATCCGGTCAAGGAGATCGGCTGGGGGCAGGTGCAGGTGGCTGATCATGCTGCCGCGCGCGACTGGTTTGGCGATCTGCAAGGGTTTAACAGTTTTCACTGGCACGGCGAAACATTTACGGTGCCAGCAGGGGCGACGCACGTGTTATCCAGCCCCTATTGCGCCAATCAGGCCTATGTCATGGGCAAGCATATAGGCTTGCAGTGCCATATTGAAATGACACCAGAGATGGTCAAAGTGTGGACCGAACAATGGAAGAATGACATCGCCAGTGCGGCGGCCAGTCCGGCGGTACAATCGGCGGATACCATGCTGGCAGAGGTGGCAGAAGATTGTGGCGTGCTGCACCAGGTGGCGGATAAAGTGTACAGCCGCTGGATTCAGGGCCTGGCTTAACTCTAGTTTCGTTTACTCGCGCTCAGCCAGGTCTGGTTGGGCTTTTTCCAACTTGTGCAGCGCGTAGCGTCGTTGCTTGTGGCGGTTATATTGCCATAAGTATTGCGCCGGACATTGTGCCACCTGGCGCTCAATCGCTTGGTTGAGCAGGGTGGGCGTGCTAATGTCATCCACCTTTGTCAGGTGGATATTGAATCCTTTGCCTGCGGGTAGCCGCTCACCAAAGGCCATAATCACTAGCGCATCGGCCTTGGTGGCCAGTTTGCTGGCCAGCCCCATGGTATAGGCGGGCTTGCCAAAAAAGTCCGCCCATTCGCCTTCGCCCTGTCTGGGGATCTGGTCTGGCAAGATGCCGATGGCGAGGCCGGATTTCAACGACTGCAATAGTTTTTTCACGCCGCTGGCATTGGCTGGCGCCATCTCTACTTTGCCTTTTTCCCTACCTTTGACCACCAGTTCGCTCAACCATTCTAGTTTTGGTGGTCTGTACAAAACCGTAATCGGCGCGCGTTCGCCGTAGTAAATCGAGGTGATTTCAAAGCAGCCTAGGTGCGGCGTGAGGAATATAAGCCCTCTCTTTTGCGCTTGCGCTTCGGTCACATGTTCCCAGCCATGCACTTGCTGTATCAGCGGCAGCAGCTTGGCAGCAGGGCTTCCCCAGATGAAAAATGTTTCCATCAGGGCCTTGCCCGCTTCGATGCGGCTGGTTTTGACCAGTTGCCGGGCTTGGGCATCATCAGCCGCCAGGCCACTTTGCTGGATATTGGCCAGGGCGATGCCGTTGCTTTTTTTGTCCGTCAGGTAAGATAGCCAGCCGAAAAAAGCGCCCAGTTGATGTACCCAGGAGAGTGGCAGGCAGGCCACGGTTTTACAGAAAAACAGCAACATGAGACTAATTTATAAACGCATTCTGTTAAAATTCGGGATTAGCCCGTATGTTAACAAAATGTAGTTTAAAAACCCGCATCTGCACAATTTATTTCAACACTGCTTATTTTGAAACTCGTCCAGCCACATTATCAAGAGCCCACCTGCCAGGCGGCATTGCAACAGCATGGGCTGAATGCGTTTGATGACTGGTGGACACGCGAGATTGACTGGTTTGAAGCGCCTAACCAGCGCCGTGGTGGCTGGAGTGGTGTTGGTAAGCTGGTATTGCCGCTGGCAGGTCAGCCTGCGCTCACCGTGTTTGTTAAAAAGCAGCAAAATCATGGTCGCCGCACCTGGCAGCACCCATGGGTTGGTGAGCCTACTTTCAGGCGTGAGTTTCATCGTTTGCAGGCCTTGGCTGCCGCGGGTATTCCTGCGCCTAAAGTGCTGATGTATGCCGAGTCGCTACAGGCAGGCAACCAGCGCGCCATTTTAGTCACGGAAAACCTGCATGGATTTGTTGATTTGGAGCAATGGCTGCCAAGCCTGCTGAAGCAACCCCAGGCTCTGCGCAGGCAATACTTGCGTGCGATTGCAAGGCAGATCCGCCGCTTTCACGATTTGGGCTGGGTGCACCGCGCCTTGTATCCAAAACATATTTTTGTACAAGCCGATGACATCACTGCGCAAATGGCGTTGATTGACCTGGAAAAAGCCAGGAAAAGCCTGGGTGCCTGGCGTCGCGCGCGATTTGATTTGGCCGCGCTGCACCGCCATACAGAAGGCTTGGCGGACAGCGATCGCCTGTATTTTTTTAAACAGTATTTGCACGGTGAGGCATTTGCGCGCCCTTTAAGCCGATGTGATAAGCAGTTACTCAAACGCATTACCCAGCGTAGCAAGCGTTAACAGACAAGTATGCCTATGGAACACATTTTACCAAGATTCAGTATCGGGCTGGTCAATTACAAAACACTGGATTTGACCCGCACTTGTTTGAATCTCCTCAAAAGCCATTTTGACAGTGGCGCGCTGGATGCCAATAGGGTGGACGTGTGGGTGGTAGATAACGACTCCGCCGACGAAAGTACTGCTTACTTGCGCAGTCTCGATTGGATACACCTGATTGAGCGCCCGTCGCCTGGCAAGGAGCAGGGATTTGCCGCGCATGGCGAAGGCCTGGACCTGATTTTGGGTGCCATTCAGTCGGACTATCTGTTTTTGATGCATACCGATACGTTTATTTATGAGCCGCAAATCTTTATTGAGTGTTTGCAGCGCATGCAACGTCAGCCTCATATTGCCGCCATCGGTTGCTTGCATCAGTTAAACCGCGGGCATGTACGTTTGTTCTGGCGCGCGTTTACCGGTTTTTTCAAATACCACAGCCGCCGCCTGAAACAACGCATGGGCTTGCCTGCACGCCAGGCCAGGCCTTATATTGAACCTTACATTAAAAGCTTTTTCGCTTTATGGAACGTGGGTTTGATGAAGCAACTGGGTTACCAGTTTTATATGGAACAGCAAATTCCAGGCTATGTGCTGCAAGACAAGCTGGCAGCACAAGGTTATGTCATCGAGCGCATGTCGCCTGCCAGGTTATTCCGCTATCTTGACCATGTCGAGGCTGGCACGGTGGGCCTGGTGAGTGGTTATACGGCGCAGAACCGCCGTTTGCAGCGCAAACAGGCCATGCTTAAACAATTACAGTCACAGCAGGAACAGACAAAATGACGATCTCAGACGGGGTATTGCCGATTGAAATGGCGCATGGTTTTACGCTAGATGCGCAACAGGCCAAAGACATAGGAAGCCTGTTGTCTGAGGAGTATGCGCAGGCGCAGCCTTTTCCGCATGCTGTCATTGACGATATTTTTCCCACGGCGTTTACGCAGTTGCTGCTGGATCACTTTCCACAAGATCCCAAGGCGCATGACAAAGTCTATGAAAAAGGCTATGGCGGTACGCACAAACGGCAGATTTCACCGTATGACTGTGACGAAACCCTGCGTGCGGCGTTTGCCTTATTCAATTCTGCCCCGATGTTGCAGTTTATTGAGGCGTTAACAGGCATGAAAGGGCTGTTGCCTGACCCGTATTTTGCCGGTGGCGGCTTGCATGAGACCTCGGCAGGAGGTTTGCTGGGTATTCATGCCGATTTTCAGGTGAATGAAGGCTTACAGCTTTACCGCCGCGTGAATATGCTGGTGTACCTGAATCAGGACTGGTTGCCGGAGTATGGTGGCAATCTCGAGCTGTGGGACAGACAAATGCAAGCCAAGCAGCAAACGGTGGCGCCTGTGTTTAACCGCTGTGTGATTTTTAATACCGATGCTGACAGTTTTCATGGGCATCCAGATCCGTTAACGACGCCGGACGGCGTGACGCGCCGCTCGATTGCGCTGTATTACTATCAGGCCTTGCCTATTCCTAACGCTGAAGGCGAGTCACGTCATACCTTGTATGTGGCGCGGCCGCATGACGATGCAGCGACCAAGTCGCAAGTCAAAAAAATGATGAAAAAACGCGATAAACGCGCGAAAAAGTTATTCTCTGACCAATCAGGCTGGCTGCAACAACTCACGCAGTGGTGGAAATCCCGCTAATGGATGCAATACCTGACGCGATCATCGCGCCTGTCCTGTGTGAAGTGGTGGATGCTGCTACCGGCACTATCAGGCTGGCTGGCCAGGCTGCGCTGACTCAGTTGACGGCTGTGCGTGTGTTGCCGCAGCGGCGCTGGGTATTCCGTGCGCAGTGGTCTGGCAAGGCAGTCTTTGCCAAGGTGTTTGTGGGGGCACAAGCCGCGAAATACGCTGCGCGTGACGCGCAAGGGGTAGGCTGGCTCACACAGGCAGGCCTGGCGACTCCCGCCTTGCTATGGCAGGGCGAGTCTGCTGACCAGCGCGCCCGTGTCTTGATTTATGCTGCGATTGCGCCTGCCGATAATGCGGATGTGCTGTATAAATCGCTACCATCTGCGCAAGGTTTGGCATTGCTCAAGCAACTGGTGCAAACGTTGGCGGCACAACATGCTGCCGGGCTGATACAAACCGACTTGCATCTGAAGAATTTCCTGCTGGCCGATGGCCAGGTGTGGTCACTGGATGGCGATGGTATCCAGCAAGCGATGTTGAGCAAGCATCGTGCGTATCGCCAACTGGCTGAGTTAGTCTCTAAAATCCAAGTGCTGGATCAACATGCCTGGGTGGCGCCATTGCTGGCAGCCTACGATGCCGCGCGCGGCTGGCAGGCTACATTAGTCCCTGCGAGATTATTGGCCTGGGCGAAACAAATGAAAGCACAAGAAGTCGAGCGTTATGTGACGCGCAAGATTTTCCGTACCTGCAGCGATGTGACCTGGCAGCAAACTAGCCAGAGTGCGCAAGCCGTGAGTACCACAGGCGGTTTGCATGTGACGGATTTACCTGCGCTGGAAGTGGCCATGCATGTTGGTCAGGTATTAAAACCAGGCAACACCTGCACCGTTGTGCATACGCATCTGCAAGACCAGTCGGTGGTCATCAAGCGTTATAACATCAAGAATTGGCTGCATGGCCTGGGTCGCGCGTGGCGCCCCAGTCGTGCGGCCGCCTCGTGGCGCAATGCCCATCGTCTGCAGTATTACGGTATGCTGACGCCACAACCTTTGTTGATGTATGAGCGCCGTTATTGCGGCATGCGCGGACGTGCTTATTTCGTGTCTGCTTATAGCCCCTGGCCGGATGCACAGGCTTTTTTTCAGCAGTGCCACGATCAAGCGCTGCGTCAGCATGTGGTCCAGCAACTGGTGACATTGTGTTACCAGTGGTTTTTGCTCAAGGTGTCACATGGCGACATGAAGGCCAGTAATCTGCAAGTGACAGATCGGGGCGATATTGTCGTCATTGACCTGGACAGCATGCAGCAGCACCACCGTACGCAAATGGCGTTACGCGCACATGCCAAAGATATCCGCCGCCTGTTGCAAAATTGGCAAGCCGATACTTCCCTGTATAATGCGCTGGTAAAGTCGTTTAGCCTGATTTATCAGGACCATACGCCACTCAAACTGGCGGGCATTTCCATTTAATTATTTAGTCATTACGCGAGTTTCTGCATGATTGTTTTAGGTTTATCCGGTGCCTTGGGGCATGACGCTTCTGCCGCCATTTTAGTGGACGGCAAGATTGTCGCTGCGGCGGAAGAAGAGCGTTTTATTCGCGACAAGCACGCCAAGAATCACTGGCCTTACGAAGCCGCCAAGTTCTGCCTGAAACAGGCTGGAATTACACCGGACCAGGTGGATATTGTCGCTTTTCCTTATGGTGAAATCCCACTGACGTCAGCTGCGCGCTGGCATTACGCCAAACGCTACTGGTATGCGCCGGACCGTGCACTGGATGCGATTTTTAATGGTAACCGCCGTTTCCGCCGCAACCGCGATAAATCGCTTAAACTGATGGCGGAGTTGGGATTGACCAAAGCTAAATATGTGCCGGTGGAGCACCATCTGGCGCACGCCTCCAGCGCTTATCATTTAAGCGGGTTTAAAGAAAAAACAGCGATTGTTGGCATTGATGGCAAAGGCGAATATGCCACCACCTTTTTCGGTTATGGCGAAAATGGCAAGATCCACAAAATAAAAGAATTCTATGATCCGGATTCACTAGGCGGCTTGTATGGCGCGATCACAGAGTTTCTGGGCTTTGAAATGCTGGATGGCGAATTTAAAGTCATGGGCATGGCACCGTATGGCGACCCGAAAAAGTATGACTTGAGCCGTTTGGCCAAGTTTGAAAACGGCGAACTCATCATCAATACAGAATACGTCAATGTGGTTGGTTTGCGCCGCTACAAAGAAACCAGCCCTGATGGTAAGTCTAAAGGCTTTTACTTCACGCCCAAACTCATTGAGTGGTTAGGCCCGAAACGGGAAGGCGATGATATTGACGACCCGTATATTCATTATGCGGCCAGCGTACAGCAATTGCTGGAAGACCTGGCGCTACAGATGATTGAGTATTACCTGGGCGATATCATCCGTGAAACCGGCAAAATTGTGATGGCGGGTGGCGTTGCGCTCAACGTAAAATTGAACCAGCGTATTATCTCCTTGCCGCACGTTAAAGAGTTATTTGTACAACCAGCCTCTGGTGATAATGGCACCAGCCTGGGTGCTGCGACTTATGCTGCCCATCTGGCAGGCGAAACCATCCATAAAATGGAGCATGCCTACCTCGGCCCGGCTTATAGCAACGAGGAATGTATTGCCGCTTGTGAAGCGCATCCGGCAAAACCGATATTCACGCGTGTTGAGGATGGCCCACGCAAGGCCGCCGAATTGCTGGCTGCCGGTAATCCGCTGGCCTGGTTCCAGGGCCGCATGGAGTTTGGTCCACGCGCTTTGGGCTGCCGCAGCATTTTGGGCGACCCTAGCTTCCCGGGTGTGGCTGACCGCATCAATGCGCAGATTAAATATCGTGAACGTTGGCGGCCATTCTGTCCCAGCATGCTGGACCGTATTGCGGTGGATATCCTGCAAACCGAGCATCCAGCGCCATACATGACATTCACCTTTGATGTGAACCCGGCCTGGAAAGCGCGTATTCCGGAGGTGGTGCATGAAGATGGCACCGCGCGTGCGCAGATTGTGACCAAAGCGACCAATCCGCGCTACTACGCGCTGATTGAGCATCTGGAGCAGTTGCGTGGCAATGGCGTGGTACTCAATACCTCGCTCAATCGCCGCGGCGAGCCGATGATTTGCAGCCCGACCGATGCCTTGAACATGTTCTATGGCTGCGATCTCGAATATCTCATGCTGGAAGATATCCTGGTCACCAAATCTGCCTGAAGACTGGCTTGAAGCGTGTCGCTTCAAGCTGGTTTTGCCAAACGGTGTATATTGTTTTAAGTCATTGAATCCTCTAAAAAAACAATCAAATTTGGTAATTCAGTTTGACGTCTTGCACCAGTTTGGCGATAATCGCAGGTAGGGAACCTGTTTGGATTCATATATATTACGACCCTAAACTGTGACTAAATAGCAAGTTCAAAGCAGTTCATCAGGATAGTTCATCAGGTAGTTAAAACACAGTTGAGCGATAGTCAATGAAACAATCTCACATTGAAGTAACAGAACGCATCATCGAGCGTAGCCGTCCGACCCGTAAGGCGTATTTGCAGCGTATTGATGATTACCTGAACCGTGAAAAAGGCCCGGATCGTCTGGGCTGTGCCAACGTGGCGCACGCGTTTGCGGCGATGCCACAAAACGACAAGTTCAAGATTTATGCCGAGAAACCAACCCATATTGGGATCGTTACGGCTTACAACGAAATGCTGTCTGCACACCAGCCTTACGTGAACTATCCGGATATTATCCGTGATGAAGCCCGTAAGCATGGTGCAACCGTGCAGGTGGCAGGGGGCGTGCCAGCCATGTGTGATGGCATTACCCAGGGCGAACCAGGCATGGAGCTGAGCCTGTTCAGCCGCGACACCATTGCCATGAGTACTGCGGTTGCTTTGTCACATGATGTGTTTGATGCCTCTTTATTGCTTGGCGTCTGTGACAAGATCGTGCCAGGCCTGTTGATCGGCGCACTGCATTTTGGTCATTTGCCATGCGTGTTCGTGCCCGCGGGCCCGATGAGCACGGGGATTGATAACACCTCCAAATCCAAAGTGCGTGAAAAATACGCGCAAGGTCTGTGTGACCGCGAAGAGTTGCTGGCGAGTGAGTCTGCGGCTTATCACGGTGCTGGTACCTGTACGTTCTACGGCACGGCCAACAGTAACCAGATGTTGCTGGAAGCCATGGGTCTGCATGTGCCGGGTGCGGCCTTTATCCATCCACATGATGGGATGCGTGAAGATTTGACACGTGAAGCCGTGCGCATGGTGATTCAGAACACCAAGAAGGATAGATTTGTGCCAATTGGCCGTTTGGTCGACGAGCATGTAATTGTCAATGCCATGGTGGCTTTGCTGGCCACTGGTGGTTCCACCAATCACTTGATCCACTGGGTAGCGGTGGCGCGAGCGGCCGGTATTATCATTGACTGGACCGACTTCCACTACCTGGCCAAGGCGACGCCTTTGCTGGCTAGCGTTTACCCTAACGGTAAGGCTGACGTGAACGAGTTCCAGACCGCAGGCGGCCCTGGTTTCGTGATCCGTGAGCTGATCGAAGGCGGTTATATGTATCCGGATGTCTACACCGTGAGCGGTGGTGGCATGCGTGATTACGGTAAAAAGCCTGAGAAAACAGCGGATAAACTGGTGTGGACCGATTATCCAGCAGAAAGCGGCGATGAAACTATCGTGCGTACGGCTGCGCATCCATTTAACGAATCTGGTGGCTTGCGTTTGCTCAAGGGTAACCTGGGTCGTAGCGTGATCAAGATTTCTGCGGTGCCTGAAGATCGTCACATCATTGAAGCCCCAGCCATTGTGTTTGATGCACAAGAAGAGTTGCTGGCAGCCTTTGACCGCGGCGAGCTGGAAAGAGATTTTATTGCTGTCGTGCGCTTCCAGGGCCCTAAAGCCAACGGTATGCCAGAGTTACATAAACTGACACCGCCATTGGCTGTGTTGCAGAATAAGGGCTTCCGCGTAGCGATTGTGACTGATGGCCGTATGAGTGGCGCTTCTGGCAAGATTCCAGCGGCGATTCACCTGAGTCCAGAAGCCAGTGCCGGTGGCGCAATTGCCAAAATCCGCAATGGTGACATTATTCGTTTGAACGGTACGGTCGGCCAACTGAACGTGCTGGTAGACGAAGATACCTGGGCTGAACGCGAAGCTGAAGAGCTTAGCGATGCCAAGCGTCATTACAATGCGCATGGCCTGGGCCGTGAGTTGTTTGGTGGTATGCGCCGCAATGTGCTGTCGGCCGAAGAAGGTGCGGTTACCTGGTTGTAAACTTTGCAAATCAAGCGCTAATAAAAAATAATTCTTTAAGTGTGCGTGAATAAGCCACTTGAAGCTTCTGAAATTTTATACAAACTGATAGAGACTATGAGCACATTAGAGTTAGCGAATCATGGCCCGGTAATTCCGGTGATTGTCATCAACAAAGTGGAAGATGCCGTGCCGATGGCAGAAGCCTTGCTTGAAGGTGGCGTGAAAGTGCTAGAAGTGACATTACGCTCACCAGTGGCCCTGCAAGCCATGGAACAAATTGCCAAGCACGTGCCTGACGCGATTTTGGGTTCCGGTACTGTACGTAACCTGAAAGATGCACAAGCGTCTAAAGATGTCGGTTGCCAGTTCGCAGTCAGCCCGGGCTATACCACTGAGTTGGGTCAATTTGCCCGTAAAATCGGCCTGCCATTGTTGCCAGGCGTGTCTACCGGCTCTGAAATCATGATGGCGAATGCCGATGATTACTACTTCTTGAAACTGTTCCCAGCGGTGGCTGTGGGCGGTATCAACCTGCTCAAGGGCTTTGCTGGCCCGTTTGCTGACGTGAAATTCTGCCCAACCGGTGGTGTGAGCGTTGAAAGCGCGCCTAACTTCCTGGCATTGCCAAACGTGGTTGTCTGTGGCGGTACCTGGTTAACGCCAGCAGATGCTGTGGCCAATAAAGACTGGGCACACATCACCAAACTGGCGAAGGAAGCTTCAGCGATCGTGGCAGCCAAATAAGCGAAGCGCATAGCAAATCGTCTATAATGAAGGCTTGTAGCAATACAAGCCTTTTTTATTATCCAGCCTATGTCCCAACGCCCAGACCTTTCAATTTACAAAACCATCGTGCTTGATTGCGATGGAGTTGTCCTCAACAGTAACCAGACCAAAGTCGATGCCTACTACAATACGGCTAAACGAATGGGCGGCAACGATGCGCAAGCACAAGCTTTCGTGGATTATCACATCAAACTGGGCAGCATTCCACGTAATGATAAGATCCGTTATTACATTACCGAGATCATCAAACAGCCGTTGACGCCGGAACTGTTCCAGGCATTTATGGATACGTTTACCGTGATTCTGGATGAGACCTTAATGCAATGCGAACTCGCACCGGCTTTAATGGATTTAAAGCAGAAGACGTCACAGGCCAAGTGGATGCTGATGTCAGGCGGCGATCAGGAAGAGCTAAGAAACATTTTTCCGCGCCGTGGACTGGATACTTTGTTCGAGCTTGGCATTTATGGAGGGCCCACTAAAAAGAACGAGCATCTGGCACAGCTGATTGCCGATGGCAGCATAGAGTTTCCCGCCTTGTTTATCGGCGATAGCCGCTTTGACCACCAGGCATCGACAGGTGTAGGGCTGGATTTTGTGTTTTTAAGTGATTGGACTGATATGCCGGACTGGCAGACTTATTGCAGCACACATCAGGTGACGGTGGTGCCGCATATGCATGCTTTGTGAGCTCATTTATGTTGAATCTCTTTTACACAACGAGTGAATTGTTGACTGATGAACGGCTGCAGCAAATGTGCCGCGACGGCGAAATTATAGAGCAAGATCCGCGTGGCCCTAAAGTGGTTAAGTTAGCTGATGGTGATTTTCTCAAGATTTTTCGCGCACGTCGGCTGTTCAGTGGCGCACGCCTGTATTCGCATGCACGACGTTTCTACCGTAATGCGTTACGCTTGCAAGCATTAAACATCCCAACGGTGACTGTCAAATCGCTCTATCATTTATCACGTCCGGGTCATACAGCCGTGATTTACCAGCCGCTGGCAGGGCAGACCTTGCGCCAGTTAATGGCCACGGACCTGTCTAGGCTTCAGGCATTGGCAGCCAAGATGGGCATATTCCTGGCGACATTGCATGATAAAGGCGTGCATTTCCATTCTTTGCATAGTGGCAATGTATTGCTGATGCCCAATGACGAGTTTGGGTTGATTGATGTGTCTGATATGACGATTTATCCGTGGTCGCTGATGTGCGCTACGCGTATCCGCAGTTTTGCGCGTTTGGGCAAATATCGTGAGGAAATGGCCATGCTGGATACCGCATTTTGGCAGGCTGTGATGCGTGGCTATCAACAGGCATCGATGCATGCCGGACGGTGTGTGCCACGCCTTGTCGAGAACATTGATTATTTGCAAGGCGCATCGTCTGCACATGGCTGATTTTAACCGTACACAATCACAGCAGGTTCACTTGGAGCCGGGATATACTCCCAGCATTAGCCGTTTTGATGATTGGATGGCCTTGCAGGGCGAGATTTTCCGTTCGGTGAAAGATCGGCAAACGCACAAGGTGATGCTAGATGGTGAGTCTGTTTTTATTAAGAAACATTACGGTGTTGGCTGGGGCGAGATCCTTAAGAGTCTCTTGAGTCTGAAATGGCCAGTATTGGGTGCGCGTAACGAGTGGCAGGCTATACACAAACTCAATGCGATTGGTATTGCGACCACCCCGTTGCTGGCATACGGTGAGCGAGGCTGTCACCCGGCGCATCAACAGTCTTTTGTGGTGACACGCGACCTCGGTGATATCGTCACTCTGGAGACCTTATGCGAGCCGTGGCTGCACCAGCCGCCATTGCCACGTTTCAAGCGTCAGTTGATTGCACATGTGGCGGCGCTGGCAGGTCTCTTTCATGCACATGGCATGTGGCATCGGGACTTTTATCTCTGCCATTTTGCCCTGCAGCGTAGTGTCTTGCAAACGCAAGATTTACGTTTGCATTTAATGGATTTGCATCGCGTAGAGATACATCAGCAGCTACCTGCGGACAAACGCCTTAAGGACCTCGCTGGTCTTTATTTTTCAGCTTTGCATATCGGCCTTACTCGGCGTGATGTGTTGCGGTTTCTTAAAGCGTACTATCAGCAACCATTGCGACAGGTGCTGGTACAAGACCGTTTCTTGCAGGCGATTGCGCATCGTGCACATCAACTGGATGCAAAATTTCAGCGCAAGCGGCAAGCTGGCGTAGCCATGTAATGAGGAGTAGATGCGCGTGAGAGTGCAGCCGGAAGTTTCCATACTGATTGTTAACTATCGTACGGTGAGCGAGTTGACGCGCTGCCTGCAATCATTGGCGCAGCAGCAAGATGTGACTTATGAAGTCATTATTGTTGATAATTCAGGTGACCCACACGAGAAACAACAGTTGGAGGCACTCTGTCATGCCTATGTACACTGTGTTTTCAGTGAGCAGAATCTGGGGTTCGGCCGCGCTAACAACCTGGCGGCGACCTATGCCAACGCTGAATTGTTACTGATCCTCAATCCGGATACGACTTTGCCAGATGCCACACTACTGCGCCGTTATATAGACAGGTTCAAGACTGGTCATGTAGCGATGCTGGCGCCATTAGTGGTGGAGTCGGAGAAACACAAGCTGGTGTACCCACGCAAGCGTTATCCTTCACAGCGATTATGCAAAAAAACCGATTTCTCAACCCTGGCAGGGGATGTGGCCTGGGTGTTAGGCGCTTGTATGATGATGCGGCGTGAGGGTTATATGCGGATTGGTGGCTTCGACAGCGATTACTTTATGTATGGCGAAGATGCCGATATTTGCTGGCGTATCCGAGCAGAGCTCGGGGCTATTGGTTTTGATGAAGGCCTGGCTGTGCATCATGTTGGCGGGGCTAGTGAGAAGCAGGCCATCAGCCTGGCGAAATGGATGCGTAAGCGGCAAGGGCAGTATTTGTTTTTCAAAAAGCGTTACCATGTCGAGGACGTGCAACGTATTGCCTTAAAACAACGTATGCGTGCGAGCCTGAGACTCGCCAAAAATGCGCTATTAAATCTATGGTGTGGACCATCGGCTCGGCGCCTGGATGACGATGCGCGGGCGACGGCAACCGTGGCGGTGACTGCCGAGGTGCTTGTCCGTTAGTGAAGCGCTAGTTAGCTGAGAGCGGCTGGCGTTTGCGGTAAATTAGCACTTTGGTTTTTTTCTTCCAGCCATACAGTGTATGGATATGGTCAAAATTCACGCTTAATCTGCGTTGAACTGATTGCTCATATTCAGCCCGGTCATCGGCAATGCTGATCATGAGATAGTTGTAGTCTGTGATCTTGCCATTTTCCAGCAATGACTCGACCAGTTTATGAGATGGAATGCGCTTCATAAAAGGCTGATGCGCATAAAAGCGGGCATTCTCTGTGTCATACAATACGGATTGTTGGCTAGTGTTGACTGATTGCAGGTACTCCACCGCCAGTCTGTCCAGGTCAACGCGACTTGAGTCGTGTAGGTTAGCAAATAACATACCTGCCAGCAGCAAAAGCAGTCCACGCTTCGCCCAGATTGGCGCTTTTGCATATAAGTGCTCTACGCAAAATGCACCAACCACTAGCATGATGATGCCCGATGCAATCACATAACGGCTTGAGAGAATAAACGCATTGATAATGATCAGCAGACTTGTTGCGAATCCAACAACCATGTGTAGACTGAACAAATGACGTGCATGGTGGTTAATATGCCTCCATGCTTTACGTCCTGCAATCAGGCTTATGAGCACTGGCCAGCCAGCAACTTTTAATGTTTTATTCAGTGTGATTAAGATCAGAGAGCCCCATATGGCAAAGTGGCTGTAATCATCCAGGTGGTGTCCAAGCACTTGTTTACCCATCAGGTTGGCTTTTGCCTGAATAAATTGCAGGCGCTCTATCATGCCTTGCTGTAATAAATAAATAATTTCTTGCAGACGGCCAAGATGTGCAATTTTAACGATACCAATGACGACTGCCATACTAATGAGTAAGCCACCGAACAACGGAATGCTCACGCCATGCACCGTTTTATATAGCCGTTTGCGTAACGGTAATGCAGTATTTGTTAGTATCGTCAGAGGCAATATAAAGTAGACAATCGCTTCTAGACGAAACAGCATCGCAAAGATGATGGCAAATTGGAAGTAATAGGCATCAGCTGTTTTGCTCCGTTGCATATAGCGCAGCAGGAATAGCAATGCCCAGGTGAGACATGCCCAGAACCCCTCATCGCGTAATAGCATGCCTAGAATATCACCGACGATATATTGCGCGGAGAGCAGTAACAGCCCTCCCCACCACATGGTTTTGATGGAGCCACCCGCTTGCAATAACAGTAATGCAAATCCCCAGCTAAACAGTGCAAACAAGGCGATATTGATAATCTGGGCCGTTGTATGTATATCTAAGCCGGTCACCATGTGACCCAAGGCGAGAAGAGCTGGGTACAGTAACCAAGGAAATAGGCTATAAGCAGCTTGCCATTCACCGTGGGCTAGATGGCGTGCCACTTCAAAGTAAAGTAGAGAGTCATCATTGACCCAGCCATGTTGCACATAGGTCACTCGCAAAGCGACAAGCGCGGACAACACAATCAAGAGGGCGATGTGTTGTGCTGGACGTAATGCGGCGATGTCACTGCTGGTTTTGGTGATCAATGATTTAATGACTGACATAGATATCGGCGATAATCGTAGACGGTGAGATTTGTTTTAAACAGTTCAAATGTCCCAGCGGGCACACGCGTTCAAAACATGGACTGCATGACAACCCTAGGTATTCCACTACCGCTTGCGGATGCATGGGTGGTGTATGTTTGGGGTCGGACGAGCCGTAAATGGCAATGAGTTTTTTATCGAGTGCTGCGGCTACGTGCATGAGGCCGGAGTCGTTGCTGATCACGGTGCGACAGAGTGACATTAAATCAATCGCTTCGCCCAGCTTAGTGCGGCCAGCCAGATCCACGCAACGTCGTTGAGTCTGTTGCTGGATGCTAGCTGTCACGGGTTTATCTTTGTCTGAGCCAAATAACCAGACTTGCCAGCCTTGCTGCAAGGCGTGATTGGCCACTTCTGCATAATACTCAGCGGGCCAGCGTTTGGCTTCGCCGTATTCCGCACCTGGACACAGGCCGAGTACTGGCTGTTGTGTATCGGGGATGTTGAGTTTGGTTAACAGGATGTTTGCATGCTTGGGGTCTGCCAGCAACATTGGTTGCGGTAATGAAGCAGGGAGCCCTGCATTTTTGGGTAAGCCCAGTGCAACAAAGCGTTCTACCGTTTTTTTGAGTACGCTTTTGTCCAGTGGCCGCATGTCATTCACCAGACCATAGCGCATTTCGCCTTTAAAGCCGGTGCGGACGGGGATGCTTGCCGCCCACGGCAAAATGGCTGATTTCAGGCTATTGGTTAATAGAATCGCCTGGGTGAATCCTTGCTTGGCTAATTCCCGTCCCAGTTTAAAACGCTCACGCAATGCCAGGTCACCATGTCTAAACGGCAATGCAATTGCCTCTGAGACCTCTGGCATTCTTTCCAACAGTGGTAAAGTCCAGGCAGGCGCAGCAACTGTGATTTGACAATCGGGCTGCTCGATTTTGAGTTGCTTGAACAGGCTTTGTGCCAACACCATGTCGCCCACCCATGACGGGCCCATCACCAAAATCTTGTTCATGCGTGCATTTTTTTAATCAGGTTAGTGGTGCTGCGGCCTTCGACCAGGTCAATCAGGGCAATTTCGCCGCCCCATGACAAGACTTCTTTGCCGCCGACAACCTGGTCAGCGGTATAGTCGCTGCCCTTGGCAATGATATTTGGTTGAATGGCATTAATCAGGGTAAGCGGCGTGTCTTCATCGAACAAAATGACCGCGTCGACGGACTCCAGCGCGGCCAATACACGGGCGCGGTCTTTTTCATTAACCACCGGCCTGGTTGGGCCTTTCAAGGCTGAGACTGAGCGATCCGTATTTAAGCCTAAAATCAGCTTGTCGCCGCGTTTTTTCGCGCCTTCGAGATAAGTCACATGCCCGGCATGCAGCAGGTCGAAGCAGCCATTGGTAAACACAATCTTTTGGCCTTGTTGTTTCCAGTTGGCGACTTTCTGCAACAACTCCGGCAACTCACTCACTTTATGGGCTTGCTCGCTGCCTTGGGCGGTGGCTATCGCATCGATCAGGTCTGCTTTGGTGATCGGCACCGTGCCTACTTTGCCGACGACCACACCAGCAGCAATATTGGCCAGTGACAGGCTATCCAGTGCGCTCAAGCCATGCATGAGGCCTGCAGCCAGCGTGGCAATCACCGTGTCGCCTGCGCCTGAAACATCAAATACCTGTTTGGCAGTGGCACTTAAGTGCTCAGTCTGCTCTGTGATCAGCGTAATGCCTTCTTCACCACGGGTGACAGCGAGAAAGTCCAGCGCCAGGCTGGCTTTAAGTGTACGTGCCTTGTCAATCAATGCCGGATCATTGGTATGCGCGTCGCAAGCTTCTGCGGTTTCCTTTTTGTTAGGCGTCAGGGCCGTCGCACCGCGGTATTTGTCGTAGTTGCGCCCTTTCGGGTCAACCAATACCGGAATATTGTGTGCACGCCCGTAGAGAATCACTTGCTGGCACACTTGCTCTGTCAACAGCCCTTTGGCATAGTCTGACAAAATGATCAGGGCAGGTTGTTGTTGCAACGCCGTTTGTATGGCTTGCGTGACTTGCTCGGCCTCTGCGTCAGACAAAGCGCCAGTTACTTCCTGGTCCAGCCGCATCATTTGCTGGTGCCCGCCGAGAATGCGGGTTTTGGCGATGGTCGGGCGCGCGGGCGTCGTCAGCATGGCTTGCGTATCAATGCCATAGTCTGACATTGCAGCCATTAAGCGCTGGCCTTCATGATCATTGCCAATCAAACCTATCATGCGCGTGTGTATGCCCAGCAATGCCAGGTTGGCTGCCACGTTGGCTGCACCACCGGCACGCTGTTGTTCAGACTTGATCAGCACCACAGGTACTGGCGCTTCAGGTGAAATGCGGTTCACTTCTCCCATCAGGTAGCGGTCCAGCATCACATCGCCGATCACCAGCGCGTGTTGTGGATGCTCGCCAAAATGCGTCACCAGGTTTGCAAGGGTAGGATTCATCAGGATTCCAGGATTTCACACAGGCAATGGCCGATAAAAATATGCGCTTCCTGAATGCGTGCCGTGACGCTGGAAGGCACCACGATATTGTGTGTGCAAAGCGTATTCAGTTTGCCGCCGCTACCGCCGGTTAAACCGATGGTCGTTGCGCCGATCTCGTTTGCCGTTTCAATCGCACGCACCACATTGGCACTGTTGCCGCTAGTGGTGAGGCCAATCAAGACGTCTTCCGGGCGGCACAAGGCTTCTACCTGGCGCGCAAAAATATAGTCATAGCCATAATCGTTGCCGACCGAAGTCAGAATAGAGGTATCTGTGGTCAGCGCGATAGACGGCAACCCTTTACGCTCTTTTTTAAAGCGGCCAACGATCTCGGCAGCGATATGCTGGCTATCTGCCGCGCTGCCGCCGTTACCGCACAGCAACACTTTGCCACCACGCTGGATGCAATCGCGTAGCAGGTTACCCACATCGCTAATGAGTGGGAACAGAGGTTCCAGCGCTTGGAACATGGCTACATGGGCGGCGTGCTCGCCTTTAAGGTATTCAATATGATTCATATCGCTCACAGTGTTTGATGGCAGTTATGCGTAAGGGTCTTCTTGCATCAAATAGTTCTGTACATAATCTTTCACGCCTTCTTCCAGCGTGGTGAAAGGCTTTTTATAGCCTGCCTGGCGCAGCTTCTGCATCTCTGCCTGGGTAAAGTACTGATACTTGCCCTGCAAGTCTTGCGGCATGTCGATGTAAGTGATGTTAGGTTCGCGCGTCATGCTGGTCATCACATTAGTCGCCAGGTCTTTAAAGCTGCGCGCCTGGCCGGTGCCAATATTGTAGATTGCGCTGGCAACCGGTTTGTTTTTTAGTGCAGCCTCTAAAAAGAAGCCCATCACATCCGCCACGTCTTTCACATAAACAAAGTCACGCAATTGCATGCCGTCTTCCACGCCAGCTTTGGTGCCTTTAAACAGGCGCATGGTGCCAGTTTCTTTAAACTGGTTAAAGGTGTGGTAAGCCACACTGGCCATGCGCTCTTTGTGATATTCGTTGGGGCCATAGACATTAAAAAACTTGAATCCCGCCCAAGCCGGTGGGGTGACTTGTTTTTGCGCGACTTGCTGTAACACCCATTGGTCAAAAAAGTGTTTGGAATAGCCATAACCATTTAATGGGCGCAGGTTTTCAATGCTGGCATCATCATAGCCTTGCTCGCCGCCGCCATAAGTGGCCGCTGAGCTGGCATAAAAGAAAGGCACCTCATACTCTGCACACCAGGACCACAAGTCTTGTGAGTAATGCATGTTATCCGCCACCAGCTTGTTAAAGTCACGCTCAGTGGTCGCGCTGATCGCGCCCATATGAATTACCGCAGTGATGTCATCATTATCTTCAAGAAACTCAAACAGTTGGTCTTTATCCAGGTATTCGGCATAGTGCCTGTGCACCAGGTTTTGCCACTGGTTTTCATGCGTGATGCGGTCAACAATCACCAGGTCTTGCCGACCCAGTTTGTTGTTCAAATGCCAGGCCATGATAGAACCAATCATGCCTGCGCCACCGGTGATAACGATCATAAGGAAATGATAAAAACGTTAAAACGCGATTATAACGCGTAATCGGGCAGGGCAGACATAGGAATCGGTGAGCATGAATGTATCAAATACTGAGTGCATGACTATCGCTAGCTGATACCCTCAGCTTGTTCTGGGCGATTTTGTGAGTGATTCAAGCTCTTAACTAAGCTACAGAAAATTCAGTCAATTCAGGCCCAATTACCCTGCCCAAGGGGGCTATAGACAGGTTGCTATCATAAGCTTACAATCGGCGGGCAATTCTTATTATTAAATATAATTTATGGGGAGGGTGTTATGAAGTTCTTGAAACAACGCAGTATCGCTCTATCAATCTTTGTTGCTTTATTTTCAACCAATACGTTTGCTGATACATTAGATTTCACAACGTTACCACAAGGTACTCAGGGCACTACTGTTCTGGTATTCCCACAGGCCACCATCACATCATTTGGGTCAGATATTTATGTGGGTGCGTCAGCGATAGCGAGTGAAATCTGCCCGCTGACGGCAGGCTTTAACTGCCAGGCAGACTTGCAAGTTGACTTTACTGCAGCGGTGAATAATCTCTCGTTTGTGCTTGCCGGGTACGATAGTGGTGACCATCTTGATATCAACATTTTCAGTGGCACTTCTTTGTTAGGCACTATTGCACGTGAAGCAAATGGTTTGGTCGATTTAAGTGCCTATTCCAACATCACAAAACTATATTTTGACGATTCATCGACAGGCGCGGGTTTCAGCTACGATAAATTTCAGTTTACGGTTGCAAACGTACCAGAGCCAGAAACTTATGGCATGCTGTTAGCCGGACTGGGGTTGTTAGGCTTTGCCACTCGTCGCAAACAAGCCTGATAATTAAACTATCCGTCAGTAGTAAAAAAAAGCGTAATTAAATTACGCTTTTTTTATGTCTGTTTCATTTTCCAAATCGGAATGTATGCTTCAGTGAACTTGGTCAAATTGATGGTGATTTACCTATTGATTAAAGAGCCTCTTCATTAGGTGGTTTGTGAAATCTCTTTTGGTGCTGATAAACATATGAATGAGAATCAAATTGTCATCAAATTCATAGACAATCCTTGTCTGTTTGACGAGCCTGTATTGGACGTGATTAATTCCAAGTGTTTTTAATTCCTCAATGGGGCTCCCAGATTGAGGGTTGCTTTTAATTAGTTTGAAGGCGGCCTTGTATTCATCATTGACCTGATTCCATACAGTTTCGCCAAATTGTCTCTTCACATACGTCTTGATCTCTTTAAACTCTTCTTTGGCACTATCAAGAATGACAAGGTTACGAGACACGATCAGTCATCCATTTCATCAAGGAACTGTTCTGCATCACTGAATTTTCCTTTTTGAAACTCTTTTCTTCCAAGCGCAAGAAGCTTGAGAAGTGCCATCGTTTCCTTCTGCTTCTCATATTCATGAATGTCCATCACCACCATCTTGGCTTCACCATTCTGGGTGATGATGATGGGTTCAGGATTTTCAGCAAACTCTTTAACGATGTCTGCTGCACTGGTTTTCAGGTAGGTGATCGGCCGGATATTTTCTGCGAGTGACATGGCAACCCCTTAAATGTTTTAAGGGTATAATAAGGACTAAATTTTGTCCTGTCAACGGTGATGGAGTGTCTCTGGCCAGGAGTAAGGCTTATATAGGATCATGCTCAGTACCTTTTGTAGTTTGTGGATAGTTCAAAACGTCCGACTGTAATGAGCCCGACCTAGGCGTGCGGAATACTGCTTTTTGGGTTTTTTACTTTTTTATGTTTTTTTGTTACCTTTAAATTTAAATCGTCTTCTTCATTCAATGAAATATCATAACCAAACTCAAGTTCAGCTTCTTCCATTGAACTAGCATGCTCAATTTGCAAATTTATGGAGTAGAGCATCCAAGATGCACATGCCATAAAATCTCCTCTTACGCCTTCAGGGAAGTGTGCGTGGCGCAAATTTGGATTTCTTTCTAAGAAGCCTGAAGATTTTGCAAGCTCTAGGACTTGGGATCTTACCGAACTTTCGTCAAATGAGCAGCCTGAGATGTTATGAGCGAACTTATTTCTAATTGAGCGGATTAGATGAAGGTCACGAGTGAATTGACGACTAATTAAGCCTATTCTGTAGCAAGCATTAATCTTTGCACTAAAAGTCGATAGTGGAGCATTAGCCCCATCCATTAACTCATCATTAGATGTTGGAGAAGCCACTAGTGAGATTCTCAATAACTGTCCAAGAGCATTTTCACACATAGAGCCAGCTAGAATGACTGCAGCTCTATCTGATTCTTTTGAAAACTCCCTGTCAAAAACTTCATCCCAATGATTTGCATTTTGATATTCATGGTGATTTTTTTTAGACATTTCACTCTCATCATATTCAATAAAAACAATTGGTTTAATCGGATTCGAGTTGTGTAACTAGATGCTTAGAACTAGTTTCTGTATCCCATTTCCGATGCACGTTGCTTACTAGCTTGTAATTCATCCGCTGTTTTCACAGGGTCAAACTCATCACTGACCCAACCCTGCAAATGCTCCAGTGCAATATCGCGCATTGCTTCTATCCACACAGGTTCACTATTCAGTGCCGTAATATAGTGGTACTCGCCACCGCCCACAGACTGGAATAAGTGTTTACCTTCCATGGCAATTTCTTCCAGGGTTTCCAGACAGTCGCTGCTAAAGCCGGGGCAGACGACGTCTATGCGTTTAAGGTGTTGCTTTCCAAGGGCATCCAGCGTATTTGCGAGGTAAGGCTGTAGCCATTCCTGGCGGCCAAAGCGGGATTGGAAGGCGACTTCGTATTGCGCTTTGCTTAAGCCTAAAGCCTCTGCCAGCAGGCGTGCCGTTTTGTGACACTCGCAGTGGTAAGGATCACCTTTAAGCAGGTGGAATTTAGGCACGCCGTGAAAGCTCATGACCAGTTTTTCTGGTTTGCCGTGCAGTTTCCAGTAGGCCTGAATATGGCCGGCCAGCGCTTGAATATAGCGCGGATGGTCATGGTAGTGCTTGATGGTGCGGATAGCAGGCACATTGCGCATTTTAAGTAGCACGCGCCACACAGCGTCTAACGCGGCGGCAGTGCTACTGGCGGCATATTGTGGGTAGAGTGGGAACACTAGAATGCGGTCGCAGCCTTGTGCTTTTAATGATTCAATCGCGCTTTGCATGCTGGGGTTGCCGTAGGTCATGCCGAGTTCAACCGCAAATGGCGAGTTAATCTTTTGTGACAGATAACCTTGCAATAATTTTTTTTGCTGCACGGCGTAAACCATGAGCGGTGAGCCGTCTTTGTGCCAGATGCTGGCGTATTTTTCAGCCGATTTTTTAGGGCGGATGACCAGAATAATGCCGTGCAGGATGCACCACCAGATCAGGCGCGGAATTTCAACCACACGCCTGTCCATGAGGAATTGCTTTAAATAGGGTCGTAATGCTTGAGCTGTGGGTGCCTCTGGTGTGCCCAGGTTGGCTAACAGAATTCCCACTTTTGGTTGGCTGCCGTGGGTGTAGGCAGGCTCTGGCTGGTAATAAGTCATAAGGACATTTTAAGCGATTAAATGCCCTTATGACGCATGCTACCTAAAAAAGTGCGACAGCCACTGGCTTTCACCAGTGGCTGCAAAAGAGGATTATTTTTTGTCGATCTGGTTACCAATCACGCCACCGATGGCAGCACCCCCAACCGTACCAATCGCGCTACCGCCAGTTAACACGGCACCACCAACCGCACCGATACCAGCGCCTAAGGCGGTACTTTTGCCACGCGTACTCATGGAGCCACAGGCGGTCGTGCTCAGGCACAGCACTAACAAGGCTGTCCAGATCAGGGATTTAGGCAAAGATTTTTGATAGGCGCTGTTCATTTGATCTCTCCACAATGAATAAATAGTGGGGTCAGTATAAGCATGTGACCATTTCTGTTGTAGCAGATTAAAGCTGATAGTACTGTCAGAACTCTCTGACAAATGTAAAGAAGCAGGCTACTGGTTGGATAGGGCGTTTGACAGCAGTTTAGCCGTCACGTCCACAATCGGGATAATGCGCTCGTAAGCCATACGCGTTGGGCCAATGACGCCCAGTGTGCCAACGACCTGGCCATCGACTTCATAGGGGGAGGTCACCAGGCTGCATTCGTCCAGCGGCAGGTAGCCGCTCTCGCCACCGATAAAAATCTGTACGCCATCCGCGCGCTGGCTATGGTCCAGCAATTGCATCAGGGCCGTGCGGCGTTCAAAAATCTCAAACAGTTTGCGCAGGCTGCCGACGTTGGTCGAGAGTTCATCGACTTGCAGCAGATTGCGTTCGCCAGCAATCACCACCGTTTCCTGCTCAGAGGATTCTGGCTGGCTGGCGGCTTCAAGCGCGGCGGACATCAGGCGGTTAATGTCCACCTGCATCTGCTGTAGTTCTTGCTTGAGTTTGGCTTGTACTTCTTCGAGCGAAAGCCCGCGGCAATGGCTATTAAAGTAATTGCTGGCGGCAGTTAGTTCGCTGGCGCTAAAGGCTTTGTCAGTGAGCAAAATGCGATTTTGCACCTGGCCATCTTCAGTGACCAGGATGACCAGGATTTTTTTATCATTTAAGTGCAAAAACTCCAGGTGTTTCAACACGTTACGTGTACGCTTGGGAATCATCACCAATCCGGCAAACTGCGTCAGTTGCGACAGCATGTCGGCTGCGCTGTTAATCAGTGCCTGCGGATTGGGCGACGTCAGCCCGGTTTTAAGTTGCGCCACGGCGCGCTGGTCTATCGGCTGTACGGTCATGAGCGAGTCTACAAACAGGCGGTAACCTTTTTTGGTCGGCACACGGCCAGAAGAGGTGTGCGGACTGGTGATAAACCCTAATTGTTCGAGGTCGCTCATGACGTTGCGGATGGTCGCCGGACTGACATCCAGTCCTGAATGCTGGAGCAGGGTACGTGAGCCTATGGGTTGACCTTCGCTGATGTAATGTTCGACCAGCGTTTTTAGCAAAATTTGCGCGCGTTTATCCACTTTTAACCACCTTGTTGCCGTGTTTGAAATTTTGCACCATTTACGCTCAGGATAACAGCCCCTTGCGCTTTTCAGTTGTGGGCTTCTATGCTTTAATGCGGCCATGCAATCTACATTCCGCTCAGTCGCCATTGTTGGAAAATACATGGACGCCACCGCCTTGCAGCACATGCAAAGTGATTTGACCCGTTTGGCGCATCATCTGTTGTCGCGCGGCTTGCATGTTTGCATTGAAGAACGCACGGCACAGTTTGTAGATGATGAAGGCTTTGAACTGGCCAGCCTGGAGGATATCGGCACCAAGGCTGACCTGGTGATTGTCATGGGTGGTGATGGCACCATGCTGAGTGTGGGGCGAGCTTTGCGTGATACTGGTGTGCCGCTGATCGGCATTAACCGTGGGCGCCTGGGTTTTTTGACCGATTTACAAACGGATCATATGCTGGTTGAGATTGATAAGATCCTGCAGGGTGAGCATCAACTCGAATCGCGCATGTTGCTGCAATCTGTGGTTACCCGTGCCGGAGTAGCCATCGAGCACACTGTTGCCTTGAATGATGTGGTGATTAAAAGCGCCTTTCGCCTGATTGAGCTGGAAGTACATGTGGATGGGCAATTTGTCTCGCGCCAGCGCTCTGATGGCCTGATTTTAACCACGCCAACGGGCACGACTGCTTATGGGTTGTCTGCCGGTGGCCCGATTATGCACCCCGACCTCGAAGCGATTTCTATCGTGCCAATTAGCCCACACACATTGAGCTATCGGCCAATTACGGTGCCTGCTTGCAGCGTGATTGAGGTCATCGTGGTCAATGCAGCCGATGCCCAGATCAGTTATGACGGCCAAGGGCAGTATCCATTGATGGTGGGTGATCATGTGCGCATTGAACGTGCACCACAGCAAATCCAACTGGTGCATCCTAAAGATTATTGCTATTTTGATATGTTGCGTAACAAATTAAACTGGGGCTAAACAAGCCCGCGCTGATAACCCATGCTACAAGCCCTTTCTATCCGAGATTTTGTCATTGTTGATACGCTGGAACTCGAGTTCTCAGCAGGATATACCGCCCTTACCGGTGAAACCGGTGCGGGAAAATCCATCTTGATTGATGCTTTGTCGTTAAGCCTGGGCGCGCGTAATGAGGGCGACGTGACGCGTAAAGGTTGCGAAAAGGCAGAGATTTCTACTACCTTTGATATTGCAAAGAATTTAGCGGCACGCGAATGGTTACAGGCACAAGAAATTGACGTCGATGATGCGCTTATTTTACGCCGGGTGATTTATGCCGATGGCCGTAGCCGCGCATTTATCAATGGCGCTTCAGCCACGGTCGGCCAACTGCGGGAGATCGGCGAAACCCTGATTGATATCTATAGTCAGAATGCACATCACTCTTTGCTTAAAATTGTCACCCAGCGCGAGATACTGGACGCCTATGCGCAAGCCGCGCCGTTGGCAAAACAAGTGGGCAGGCTTTACAAAGACTGGTCGCAATTGCATCAACAGCAATTAGCTTACGAGAAAAATGCCAGCCAGTTTGCTGACGAACTGGCCGTGCTGCGTGATAGCACGCGTGAGTTAAAGCAGTTGGGATTTGTGGTTGAAGAATGGGCGACATTGCAGCAGGAGCATGTGCGGTTAAGCAATGGCGCCAGTTTGCTCAGTGGCATGGAAACCAGTTTGCAGATGATGAGCGAAGGCGATGAAGTGAATGCGCTGGATTTATTGTCGCAAGCACAAGCGAAGCTGGCCGAGTTGCAAACGATGGATGCAGGCTTGCAGCCGATGCTTGAAACATTGGATTCTGCTGTGGTGCAACTGGAGGAAGCCAGTCGTGCGCTGAATCGCTACCTGCAAAAAAGTGAGTTGGACCCAGCGCGTCTGGCAGAAGTCGAGGCGCGCATACAGGCGACTCATGGCGTTGCCCGCAAGTTCAGGGTCAAGCCGGACGAGTTGCCAGATTTGTTGGCGGCGCAATTGAGCCGCATGGCTGAGCTGGAGGGCTTTGCCGATGATGGTGCCTTGGCAAAACAGGTGCAAGCCGCATGGCAAAGCTATCAGGCGCAGGCTGTGGCGCTCTCCGCTGCGAGACAGCAAGCCGCCAATCAATTAGCAAAAACCATTACCGAGCAAATGCAGGCCTTGTCATTAAAAGGGGGGCAGTTTGCGGTTGCGTTAACGCCAGGCGAGCCCGCAGCACATGGTCTGGAACAGGTTGAGTTTTTGGTTGCTGGTCATGCCGGGGTGGAGCCGCGCCCACTCAATAAAGTCGCTTCGGGTGGCGAGTTATCACGTATTAGCCTGGCCTTGCAGGTGACCACGGCCTCATTAGGCACCGTGCCCTGCATGATTTTTGATGAAGTGGATGTGGGTATCGGCGGTGGCGTCGCCGAGGTGGTTGGCAAATTATTGAGCCAGTTGGGGCAGCATAGGCAGGTACTGGTGATTACCCATTTGGCGCAAGTGGCGGCGCAGGCACAGCAGCATTGGCAGGTCAGCAAGTCCGAGCAGCAGGGCACGACCTTGAGCAGGATTCGCACACTGGATGCCAGCGAGCGTGTGGAGGAGGTTGCCCGCATGCTGGGTGGCTTGCAGATCACCGAGACCACGCGCGATCATGCGCGGGAAATGTTACAGGCAAATCTGGCCTAATTTGCCGGGCGCAGCCATCTAGCAATTATCTACAAGCGCTGTTTTTATTTATTCCTGGTATTTTATTTTTGTTTAGGTTTCCTCTGCTGCTATAGAGGGGGATTGCCTCATCACGTGCACAGCATTATTTTGCATTGATTAGGGTGAGTTGTTGTCAGCGATGCTGTTTTCACACGCCTGTTTCAATATGGCCCACTGTGCCAGTTTTTCTTCGAATCTTAGCCTGGCATTGGCAGGACTGGTCGACGGCAAAATAACCGTTTCAATTTCAGGTGCGGGCCGGATATGTTTTTTGAATAATTGGGCGGCAGCCTGGCCGTTGAGTGCGATTAATCGGATGCGTGGACAATCAGCCAGTAATTGATGGATGTGGTTGGCGACAATGCTGTTGCTCTGGATGTTACTGTCCAAACTACCCATGCGCTGTGCGGAGTGGCACACGTCCCAGATGGCCAGTCCTTGATCCTGTGCGGATTGGCAGCGCACGTGATAGGCTGCCTGTGCCGGGATGTTGAATAGTTGCTCCAATATCCGCCAGAAGGCATTTTGCGGGTGTGCGTAGTATTGTTGCTGTCTGAGCGATGCGATGCCAGGCAATGTGCCTAGAATGAGGATGCGCGCATCAGGATTGGCGACGGGTGCAAATCCGGTCGTGTGATGTTCGGGTATGCTAGGTGAGTGTTCAGGCAAGCGGGCATGTGATGGGTCAATGCCCGCCAGCGAGCATCGACCCATGCGTGAAGTGATTATTCAGTGCAAGGTTGTTTTTTGCACAAACCATAAATGGTCAGTGAGTGGTCTTGCATGCTGAAACCATATTTTTCAGCGGCTGCTTTTTGTCTTTTTTCAATTTCTTCATCGTAAAACTCTTCAACGCGACCACATTTGACGCAAACAATATGGTCGTGATGGCTGCCTTCGTTCATTTCAAACACGGCTTTGCCACTTTCAAAGTGGTGGCGCACCAGCAAGCCAGCCTGTTCAAACTGGGTTAATACACGATACACCGTGGCCAGGCCAACGTCTTCGCCGTTGGTGATCATGATTTTGTAAATGTCTTCCGCAGACAGGTGGCGCTGTTCGCTATTTTCAAACAGCTCCAGAATTTTCAGACGCGGTAGCGTGGCTTTGAGGCCTGCATTTTTAAGTTCTTTGGGATCATGCATAGGTTTTGTCCATTGGTGTTGTCTGTCGTTAAGTTTTGTCACGCCTTAAGTTGCCTGCCGTACTGGATTGGCGAAACTACGTGGTATATTAATGATTATTCTCAATAATACCGATTATAAAGTGAATCCAATGCGTAATTCTATCTTATTTGTGTTGGCTGTCGCATCACTGGAGAGTGGGTGCGGTGCCAAACTTCCTTCACTTAAGCCGTTCAAGATGGAAGTTCAGCAAGGCAACGTCGTGACCTCCAAAATGCTGTTGCAGTTGCGCCCGGGCATGACGCGATCACAAGTGCGCTACATTATGGGGACCCCGCTCATTGTAGATAGTTTCCGTGATAATCGCTGGGATTATTTTTACGAGTTGCGCAAACAGGGCGCCATTGTTGAAAAGCGCCGCGTGATTCTTGATTTTGACAAGGACAGCCTGGTTTCCGTACGTGGGGATGTGATTCCGTCAGCAGAAAATCCTGATGTGAAAACCATTGCAGAGTTGCCACAGAAAAAAGTGGAAGCAGAAAAAGAGCAGGGTTGGACCGATAAGCTGAAGTTCTGGAAAGCCGAAGAAGGTGCTGCGGCAGAAGCGACCGCGACCGATGTGGCCAAAGTGCAAGCAGCCGCCAGCAGTGTGCCTGCTGTTCAAGCGACGGCAGAAAAAGCTGTCACAGAAGAAGAGATTGTGCCGCATATTCCTGAAGGGGAGTATCAAGCTAAGGCTGCTGCAAATGATCAAGAAATGGCGGCGAAAATTGCGGATACTGTAGAGCCTCCACCCGTATTTAAAGAGGCCCCTGTTGTCGCGCCAACGGCAACTGCGGCTCCCGAACCTGTGTTGCCACCGCCAGTGAAGGCAGGCTCTGTGGCCGCTAAGAGTGTGGTGGCGCCTGTGGCTGCCGCCGCTACCGTAGCCGCTGCTGCTGTGAAACCTGCGGAGTCTAAACAAGCCCCGGTTGCCAAGTCGACTGCAGTGGCTGCTGTTGAAGATGATGAAGTGATCCCCTATATTCCTGAAGGGGAGTATGTGGCGCCAGTAGTGCCAACCGAGCAGGAAATGGTCAAAGGCAATATGGCTGAAGCCAATGCGCCAGCGACAGACGCTGAAGCCCATCAGGTGACTGAGAAGGGGGTTGCACCTAAGGCTGAGCATGCGGCTGAACCGTCACCGACGTTTGTGGCCGAGCAACTGCCAGAGCCCGAACCTGAGCCGGAACTGCCACCACCGCCGCCAGCGAAATCTATCGTGAAGGAAGTGGCACCTGTTGTTCCGCCTACAGCTACTCTGGCGGCTAAAGCACCGCAAGCAGCGGCCAAAGCCGTTGAGCCTGCACCCGTGGTCGCGCAGGAAGTGCCTGCTGGTGATGATGAAATTAATCAGGCGGTGGCTGCCTGGGCGCAAGCCTGGCGTAGCAAGGATATTAAAAACTATCTGGCTGCCTACGCGCCTGACTTTGTGCCAGAAGGCTTACCATCCAAAAAAGCCTGGGAAGCGCAACGTAAGCAGCGTTTGTCGGCTGGTCAGGGGGCGATCACCCTGGTATTGAATAATATTCAAGTGCAACGTGAAGGCACGGCTGCGATTGCTACTGTGCATTTTGAGCAGAAGTATGCGGCTAAATCTTATAAGGATGAGCTGACGAAAACCTTGGAAATGCGTTATGACTCATCACTGAAGCGCTGGTTGATCACGCGTGAGCGTGTCACGCCTTTGGCTGGTGCAGCCGCCGTGCCTGTGGCGGATCTACCGAAAGTGAGCGCCTCTGAGTCAGTGGTGGTGGCAGAAGCATCCGTGGCGCCAACTGCGACAGTAGATAGCGGCGTTGAGTCAGCGGTGCAGGCATGGGCGCAAGCTTGGCGTAGCAAGAATACGAATGCCTATTTTGCGGCCTATTCTCCTGCTTTTGTGCCAGAGGGTTTGCCTAATCGTGCCGCCTGGGAGGCGCAGCGTAAAAAACGCCTGTCTCCGCAGCAGGGTAAAATCAGCCTGGATATCAGCAACCTCAATGTTTCCCGTACAGGAGACGCGGCGGTGGTGACATTCACGCAAAAATACGCCGCAAAATCCTACCGTGACGAGATGTCTAAACGTTTGGAGTTGCAACTGGATGCGGCTACCCAGCGTTGGTTGATTGTGCGTGAAAAGGCTGCTTCTGGTGCTGAAGCGGCATCTGGTAGTCAGCAAGTGACTGCACCTGAAGGTAGCGCTGAGCATCTAGACGGTGTATTGGAACAAATCGGGTTTTAACCCATTATTAAATAAAGAATGATTGAGCGAGTGATGTTGAAAGTTGTGATTGCAGGTGTGTCTGGTCGTATGGGGCATGCTTTATTAGAGGGTGTTTTTTCTGACAGTGGTTTGCAACTGCATGCTGCATTGGATCGTGCTGAGAGCGCTATGATAGGGCGCGATGCGGGTGAGCAGTTCGGCAAGCAGACCGATGTCAAAATTACCTCGGATATTGCTGCGGCCTTACAGGGTGCAGATGTGCTGGTGGATTTCACTCGCCCTGAGGCTAGCATGCAATATTTGCAAGCCTGCCAGCAAGCGAATGTGAAGCTGGTCATTGGCACCACTGGGTTTAATGAGGCTGAGAAAGCCAGTATTGAAGCAGCCGCCAAAAAAATTGGCGTGGTGTTCGCGCCGAATATGAGTGTGGGCGTGACTTTGTTGATCAACCTGGTTGAGCAAGCGGCACGCGTACTCAATGAGGGCTATGATATTGAGGTGGTGGAAATGCATCACCGCCACAAGGTGGATGCACCTTCTGGCACTGCGTTGCGATTGGGCGAAGCTGCTGCTAAAGGCATTGATAAAGCACTTAAAGATTGTGCGGTATACGCACGTGAAGGCGTGACCGGCGAGCGCGAGGCCGGCACCATTGGTTTTGCGACCTTGCGTGGTGGCGATGTGGTTGGTGATCACACTGTGGTGCTGGCGGGGGTGGGTGAGCGCGTAGAGCTGACGCACAAGGCCTCGAGCCGCGCCACGTTTGCCCAGGGCGCATTGCGTGCAGCCAAATTTTTGGCGGAGAAGCCACAAGGTTTGTTTGATATGCGTGATGTGCTGGGGTTTGATAAAAACTGATTTTTAGCAGGCGCCTAATGCCTGCCTGGCTTGCGTCACAAAAGCAAGATTTGCCTGTGAGTTGCCCTTGAGTGGGCGGTCGATTTGCGCTATAATGCTTTAATTCTGAACGGGAAGAGTCCAAAAAGCTTTTCCCGTTTTGCACATCTATTCACCGCAGCTTGAACCCGGTTTCTGGCGATGCGATGAACCCTCTAAACGATGTGTTTCGTATCAAACTTAAGGAGCTAAAGGTGTCAAAAACAATTCCAGCGATTTTAGTGTTAGCAGATGGAACTGTTTTTAAGGGCATTAGCATTGGCGCTTCCGGTCATACGGTCGGTGAAGTGGTGTTCAATACATCTATCACCGGATATCAGGAAATTCTGACTGATCCATCCTACACCGAACAAATTGTGACACTGACTTATCCGCACATTGGTAACTACGGTACCAATAGTGAAGATGTCGAGTCAGGCAAAGTCTATGCTGCGGGTCTGATTATTCGTGACTTGCCCTTATTGGAAAGCAATTTCCGCAGTGAACAAAATCTCTCCGATTATCTCAATGCCAATAATGTGGTGGCCATTGCTGATATCGATACCCGCAAACTGACCCGTATTCTGCGCGAAAAAGGCGCACAAGCGGGCTGTATCATGGCGGGTGAATCTGTTGATGAAGCGCAAGCCCTGGCCCTGGCGAATGGTTTCCCAGGCCTGGCAGGTATGGACCTGGCCAAAGTGGTCAGCTGTACCCAGCCTTACGAGTTTACAGAAGCCGAGTGGCAATTGGGTTCTGGCTTCAGCAAAACAGCTGACGCGCAGTTCCACGTGGTGGCCTTTGACTACGGTGTCAAACGTAACATTCTGCGCATGCTGGTTTCCCGTGGCTGTAAAGTCACCGTCTTGCCAGCGCAGGCAACTGCTGAGCAAGCGCTGGCCTACAAACCTGATGGTATTTTCCTGTCTAACGGCCCCGGTGACCCGGAGCCATGCGATTACGCGATTAGCGCGATTAAAACACTGGTTGATACAGGTATCCCAACTTTTGGTATTTGCCTGGGTCACCAGTTGCTGGCTTTGGCTAGCGGCGCTAAAACCCTGAAGATGAAGTTTGGTCACCACGGCGCTAACCATCCGGTGCAGGATGTTGAAAGCAAGCGCGTGTATATCACCAGCCAGAACCATGGTTTTGCGGCTGATCCTGCCACCTTGCCAGCCAATGTCAAGGTGACGCATGTGTCCTTGTTCGATGGCAGCCTGCAAGGTATTACACGTACAGACAAGCCAGCATTCAGCTTCCAGGGTCATCCGGAAGCAAGCCCTGGCCCGCAAGAAATGAGCGTGTTGTTTGACCGCTTTATCCAGTTAATGCAAGAAAGAAAGTCCATCTAATGGCAAAAAGAACTGACATTAAAAGTATTCTGATTATCGGTGCCGGTCCCATTGTCATTGGGCAGGCCTGTGAGTTCGACTATTCTGGTGCGCAAGCCTGTAAGGCTTTGCGTGAAGAGGGTTATCGCGTCATTCTGGTGAACTCAAACCCCGCGACTATCATGACCGACCCGGAAATGGCCGACGCAACCTACATCGAGCCAATCACCTGGCAGATGGTGGAAAAGATCATCGAGAAAGAGCGTCCTGATGCTTTGCTGCCAACCATGGGCGGCCAAACTGCACTCAACTGTGCGTTGGACTTGGACAAGCATGGCGTCTTGCAAAAATTCAATGTTGAGCTGATTGGTGCTTCTAAAGAAGCCATTGATAAAGCGGAAGACCGCCAGAAATTTAAAGAAGCCATGACCAAAATCGGTCTGGGTTCTGCACGTTCTGCCATTGCGCATAGCCTGGAAGAAGCCTTGCAAGTGCAGGCAACGATTGGTTACCCGGCGATTATCCGTCCTTCATTCACTATGGGTGGTAGCGGTGGCGGGATTGCTTATAACCGCGAAGAATTTATCGCGATTTGCGAGCGTGGCCTGGATGCTTCACCAACTAACGAATTGCTGATTGAAGAGTCACTGCTGGGTTGGAAAGAGTATGAGATGGAAGTGGTACGCGACAAAGCGGACAACTGTATCATCATCTGCTCGATTGAAAACCTGGACCCGATGGGTGTGCACACGGGTGACAGTATCACTGTCGCGCCAGCGCAAACCTTGAGCGACAAAGAATACCAGATCATGCGTAATGCCTCTTTGGCAGTGCTGCGTGAAATCGGAGTGGATACCGGCGGTTCTAACGTGCAGTTCGCCATCAACCCGGACGATGGCCGCATGATCGTGATCGAAATGAACCCGCGTGTGTCGCGTTCATCCGCCCTGGCTTCTAAAGCCACGGGTTTCCCGATTGCCAAAGTGGCCGCCAAGCTGGCGGTGGGCTTTACCCTGGACGAATTGCGCAACGAAATCACGGGTGGTCAGACGCCTGCTTCGTTTGAGCCATCGATTGACTATGTGGTGACCAAAGTGCCACGGTTTGCGTTCGAGAAATTCCCGCAGGCCGATAGCCGCCTGACCACACAGATGAAGTCTGTAGGCGAAGTCATGGCCATGGGCCGTAGCTTCCAGGAATCCTTCCAGAAAGCCCTGCGTGGCCTGGAAGTGGGCGTAGATGGCTTGGATTCTGTGACCGATGACAAAGACCGCATCGTCAAGGAAATGGGCGAGCCAGGTCCTGAGCGTATCTGGTATGTGGCTGACGCCTTCCGTTTGGGCATGAGCGTTGCCGAGATTTTCGACATCACAAAAATCGATCGCTGGTTCCTGGTGCAGATTGAAGAAATCATCAAGTTGGAGCAGTCGCTGTCAGTAAAATCATTGGCAGATTTGAACAAGGAAACTTTGTTCAGACTCAAACGTAAAGGCTTCTCTGACCGCCGTTTGGCTAAATTGCTGAACACCGACCAACATGCGGTGCGCGCGTTCCGCCAGGCGCTGAATGTGCGTCCGGTGTACAAACGCGTGGATACCTGTGCGGCAGAGTTCGCCACCAACACGGCGTATATGTATTCCACTTATGAAGAAGAGTGCGAATCACAGCCAACCAATAACAAAAAGATCATGGTATTGGGCGGTGGCCCTAACCGTATTGGCCAGGGTATTGAGTTTGACTATTGCTGTGTACACGCGGCTTTCGCCATGCGCGAAGATGGTTACGAAACCATTATGGTGAACTGTAACCCGGAGACCGTCTCTACCGATTACGATACTTCTGACCGTTTGTACTTCGAGCCAGTCACGTTGGAAGATGTACTCGAGATCGTCAATATTGAAAAACCGGTGGGCGTGATTGTGCAATACGGCGGTCAAACACCATTGAAATTAGCGCGTGACCTGGAAAAGGCCGGTGTGCCTATCATTGGTACCACTCCAGACGCGATTGACCGTGCGGAAGACCGTGAGCGTTTCCAGCAGATGTTGCACAACCTCAACCTGAAACAGCCACCTAACCGTACTGCACGTGCGCCAGAAGAGGCGATTCGCCTGGCGACTGAGATTGGTTACCCATTGGTGGTGCGTCCATCTTATGTATTGGGTGGCCGTGCGATGGAAATCGTGCATGAGCAAAGCCAGCTCGAGCGCTATATGCGCGAGGCGGTAAAAGTGTCTAACGAATCCCCGGTATTACTGGATCGTTTCCTCAATGACGCGATTGAAGTCGACGTGGATGCATTGAGCGACGGTGAAGACGTGTTGATCGGCGGTATCATGCAGCACGTGGAGCAAGCCGGTGTGCACTCAGGCGACTCTGCCTGTTCATTGCCACCTTACAGCCTGAGCGACAGCCTGCAGGACGAGTTGCGCAAGCAAACCGTGCAAATGGCCAAAGCGTTGGGCGTGAAGGGGCTGATGAACGTACAGTTTGCCGTGCAGAATACCGAGCAGGGCGAAGTCGTTTATGTGCTGGAAGTGAACCCGCGTGCCTCACGCACGGTGCCGTTCGTCTCCAAAGCCTGTGGCTTGCAACTGGCGAAGATTGCCGCGCGTTGCATGGCTGGCCAATCACTGAAATCACAAGGGGTGACCAAAGAAGTGGTGCCACCTTATTACTCAGTCAAAGAAGCCGTGTTCCCGTTCATCAAGTTCCCGGGGGTAGATACCATTCTGGGACCAGAAATGAAATCTACCGGTGAAGTCATGGGCGTGGGTACGACCTTTGCTGAAGCATTTGTGAAATCACAACTGGGTGCTTCGGTGAAAATGCCAACTGGCGGCAAAGCATTTATCAGCGTGCGCAACGAAGACCATGCCAAAGTAATCGACATCGCCAAAGACCTGGTCAAACTGGGCTTCACCCTGGTGGCGACTAAAGGCACGGCTCGTGCCCTGTCAGAACAAGGTTTGGACGTGTCGCCAGTGAATAAAGTGGCCGAAGGCAGGCCGCACATTGTCGATATGATCAAGAACGATGAGATCAGCTTGATTGTCAATGTGACTGAAGATAAGAAAGCCATTACCGATTCTTATGAGATTCGTCGCAGCGCCCTGCAAAACAAGGTCACCTATTACACGACCCTGGCAGGTGCACGCGCCGCATGTATCGGCATGGCGCAAAGCAAGGACATGAATGTCTATTCTGTGCAAGACTTGCACAAACGCCTTGCTTAACTTAAACTTGGCTTAATTGATATTTGAAATAAGCCACGCTCATTCGGGTGTGGTTTATTTTTTTTATACTCATTTTTTGAAGGTATTTCAACATGGCAGTACATCAAATTCCTGTCACCGTGCTTGGTGCAGAATTGCTCAAAGAAGAATTGCAACGTTTGCGTGCGGTAGATCGCCCGAATATTATCCAGGCGATTGCTGAAGCGCGTGCGCAGGGTGACTTGTCCGAGAATGCTGAATACGAATCTGCCAAAGAGCGTCAGAGCTTTATTGAAGGCCGTATCTCCGAGCTGGAAGGTAAGCTGTCTAATTTGCAAATCATTGATCCAACCATGTTGAACGCGGAAGGCCGCGTCGTGTTTGGTGCAACCGTGCGTTTTGAAGATCTGGATTCAGGCGATGCCAAAACCTATCAGATCGTTGGCGAAGATGAAGCTGACATCAAAAATGGCAAGATTTCTGTCAGCTCGCCAATTGCGCGTGGCCTGATTGGCAAGTCCGAAGGCGAAGTGGTTGAAGTGCAGTCACCAGGTGGTGTGAAAGAGTACGAAATTATTGAAGTGCTCTATATTTAGGAGTGCATGGCCATGGCCAAACAAGCAGGACTGACCGGTTGGATTAGCCCGCTGTTACTCACAGCGTGGGTAGGGGCATTATGGATGACGGCCATTACCGCCAGCGTCCTGTTCCAAACTATTCCTGATCGCCAGTTGGCAGGCCTGGTGGCTGGAAAATTGTTTACCATCGTCAGTTATATCGGTTTGGCCAGTGGCTTGTGGTTGCTTATTCAGCGCCTGGCAAATGATGGCTTCTCCGCGTTCAAGCAGGGCTTGTTCTGGGTGGTGTTCCTGATGTGGGTGCTGGTGTTGATCGGCGAGTTTGGCATACAGCCGCTGCTGGCGCAGTTAAAAGCCAGTGCCTTGCCCAATGATGTGATGCAAAGCGTGTTCGCCAGCCGTTTTAAAACCTGGCACGGTATTGCCAGTATTGCCTACCTGGTCGAGTGTTTACTAGGTGTCTGGCTGGTGATTAAATCCAGCTAGGCACAAATAAAAAACGCGCTTTCAGTAGCGCGTTTTTTATTATGTAGTTTAATGTTACAGCTTTGGAATCACGATTTTGGCAGAAGCCTTAACCGTTTCGCTGGCGCGGTAAAACACCAATTGTTTGCCAATGTGGTGCACGGCAATTGCACTGGTTTTATCCGCAATGTCAGTCAGCAATGATTTACGTAGTTCGCGATCATCGCCGGCCACTTGTACTTTAATCAGTTCGTGCGCGTTGAGGCTGACATCAATTTCTTTTAAGACGGCGTCTGTCAGGCCATTGTTGCCTATCATGACAACCGGGTTTAAATTGTGTGCCAGGCCACGTAAATAAGCGATTTGTTTGCTGTTTAATTGCATGCAAAAATTTCCTTGATAACAATCAGTATTTTAGCATGAAGCAGGAATTCCCCCTATGAAACCCTCTAAAACCAGCAAAGCCTGGATGCAGGAACATTTGAACGACGAGTTCGTGAAACGCGCGCAAAAAGAAGGCTATCGCGCACGCGCTGCGTATAAGTTGCTGGAGATTGACGACAAAGACAAACTGATTAAGCCCGGTATGACAGTGGTTGACTTGGGCTCCACCCCAGGGAGCTGGTCACAGGTCGCGATGCAACGTATCAAAGGTCAGGGGCGGGTGATTGCGCTGGATATTCTGGACATGCACCCGATTCCCGGCGTGGAGTTTATTTGCGGCGATTTTCGTGAAGAGGTGGTGCTCAAGAAACTGGAGGCTTCTCTCAATGGCAAACCGGTGGATCTGGTGATTGCCGATATGGCGCCGAATATGAGTGGGTTGAAAGATGTTGACCAAGCGGGCGCGACCTACCTCACCGAGCTGGCGCTGGATTTTTGTCAGCAATGGCTGAAACCGGGGGGCAATTTCCTGGTCAAAGTATTTATTGGCAGCGGATTTGAGGAAATTGTGAAGCAAATGCGTGGCCAATTTGAAAAAGTGGTGACACGTAAACCCAAAGCCTCGCGTGATCGCAGCAGTGAAGTGTATTTGCTGGGATTGCAACGTAAACCTTGAATTGCAATGCTTTTTTGCGTTTAGTTTCGTCGCATAAGCAAAAAATTGGGTATACAATGCCATCAAAGGCTTGAAAAGTTTGGTTTTGCCTCCATTGTTCCAGATAGGGACTTCCCTGCCTTTCGATTTTAAATTAAGGAACCACCTTGAATAATCTATTGAAAAATATCGCGATTTGGGTAGCGATCGCTTTGTTGCTGATGACGGTATTTAATCAATTTAACGGCACCGGCAGAAGTAGTGGTCAAGTGGTTTACTCACAGTTTATGCAAGAGGTCAGGGATGGCCGTGTTGCAAAAGTCCAGATTGATGGCCGCTCATTACATGTGACGACCAACGAAGGTAAAAACTACGATACCTTCACGCCTTCTGATCCATGGCTGGTGTCTGACCTGCTGAAAAACAATGTGATCGTCGAAGCCAAACCAGAAGAGCATGAATCCATGCTCATGAGCATCTTCGTTTCCTGGTTCCCGATGATTCTCCTGATCGGCGTCTGGATTTTCTTTATGCGCCAGATGCAAGGTGGCGGCAAGGGCGGTGGTCCATTCTCATTTGGCAAGAGCAAGGCGCGTCAATTAGATGAATCTAACAACAGCACGACGTTTGCTGATGTGGCCGGTTGCGATGAAGCCAAGGAAGAAGTGGCTGAACTGGTTGAGTTCCTCAAAGACCCAAGCAAATTCCAGAAACTGGGTGGCCGTATTCCACGTGGCGTATTGATGGTTGGCCCGCCAGGGACAGGTAAAACTTTGCTGGCACGCGCCATTGCGGGTGAGGCTAAAGTACCGTTCTTCAGTATCTCCGGTTCTGACTTTGTAGAAATGTTTGTCGGTGTCGGTGCTGCGCGTGTGCGTGACATGTTTGAAACCGCCAAGAAAAACTCGCCTTGTATCGTGTTTATTGACGAAATCGACGCCGTTGGCCGTCATCGTGGTGCCGGTACTGGCGGTGGTAATGATGAGCGTGAACAAACCCTGAACCAGATGCTGGTGGAGATGGACGGTTTTGAAGCCAACTCTGGTGTGATTGTGATTGCTGCAACTAACCGTGCCGATGTACTGGATAAAGCTTTGTTGCGTCCAGGCCGTTTTGACCGCCAGGTGATGGTGGGCTTGCCAGATATCAAAGGCCGCGAGCAGATTCTGAATGTGCATATGCGTAAGGTGCCGATTGATCCGGACGTGAAAGCGGACATCCTTGCCCGTGGTACACCTGGTTTCAGCGGTGCGGATTTGGCTAACCTGGTGAATGAAGCAGCCTTGTTTGCTGCGCGCCGTAACAAGCGCACTGTCGACATGCAGGACTTTGAAGATGCCAAAGACAAAATCTTCATGGGTCCTGAGCGCAAGTCTATGGTCATGCGTGAAGAAGAGCGTTTGAACACGGCTTACCATGAGTCTGGTCATGCAGTGGTGGCTAAGCTGTTGCCAAAAGCCGACCCGGTGCACAAAGTGACGATTATGCCGCGTGGCTGGGCGTTGGGCCTGACCTGGCAATTGCCTGAGCACGACCGTATCAGCAATTACAAAGACAAGATGCTGGAAGATATTTCGATTTTGTTCGGTGGCCGTATTGCCGAAGAAATTTTCATGAATCAGATGTCTACCGGTGCGTCGAACGACTTTGAACGTGCAACGAAAATGGCACGCGATATGGTTACCAAGTTCGGGATGTCAGACACATTGGGTACGATGGTGTATGCCGGCAGCGAGCAAGACTCATGGATGGGCAGCATGTCTTCGCGTACGGTGTCTGAAGCCACTCAGCAAAAAGTGGATGCTGAAATCCGCCGCATTCTGGACGAGCAATATGGTATCGCCCGCAAATTGCTGGAAGATAACCGCGATAAAGTTGAAGCCATGACCAAAGCCTTGATGGATTTTGAAACTATTGATGCCGATCAGGTGAATGACATTATGGCTGGTTTGCCAGTGCGTGCACCTAAGCCTAAAAATGGCCCAACTGTGAGCTCAGGTGGTAGTGGGTCAGGCACCATGGTAAACCCGACGCCGCAACCCACGGCAAAAGGTGATGACACTGAAAGTAATCCCTAACATTGATTAACCGGGTATTTTGCAACCGGGCTTTCAGTTAAAATAACAAGGCTGGCATTTGCCAGCCTTTATTTTTTGGAAAATCAATCGCACATGCAATTTCACTGTGGCCGTTTTCGCCTCGATTTGGATACGCCCAAGGTCATGGGGATTATCAATGTCACGCCAGACTCTTTCTCCGATGGTGGCCAGTTTAACCAGGTGGATTTTGCCGTGGCACATGCCTTTACTCTGATAGAGCAGGGCGCTGCAGTACTGGATATTGGTGGTGAGTCCACGCGGCCGAATGCGACGCCAGTGCCGTTGTCGGAAGAACTGCAGCGCGTGATCCCGGTGATTGAAGCATTGGTTGCGCGCGATATTCCTGTGCCGATTTCGATAGACACTTACAAACCCGAGGTCATGCGTGCCGCGATTGCTGCAGGCGCCAGCATGGTCAATGACGTGCGTGGCTTGCAGGAGGCGGGGGCCTTAGAGGCCGTGGCTAACAGTGATGTCGGTGTGTGTATTATGCACATGCAGGGCACACCGCAAACCATGCAACTCGAACCGCATTATGAGGATGTGGTGGCTGAGGTAAAACAGTTCTTACGTGAGCAGCGGGATGCATGCCTGACTGCAGGCATTACGCAGGATCGCATCATGTTAGATCCTGGCTTTGGTTTTGGCAAAACCCGCGCGCACAATATTGCATTAGCCAAAGCCTTACCCCAGTTGCTGGACCTGGATTGTCCTTTACTGGTCGGATTGTCGCGTAAATCAGTATTAGGGCAAATGACCGGTAATGATGTCGATGCACGCTTGCATGCCAGCGTGGCTGCAGCGGTAATCAGTGCCATGCAGGGTGCACATTTATTACGTGTGCATGATGTCAAGGCGACCGTGGAAGCACTCAAAGTGGTTGCTGCGTTGCAATAAACAAATAGATAAAAGAATAAGCAAGAGAAGGATAAGAGCGATGAGTAAACAGTATTTTGGTACCGATGGTATTCGTGGTCGTGTGGGTGAGTCCGTGATTACGCCTGAGTTTGTTATGAAGCTGGGCTATGCTGCCGGGCGCGTATTAGCCAGCCATGAGCATTTGCCAGCAGGCAAACGCCCAACGGTACTGATTGGTAAGGATACGCGTATTTCTGGCTATATGCTGGAAGCTTCGCTGGAAGCAGGCTTGTCGGCAGCGGGGGTGGATGTGTTGCTGACCGGGCCCATGCCAACGCCTGCGGTGGCTTACCTGACGCGTGCCTTGCGTGCGCAGGCTGGGATTGTGATTTCGGCTTCGCATAATCCGTATTACGATAACGGCATCAAGTTCTTCTCTGCACAAGGCACCAAGTTGCCAGATGATATTGAGCATGCGATAGAAACTGAGTTGGTTAAACCCATGCAAGTGATGGAGTCAGCGCAATTGGGCAAGGCCAAGCGCGTCGATGATGCCGCTGGCCGTTATGTGGAATTCTGTAAAAGTACCTTCCCTAACCATTTGGACTTGCGTGGCCTGAAAATCGTGTTGGATTGCGCGCATGGCGCGACTTACCACGTGGCCCCCCCGGTATTCCATGAGCTGGGCGCCGATGTGATTGCTATTGGCAACCAGCCGGATGGTCTGAATATTAATGAAGGCGTGGGTTCTACGCACCCGCAGGCCTTGCAAAAAGCCGTGGTTGAGCATCAAGCCGACCTTGGCATCGCCTTTGACGGCGATGGTGACCGTGTGATGATGGTGGATGGTGCCGGGAACCTGCTCGATGGCGACCAGTTGCTGTATATCATCGCCATGGGCCTGTATGCCAAAGGCAAGCTCAAAGGGGGCGTCGCCGGTACCTTGATGACCAATCTGGCCCTGGAACATGCCCTGCAAAAACATCAGATTCCATTTGGCCGCGCCAAAGTCGGTGATCGTTATGTGCTGGAATTATTGCAGGATAAAAACTGGAAACTGGGCGGGGAAAATTCCGGGCATATCCTGACGCTGGATAAACATACCAGCGGCGATGCCATTATTGCGGCGTTGCAAGTGCTGCAATCCGTGCGTGAAAGTGGTAAAACACTACAGCAACTGGGCGCAGACTTGATCTTGTATCCGCAAGTGCTGATTAATGTCACCACCAAACAAAAGCTGGATTTGAACCAGGATGCCGTACAAACTGCCGTCAAGCAGGCGGAAACCACCTTGAATGGTGAAGGCCGCGTATTGCTGCGTGCGTCTGGCACCGAGCCCAAAATCCGTGTCATGGTCGAAGGCTTGAACCAGGGCCTGGTGCAAGCACAGGCTGAGCAACTCGCCGCAGTCATCCGCCAACTGGCTGCTTAATTCTTCGGAGAAAAGCATGGACACCTTTAGTCACGCGTTATGGGGATATGGCCTGTTTGGCTTTCGCAAATATCCTAAATTTGCTGCGCTTATGGGGGCCATGCCTGACCTGATTTCTTTCGGTGCCTTGCTGTTATTAAGGGTGATTGAAGGCAATTACAGCTTAGGTAAGCCAGCGCTGGCTACCTTACCCAGCTGGATTTACCCGGCTTACACGGTTGGCCACAGCTTTGTGATTGCCTTTGCCGTGATCGGCCTGGTGGCTGTTTGGCGTAAAGATATTGCCTTTGCCATGCTGGCCTGGCCGTTTCATATTACGCTGGACTTTCCATTTCACAGCCTGCAATACTTTGCCACGCCGATGTTCTGGCCGATCTCTGACTTTAAAGTGGATGGTATTCCATGGTCTCACTGGTATATCTGGTGGCCGAATGTGGCTGGGATTATCATTCTGCTGGCTTACCGTTACAGGCAAAAACGGCAAGTTCAGCGGTAATAAAAAAACGGGCATGGTGCCCGCTTTTTTTATTAAGCCGCCAGCGGTTCGGCCGTTGGGCCTTGATAAACAGTGAGATGCGGGAACGGAATTTCAATCTGTTGCGCATCGAATGCGTTTTTAATCCGTTTTAAATATTCACGCTTGATCGCCCATTGTTCCAAAGGCCTTACTTTCATGCGGCAGCGAATAATCACTGCAGATTCTGCCAGATTGTCGACCCCGGCAATATCCAGCTTATCCAGTACTTTGTCCTGCAATTGCGTATCCTGCATAATGCTGGCGCCAACCTCGTGCATGATCTGCATGACCTTGGCGATATTTTCATCATAGCCGACGCGGATATCCATCACCGCATAGGCAAAATCGCGTGAGCGGTTGGTGACGGTAGTGATCTGGCCATTGGGCACATAATGCACATTGCCCTCGTAATCACGCATCTTGATATAACGTAGCGTAATTTCCTCCACCAGGCCTGATTTATTGGCAATCTCAACCACATCATCTTTACGGATCTGGTTTTCCAGCAGCAGGAAAAAGCCATTAAAGTAATCCTTGACCAGGCTTTGCGCGCCAAAACCGACCGCCAGGCCGACAACGCCTGCCGCCGCCAGTACGGGCGCGATGGAAATGCCTAGCTCATGTAATATCTCAACGATGGTAATGGCCATGATCACGGTGGTAACGATGTAACGCAGCACCATGCTCAGCGTATTCATGCGCTTAATCTCTTCAATATTGTCAGCACTGCGTGCGTTCAATTGGTCCCTGAGTTTGACAATCAGTTGTTTGCTCAGGCGGTTGAGAAAGTAGGCGACGCCGACAATGACAAAAATGCGTAGCAGGGTTTTAACCAGTGCCAGCATTTCAGTCGGATTTTCGATGCCCAAATAAGTAAGCCAAGACATTGTGTTTTATATTCCTTTCAAGTGATTTAAGTCGATAACCAGTAAGCGGTTAAGGGTGGGATGGTGATGCTGTCTGTATCGGTAGACAGTGTTTGACCACTATATAACTCAGTCAAGACCGGGGTTTTAAACAAGCCTTTTTGCCTAAATGCCTGCAAAGGCGCAGTTTGTGGCGAGGTATCAAAATTGGCAATGACCACCACTTTTGGGTGCATGCCAGTTTGCACATAACGGTGAAAAGCGAATAAATGTGGATTATCAAGCGCGATTAGTTCGCGGTTATTTAAATCGGCAAAAGCGGAAATTTCCTTGCGGATAGCAATCAGTTGCTTGATTTGACTGAACAGCCGCTGTTGCACGCTGCCTGGTTCATTTTTCAGTGCTAGCACCTCCCAATCCAGTGTTGGCCGGTGTACCCAGCGGTTATCGTGCATTTTGTTTTCATCTTGCAGATAACTGTCATTATTCAAGGTGCCTACCGCATCACCATAATAGAGCAGCGGAATGCCGCCAAACGACATGATCAGGTTATGTAGCAGGACGATCGTGAGGACAGCGTTGTCTATCGCAGGCTGATCCTGGTTGGCGAGGGCAGTTTCCAGTCCGGCCAGTGAAGCGAGCGCACCAGAGATTCTGGCATCTCCCGTTTTTTTATTCACGCCAAAGGCAAAGCCACGCGCATTGGATTCAGGGTAATGGCCGGTGTAGTAGTCGACCAGGAAGCGGCGGTGGGAGACGGGCTCGAATCCGGCTGCAATAATCGCCTGGTCGCTAAAACCGAGGCCGATGTCGTCATGGCAGCGCACGTAATTGAGCCAGGTCGCTCGGTCCAGTTTTTCTGGCAGGTCTTCCACGCCTTTGGTCAGCAGCACGGTCTGCTTGGTGGCAACCGCATCCCACAACAGTGCCATCAAAGTGGCGTTATAGGCGATTTCGCATTCTTTGGCATTAATGGCGTCCTCGCCAAAATATTTGATGATCTCAATCGGTGCCACAATCGCTTCAGCAATGAAGATCACGCCGGGGGCCGTGACCTGGCAACAGTCCTTGAGCAATTGCAGAATCAGGTGTGCTTCGCGTTCATTCTGGCAGCTACTGCCTATTTTCTTCCATAAAAAAGCCACTGCATCCAGACGCAGAATATCCACACCTTTATTGGCCCAGAATAAAATGATGTCTACCATTTCAACCAGGACCGCCGGGTTGCTGTAGTTGAGGTCCCATTGATATTGGTTGAACACCGTCATCACCCATTTACCGGTGTCTGGGTTCCAGGTGAAACTGCCCGGTGCATTTTCGGGAAACACTTCGGGCATGGCGGCCTCGAACATATCCGGGATCGTACGGTCAGGGTACATATAGTAGTAGTCCTGATACTGCTGATCGCCAAGCTTGGCCTGTTTGGCCCAGGCGTGTTCATCCGAGGTGTGGTTGACCACCACATCCAGCGTCAGCAGCATGTCGGATTGTTGCATGGCGGCGATTAACTGTTCCAGGTCTGCCATGCTGCCGTTACGCACATCGATTTGCCTGAAATCACGTACGGCATAGCCACCGTCGTTCTGTAGCTCTGGGCAGTCGCAAATCGGCAAAATATGCAGCAGGTTAATGCCCAGTTCTTGCAGGTAAGGCAATTTTTCACGCATATTGGCCAGGTTGCCAGCAAAGCCCTGGCAATACATGGCCATGCCTACCCACTTTTGCTGCATGAACCAGTCATGGTTCTTTTCGCGTTCGAGATCCTTGGCTCTCAGGTGTGCGGCCCGCTGTGCGTATTGCTGCGTCAGCACGGTCACCAGCTTGCCCAGCTGTGCTTTAAAGTCTTCTCGTTGGCCATACAAGTGTTGAAACAGGGAATGTATGGCATAAAAATTGGCGCCCAGCCGGGTATAGAAATGCTGCCAATCTTCGCCTTTGGGTTGCTTACATTGCGTCAGGATGTCGTTCAGCAAAGAATGCGAAATTTGCTCATACATAATTAAGCTTCCTCAGAGATGGCGTCTTGGTTTTTGCTGCGGTTCACACCGAATTTATAGTGTTGCATGCCTTCTAAAATGCCATGTGCATATTGCGCCTGGGCAAAGTAAATACGTGGTACTCCTTTCAGGTGGGTGAGATCTTCACTGTAATTGCCAACCACTACTGCCATGGTATCGCCCACCAGCATTTCAATGTCGTTGCCAGAATCGCCAGAGACCAGGAAACTGGCCAATGGTAAGCCCCATTTATAGGACAGGTAGCGGATGGCGTGTCCCTTGGAGGCACGTATGGGTAGCAGGTCAAGAAACTCACCGTGCGAGTAGATGATCTGTGCATGCAAACCGTGGGCATGTAAATGCTGACTGATTTTTTCTACTGCGGGCATGGTTTGTGGGTCCACCAGGTAAGAGATTTTGAATTCCCGCTGGTTTTCAGCCGTCTGCAGACGTATCCCCGCAATCTCTTGCATGGCCTTGACCACATCGTCGCGCCGCCATAAGTGGCGGATATGGTTGGCCCAGCCAATATCCGGAATACGGCGTACGCCATAGTGGATTTCTGAGCCGACCGAAGTGATCAGCACATCAGGAATCGGGATGCGGTTTTTGCGCAATATATCGATCGCACTCTCCAGCGGACGGCCGGTAGCAATGCCAAAAATGGTGTAGCCGACATTGTCGATCAGCCATTGCACCAACGCTTCCTGCCCGTCACGCTGGCCGAGCAAGGTATTATCGATATCGGTGATAAATGCATGCTGCGCGAGGGGGATCACTGATTTGCCACTATGCAACGCGACCTGCTGTTTGCGCAGGTTCTTACGTTGCTTGCGCAATAGAGAGCGGACCTCCTTGACGTATTTGTTGACGTGACCCGCCCAGGTATAGTGGCGCTTGACGTTTAATACCCCGCTCTTGGCCCATTTGCGCCAGCGTGGCTTGTCGGAGAGTGCAGACAATAGCGCTTCGGCGATGGCATCGCTATTAAGTGTATCTACCAGCAAGCCGTGATGGCAATTAGCCAGGATGTCACGCGGGCCTCCATCATCTGGCGCAATCACTGGCAAGCCACAGGCGGCGGCTTCCAGCAGCGTCAGCCCAAATGGCTCAGTAAAGGCAGCATTGATAAACACGCCGCGGCTTTTGGCCGCCAGTCGGTAAAGCTCAGGCACTTCTTCTTGCGCATGGCTTTTGGGGATCGCCACTTTGCCCCACAGGTCATAGGTATCAATATCCAGCAGTAATTCATTGAGCACTGCTGCCTGTGACTTTTCAAGGTCACGGATATTCTCCCGGCTACCTGCGACCAGCACCAGGTTGGCACGCTTTTGCAGGGCAGGGTGATTGCCATAAGCGGCCACCAGGCCTTGGATGTTTTTACGCATCTCCGGTCGGCAGATACATAGAATCATCGGCTTTTTGGGATTTTCTAAGAAGCGAGCGATGCTTTGCTCTACACTGTCTGCGATCGGCCGCCGACCTGGCGGTGAAAAGCGTGAGGTATCGGTGCCTGGCGGAATGACCCTGAATTTTTTAGCATCTGGTTGCGCATACATGCCATATTGCAGTTCCACTTCCTGCCGTGTGCTGGTTACTATCATGGACGCATGCTGGATCAGTGCCTCCTCTTCGGCAATGCGTCGCGAAAAGTTAAACTGCTTTTCAATATTGGCGGCCTTGCGGCCACTGGAGAGCAGTTTTTCCTGCTTGGGTTTACCCAGTGAATGCCCGGTGTGGATAAGCGGAATACCTAGCAACATCGAGAGCTGGCGGCCGACATAACCGGCGTCAGCGTAATGCGAGTGAATGACATCCGGCAAGCGACCTTGCTGGCGTAAATAATGCAGGCAGCGATCCACCATCTGGTCCAGGTGCGGCCACAAGGTTTCCTTACGCATATAGCGTTTGGGGCCACACGGAAATCGGATAATGCGTGCGTTGTGGCTGAGTTTTTCTTCCGCCTGCGCATAGTTGGCAGCCACGTCTGGATCTTCAATCAGGCGCGTCATTAAATCTACCTTGCCCACTGCTGGATGTTCAGCCATTGCTTTGGCTAAGTCCAGCACATAGGTGCACTGACCGCCGGTATCGGCATCCACGCCTAATTCAAGCTGTTCGCCACGAATCAGGCCATGTACGCTAATCAATAACACATATAACTGATCTGATGGTTCGGATGTATTTAAACGCATGGCTCCTCCACTCAGTCATGAGCGTGGTTGGGCAATCGTAAAAACGCAGGCCTGTATTGCAACCACAATTCATGAAATGGCATGCATGGAGAACATTTTAGTTCCCATATGATTGAAAGATGCTGTTCGCATCAGCGTGTTCCGTCACGGAAATATGCGGGATATCAGGCCTGTAAATACCCCTGTTTTAACTACAGGTTATTAAATTGACATCAATGCAAAAGGGAAAGTTTCAAATTTTTTATCAACAAGCAGGCAATAAAAAAGCCCTGTGAGGTCTACAGGGCTTGATTGTGTTGCCGGGCTGCAATCAACAGGATTGTCCGGTGGCAAAGAAAACACCACCGGCAATATGGTGCACCGTGCGCAATTCATCGTGGCCATCAAAGTGCCAGCGGCCATCAGAAAACACACGTTCGTCGGCATGTGCTGCCACGACTTCGGCAATAAATAAATCGTAAGTGTTCTGGTTGTGTGGCTCAGAGATGATTTTGCATTCCAGCCATCCCACACAGCCTTCTACTAATGGTGCACTGATTTTGTGTGCAGCAAATGTTGCTATGCCGTATTCAGCAAACTTGTCTGTGCCAGGCAAATCTCGGCCACTGATCGCACCTACTTGTTTCACCATCTCAATCTGTTGCACACAGGGCAGGTTAATGGCAAACGTACCTTCTGCCTCAATCAACTCACGCGTATAGGTATTACGATCAATCACTACCGTGACTTTTGCCGGGTTAAAGTCCAGGGCACACACCCAGGCCGCCGCCATGATATTGCGCTGGTTAGCATGGGCAGAGGTAATCAGGGTGGTCGGGCCGTGATTGAGCAGTCGAAAGGCTTTGGCGAGGTCTACTGATTGCATCACAATGCTTATTTCTGCCAGTTATCTTTCAATGTCACCGTTCTGTTAAATACCGGCTTGCCAGCCACGCTATCTTTACGGTCTGCTACAAAATAGCCATGGCGTTCAAACTGGTAAATGTCGCCTGCTTGCGCGTCTTGCGCACCTTGTTCCAATTGTGCAGTAATCGTTGTGACTGAGTTCGGGTTGATATCATCCAAAAAGTCTCTGTCACCGCTACCTGGGTGGGCGTCTTTAAACAGGCGGTCATACAGGCGGATTTCGGCGGTGTAAGCATGTGCAGCGCTCACCCAGTGAATATTGCCTTTGACCTTGACGCTGTCTGAGCCTGGTGTGCCGGATTTAGTGTCTGGCAGGTATTCGCAATGCACGGTGGTGACGTTGCCAGCGGCGTCTTTTTCACAGCCAAGGCATTTGACGACATAGCCGTAGCGCAGGCGCACCATATTGCCAGGGAACAGGCGGAAATAACCTTTGCTGGGTTCTTCCATAAAGTCTTCACGCTCAATCCACAACTCTTTCGACAGTTTGACCACGCGCTTACCTAAGTCCGGTTTTTGCGGATGGTTAGGTGCGTAGCAATCCTCGTCTTGATCTTCCGGGTAGTTATCAATGATCAGTTTGATCGGGTCGAGCACACCGATTTTACGTGGTGCAGATTCGTTGAGCACTTCGCGCATGCAGTCCTCGAGGATGCTGTAATCAATCCATGAATCAGCCTTGGACACACCGATGCGATCCGTAAACAGCTTAAACCCTTCTGGTGTATAGCCACGACGGCGGGCGCCAGCGAGAGTTGGTAGGCGCGGGTCATCCCAGCCACTCACATGTTTTTCTTCCACTAACTGAATCAGTTTACGTTTGGAGAGCACGACATAGGTCAGATTCAGGCGTGCAAACTCATATTGATAAGGCACAGGGTTTGCCAGCAAGCCAGCTTCAACCAGTCTTGCCATCAGCCAGTCGTAGAACGGGCGCTGGTCTTCAAATTCCAGCGTACAGATGGAATGTGTAATCTGCTCCAGCGCATCTTCAATCGGGTGGGCGAAGGTGTACATCGGGTAAATGCACCATTGGTCACCAGTATTGTGGTGATGCGCACGGCGGATGCGGTAAATGGCCGGGTCGCGCATATTGATATTAGGTGACGCCATGTCAATTTTGGCGCGCAACAACATGCTGCCATCAGCGTGCTTGCCATCCCGCATTTCACGGAAAATACGCAGGTTGTCTTCAACACTACGGTTGCGGAAAGGCGAGTCCTTGCCAGGCTCGGTCAATGTGCCACGGTTGATACGCACTTCATCGGCTGTTTGCTCGTCGACATACGCATGGCCATGCTGGATCAGTGCTTCTGCTGCCTGGTACATGACATCGAAATAGTCAGAAGCGAAGTACAGGTTGTTTTCTTTAGCGCCGGTAGGCGTGCTGTTATCCCAGCCAAAGCCCAGCCATTGCACCATGTCGGAGATACTGTCTACATACTCCTGGCTTTCCTTCTCAGGATTGGTATCGTCAAAGCGCAAGTGGCAGACGCCGTTGTAATCACGCGCCAGGCCAAAGTTTAAAAAGATCGATTTGGCGTGACCAATATGCAGGTAACCGTTAGGCTCGGGCGGAAAACGTGTGCGGATTTTGGCAAAATCTACCTGGCCGCTGGCCTGATGTTTTGCATCACCGGGCGAGCCCGCCCATTTTTTGCTCGCATATTTGTTTTCTGCGAGGTCTTTATCAATCACGGCACGGATAAAGTTGGAGGCGGCTGGAATCGGTTCTTTTTCTGTCGACATGGCGGTTCTTGAGGTTTCTAAAGTATGTCTATTTTACACGCTTCATGCTGCGCCCCAAAACGCTTAATGCGCAGTATTTCAAGCCTTGATCGACCAGTGGCGCCAGGCGGGTATGCTACACTGCGGGCTATGATTAAAGCCCTTGATGCACTTAAAACAATCATTCGATGAACAAACTGGCATTCCCGATATTGGCCGTGCTGGCCGATGGCAAGTTTCACTCTGGTGAAGCGCTGGCGCAACGCTTTGGCGTGACGCGGGCGACGGTTTATAACGCCATTCAATCTGTAGAAGCGTTGGGGATTACCGTATTCTCCGTGCGCGGACGTGGTTATCGACTGCCCAAGGCTGTGACTTTGCTGGACGTGGATGCCATTGTGCAGGCTTGCGGTGAGTATGCCTCTTGGTTTCATGTGCAAGTGCTGGCACAGGTGGATTCGACCAACCGGTACCTTATGCAGGAAAGTGCGCGGGGCATTGCGCATGGCACTTGCGTCGCTGCTCATATCCAGACTGCGGGACGCGGGCGCCGTGGCCGGACCTGGTTGTCACAGTTGGGTGGTAGCCTGACTTTTTCACTGTTGTGGCGCTTTCAGTGTGGAGCTGCCGGTTTGTCTGGCCTCAGCCTGGTGGTTGGCCTGGCGCTGGTGCGTGCCTTGCACTCCCTGGGCCTGGCGGAGATACAGTTAAAGTGGCCAAATGATTTGCTGGTACAGCATCAAGGACAATGGCACAAGTTGGGCGGGATTTTGATTGAACTGCAAGGCGATATGGAAGGGCCGAGTGCTGCCGTGATTGGCATCGGCCTGAACCTCGAGATTGCGGCTGAGATGCGGCAAAATATTGATCAACCGGTATTAGGCCTGAATGCCTTGTCTGCACAGGCCTTGGACCCGAATGTCTTGCTCGGCCGCTGCCTCAGCCAGCTTGCCATTCACTTAAACCACTTTGCCGAACAAGGCTTTGCCTATTTTCAACACGAGTGGACAGCCGTGCATGCGTTTCACCAGCAGCCGGTTAATTTGTTGCTGGCCAATGGCCAGACGGTTCCTGGCCAGGTGCTGGGTGTGGCCGAAGAAGGCAGTTTGCTGGTCGAGACTGCGGCTGGCCAGCAGCGGTTTAATGCAGGTGAAATCAGCGTGCGGAGTGCTGCATGAAATTATTGATTGATGCAGGCAACACACGCATCAAATGGGCATGGTGGCCGCAGGATTCACTGCATGCATCTACAGTGTGGCAGGTGCATGCTTTAGATTATCAACAGTGGCTACACGGTGATGCTGAGGCAGCGCGATTATTGCAGGCGATCGCGCAGGCAGAGCAGGTTTGGCTAAGCAATGTGGCTGGTAGTGGCTGGATGCAGGCATTGCCTGACCTTGACGATAAATTACAACTGGTGCAATCCGCAGCGGCTGCCTTAGAGGTGAAAAATAGCTATCAGCAACCATCGCAGCTGGGCAGTGACCGCTGGTGCAGTGTGCTTGCTGCGTGGCGGCAATTTGGTCAGTCAGCGCTGGTAGTCACTGCCGGCACGGCGTTGACCATAGATGCCCTCATGGTGAGCAAGGCTGGGGCCAGTTTTGCAGGCGGCACCATACAACCGGGTTTGCATTTGATGTGGCAGAGTTTGCAACAAGGTGCGGCGCAACTGGATTATGCATATCCACTTGAACAGGCTGCGCTGCCAGGCTTTGCGCAAGACAGCCAACAGGCAATGTGGCTGGGCTGCGTGCAAGCGCTTGCCGCTTCAGTGGCGGCGCAGTTTGAACGCATGGCATCTCTGGCCGACTCAGCGCCTTTATTGGTGCTGACGGGCGGGGATGCATCGTTATTGCACAGATATTTGCCGGACACATTGTCAGCGCAGGCGATTATTGTGGATAATCTGGTTTTAAAGGGGTTGGCCTGCCTGGCTGAGAATACAGACGAATGAAAAGCGCACAATAATGAAAAGACTATTCTGGATATTGCTGTTAGCCAACGCGGCGGTGTTTGCTTATTTCAAGCATGACGCATCGTTGTCGGCAGTCAGCAGCCTTAAGCCTGAGATACATCCTGAACAAATCAAATTACTCAATGCGCAAGCGCTGGCATCTTACCCTAAGCGCACGGTGGCAGTTGCAGCTGCACCCGAGCCTGTTGTAGTGCCTGAGGCGGCTAGCAACTCATCTGCCATGACACCTAATTTGTCTAAAACAGAAGTTGTAGCTCCGGAAAATAAGGCCCCTGAAAACAAGACCAGTGACGTAAAGCCGGTTGAACCTAAGCCTACTGAAAAAACAGCGGTGGAGAAAGCAACCACAGCCAAAACAGTGGAAACACATGTAGCAGTGCAGACCGCATGTTACGAATGGAGTGGTTTTAATATGGCACGGGTGACTGAAGCTGCCAGCTTGGCACAGCAAATTAATATTAAAACGCAAACCAATATGACCAGCACCGGCCAGGAGAGTGTGCGCTACTGGATTTACAAACCGCCCCTGGCGACGGCCGAAGCTGCGCAAACCAAGGCTGAAGAGCTGCGCAAGCTCGGTGTTGAAGACTTCTTTATTGTGCAGGATGATCCTAAATGGCGTAACGCGATTTCGTTTGGCGTATTCCGCGACGAAAAGCTGGCAGATAAACTCATGGCTGACCTGAAAAACAAAGGCGTAAAGTTGCTGATCAAGGCGACGCGCAATGGTGGTCAGGCGGTCATCAAACTACAGCAAGTGACACCACAACAATTCGCCAGCTTGCAAAAATCCCGCTCACATTTCCCGGATAGCGTATTAAAAGAAATTCCTTGCCAGTAAGCATGGGATTCTCCAAACAAAAAAGCCCGCAATTGCGGGCTTTTTTGTTGTGGCAAGGCTACGAAGCCCCTAGCGCTTTTTCGGCGGCAACATATCGGTAATGGTGCCTTCTTTAAGCTCTGCGGCAAAGCAAACAGTTTCAGACAGCGTCGGGTGGGCGTGAATGGTCAGGCCCAGGTCATGCGCGTCTGCGCCCATTTCAATCGCCAGCACAGCTTCAGCCAGCAATTCACCGGCGTTGATGCCGACAATGCCAGCGCCAATGACGCGATGCGTGTCTTTATCAAAAATCAGCTTGGTGGCACCTTCGGTGCGGGCAATTGATAACGCACGACCACTGGCTGCCCACGGGAAGCTGGCTTTTTCGATCTCTATGCCTTTGGCTTTGGCTTCAGTTTCGGTCAGGCCAACCCAGGCAATTTCAGGGTCGGTGTAAGCGACAGAAGGAATCACGTTGGCGACAAACTCAACTTTATGACCAGCAATAACTTCAGCAGCTACTTTGGCCTCATGGGTTGCTTTGTGCGCCAGCATGGGTTGGCCGACAATGTCACCGATGGCGAAAATGTTAGGTACGTTAGTTCGCATTTGTTTGTCGACCGCAATAAAGCCACGGTCATCCACAATCACACCTGCATTCTCTGCGCCTATGTTTTTACCGTTCGGGCGGCGGCCAATGGACACCAGGACGCGGTCGTATTTCTGTGTTTCTTTTGGCGCGTTAGCGCCTTCAAAATCAACGTAAATGCCGTCAGACTTGGCTTCCAGCTTGGATACTTTGGTTGAGACCAAGATGCTTTCAAAGCGTTTTTCCATACGCTTTTGCAAGGGGCGGATCAGGTCGCGGTCCGCGCCTGGAATCAGGCCATCCATAAATTCGACGACGCTGACTTTGGTGCCTAGTGCATCATATACCGTCCCCATTTCCAGGCCGATAATGCCGCCACCAATGACCAGCATACGTTTCGGAATATCAGCCAATGCGAGTGCGCCTGTCGAGTCCATAATGCGCTCGTCTTCTGGCGCGCCAGGGAATTTTGTTGCTTGTGAACCGGCTGCGATAATCGCGTTTTCAAAGCCAACCAGGGTGACTTTACCGTCAGCCGCAGTCACGGCAATCTGGTTAGGGCTAGTGAACTTGCCGACACCACTCACGACAGTGACGCCACGCGCTTTGGCCATTTGTGCCAAGCCGCCGGTCAGCTTGCCGACCACGTCGTTGGCTTTCCAGTTGCGCAGTTTGTCGAGGTCGATATTCGGTTTTCCGAAACTGAGGCCGTGATGTTCGGTTTCTTCGGCTTCGGTAATGACTTTGGCTGTATGCAACAGGGCTTTGGACGGGATGCAACCTACGTTGAGGCAAACACCGCCCAGGGTTGGATAACGCTCAACCAGCACGACTTTCAAGCCTAAATCTGCGGCACGGAAGGCTGCGGTATAGCCGCCAGGGCCTGAGCCTAGCACCATGACCTGACAGCTTACGTCATTATTGCCTGTTGCAGCTGCTGGCGCCGGGGCTGTTGGGGCTGTTGGGGCTGTTGGTGCGGTTGTTTGGGCTGTCGGGGCAGTGGCTTCAACAGCAGCGGCAGGTTTTGACTCAGCCGTCGCGGCCTGGACACTTTCTACCACTAAAATCAGGCTGCCTTTGGCGACCTTGTCACCGACCGCAACTTTGAGTTCTTTAACGACACCCGCGTGTGAGGAGGGGATGTCCATGGAGGCTTTATCAGATTCTACCGTGATCAGGGAATCCTCTTTGGCGATGGTGTCACCCACGGCCACCAGCACTTCGATGACATCGACGCTGTCAAAATTGCCGATATCCGGCACCAATATTTCAACCATTTGACTCATGAAAACCTTATATTTCGATTAGTTTTGCTATTTTATCACCAAAAGAACAAGATCACTTTGGGGCTGTCTACACAGACTAATGTCTGCCAGTCGCGCTGTTCGCAGGGTGTGTGGCTGGCACTGGTCTCATTGTGCAGGTTTCATGGCCGTAGTTGCCGCCTGTGTCATCTGGTTCGTAATAATCGTTTTTGAAGGTCCAGCCATTTTTGCCGACCTTGGTGAATTGGCCCATGCCAGTGGAGAACTCGGCATATTTTGCATCAGACAGTTTAAATGTCATGGCCAGTTGCTTGCCACGCGTAATGGCTTGACCGGTGTAGCTTTGCTTGTTTTCCGTGTGTGTTGCCAGGTCGTATACAGACACTTGGGACGTGCTGTTGCGTCGATTTTTTTTCAAATAAATGGTCACTTCATAGTCACCGACGGTGACGTTGTTGCCTTTGCAGAGGTATTCACCGCTGTAGTCCAGGCTGGCAACAGGCGCAGCAAATGCCGGCACGGAAAAAGATGATAGCAACACGAGTGTGGTCAAGCAGGATTTAACGTTCATATGACTTCTGAGATGGTTGTTTTTGGCGTGAAATTGTTTAAAAGCCAGGGTTTTTAACCTGACTTTTGAATACGTTTCATCATAAGTCGAATTGCCTAATTTACCAAGTCTCTTTTGGAATATTTCTGAGGTTTTATCAGGGTTTGTAGGACGCATCCCGGGGGTATTTGTGAGAGAATGCAAGCTATTTTTTAAGGAATTCCGTTTCAGGGGATCATGTTGCAGCGTTTGTTATCTCGAATTTCACCAGTTGTCTGGCTGGCCCTGTTCCTGATGGGGTCGATTTTCTATCTCTGGCGCTTGCAACAGCCGCAAGCGTTGGTAGAAGTGGCCGCAGAGGCTCTGCCCTTGCAATGCGTTTCTTATGCGCCGTATTACAAACCTGGCATGAACCCGACGATTAAAGATAGTTTTGTCGATCCGCTGCAGATTGAACAAGATTTACAGGCGCTATCTAAAGTCACGCGCTGCGTGCGGACGTACTCCGTTGGCCAGGGGCTGGATTATGTGCCAAAAGCGGCGCAAAAATTGGGCATGAAGGTTATTCTAGGTGTCTGGATCGGCTGGGTGGATGCGCTCAACCAGTCTGAATTGCAATTGGCAGTGCAACAGGCTAACCAATACCCTGATACAGTGCGTGGCCTGGTGGTCGGTAATGAAGTGTTGCTGCGCGGTGAACAAACCGAGCCGAAAATGCATGAATATCTGCAATGGGCCAAAGCGAATACCAAGGCGCCCATTACTTATGCAGATGTCTGGGAGTTTTGGCTCAAGCATCCCACGCTGGAGCAGGATGTCGACTTTGTGACTGTACATATTTTGCCTTATTGGGAAGACAAGCCTGTGGCGATTGAGCAGGCCGTCGCGCATACGGCGTCTGTCATGGGGCATTTGGGCACGGTATTTAAAAAACCGATTCTGATTGGTGAGACCGGCTGGCCATCACAAGGACGCCAACGCTTCTGGTCCAAGCCGAGTGCGATCAACCAGGCACGTTACATGCGTGAGTTTTTACAAGCGGCGCACGTAAATCATTGGCAATACAACGTGATTGAAGCAGTTGATCAGCCATGGAAGCGTGAGCTGGAAGGCACGGTTGGTGGTTATTGGGGTGTGCTGGATACGGATTTGCAGCCTAAATTTGACTTGCAAGGCCCTGTAGCAGAGCGCGCCGATGGTTTTAAACCTTATTTAGTTGCGTTGCTGCTTGCTGTGGCCGCGGTCGCCTGGGGACAATATAAACGCGTTCCTGTAAACCAAATGTTGTTGCTGGCGTTGACTGGCGGAGTAGTCGGCTTGCACGCCTATTTGCAGGTGGGTTATGTGCAGCTGGCTGCACGCAATAGTGGTGAGTATGCCATGTTGGGTGGCCTGGTATTGCTGGGTTGGACATTAGTGCTGATGCAGTTATGGCAATGGCTGGATTTAGGCACCAAGCCTTGCGCAGAGCAATCACTGCTGCGCTTATTGGCGCTGGCATTTTTGCTGACCAGTGCCGGTCTGGCGATTAATGGACGCTACCTGGATTTTCCGCTGATCCTGGTTGCTTTGCCATTGGTGACTGTTGCTATTTCAATCATCACCACGCCTTTGCGTGCCGGAGCCCAGTCAGCCTTGCCTGCGGTGGGTATTTGGCTGACAACGGTGATGCTGGTGCTTGCGGCCACGATGGCGATTGCGGTGGCCATGTCAGAGCCTGGCAATGTGATTGCCTGGTGGTGGTGTGCCGCATGTGGCTGGGCGCTGTTTTTGCTGCCTGCCAGAAGCCTGCAGCTTAGCCAATAAAAATTTAAATAAATACATCAGACATGATGGAAAGAGTGAGAAGTGATCGTTTCTTGGTTTAAAAAACTGGTACCCGGGTTGGTGTTTGCCATCCTGTTCTCGGCGCTGCATTTCGGCCTTTGGGCCCTGGCTAACCGTGCGTTGCCGCTGATTAGCGTGAAACCTACGGTGAATGGATTTGCCTATTCTGGCTATCGCGCCAATCAAAGCCCGTTGGATGGGCAGCATCCAAATACGGCCGAGCTGGCACAAGACCTGGATCTGATGCATAAGCACACACGTCATATCCGCATGTATTCATCGCTGGACTTGAATGAAGTCGTGCCGCTGGCGGCCAGACGCAATATGAACGTGATTGCGGGGGCCTGGATTGATACCGACAACCAGAAAAATACCCGCGAGATCTCTGCGTTGCTGGAAAAACTGGAAAACTACAGCAATATTGACCGCGTGATTGTCGGTAACGAATCTTTATTGCGTAACGATTTGCCAGTACAGGCCCTGATCGGCTACCTGGATTTTGTCCGTGAGCACAGCAATGTGCCGGTATCAACCGCAGAGCCTTGGCATGTCTGGCTCAAGCACCCGGAACTCGTTAAGCATGTAGATTATATCGCCGTGCATTTGCTGCCATACCACGAAGGTGTGCCGGTGGAAAAAGCAGTGCAATACACGATTGAGCGTTACAACCAGCTCATGCAAGCCTATCCACGCAAAAAAATCGTGATTACCGAGGTGGGCTGGCCTAGCCGCGGACCGGCGATTGGTGCTTCTGTCGCCAGTGAAGTCAACCAGGCGCGCTTTATTCGCGAGTTTTTAGCGCGTAACTCGATTGAAGACCTCGACTTTTACCTGATGGAAGCCTTTGACCAGCCTTGGAAAGTCGCGCTGGAAGGTTGGGCGGGGGCGTATTGGGGCATGTATAACGCCGACCGTCACCAGAAATATTCGCTGCAAGATGCGGTGCCACCGAGTACGCGCTGGATTGCGAAAGCGACCTGGTCTAGCTTGCTGGCCTTTATTCCACTGATGTTGATTGCCTGGCGTTTCAAGCACTGGGGCATAGGCGGTGTCTTGTCGATGGCCGTGCTGTTCCAGGCCTGTATTACCACACTCACCATTGCCTGGAACCTGCCTGGCGATTACTACTACACCCTGCGTGATTTTGTGGTGCTCATCGGCCTGATCCTAGGTATTGCATTGACCTCTATGGTGTTGATGATTTATGCCGCCGAGTTTAGCGAGGTGATGTTTAAACCTGCCTGGCGCCGCCTGTTCAAGCGCGCACAACCCTTGCCTGCAGATCAGGAATTGTTTGTGTCTATTCATCTGGCCTGCTACAACGAGCCGCCGGAAATGGTGATTGCCACGATTGATAGTTTGCGCAATCTTAACTACACGCATTACGAAGTGATTGTGGTGGACAACAACACCAAAGATGAAGCTAAGTGGAAACCACTGGAAACTTATATGGCGACCATGCCGGATAATTTCCATTTCTACCATTTGCCTTCCTGGCCAGGCTTTAAAGCCGGTGCATTGAATTTTGCGTTGGAGAAAACACATCCTGATGCGCAGGTGGTGGGCGTGGTGGATGCCGATTACGTGGTGACGCCGGACTGGCTGTCTGACCTGGTGCCACACTTCCAGGAGTCACAAGTGGCGGTGGTGCAAGCGCCACAAGCGCACCGTGAGTGGGAAAATCATTTCTTCCACCGCATGTGTAACTGGGAGTTTGAGGGCTTTTTCCGTATTGGCATGCATCACAGGCATGAGCGCAATGCATTGATTCAACACGGTACCATGACCTTGATTCGTGCAGCGTCTTTGAAAGGCTTTGGTGGCTGGTCGGAATGGTGTATTTGTGAGGACACCGAGCTCGGTTTACGCTTGCTTGAAAACAAAATGGAGCTACGTTACATCGATGAGACTTTTGGTCGTGGTCTGACGCCAGCCAACTTCAAAGCACTCAAGTCGCAGCGTAATCGTTGGGCGTTTGGTGCCATGCAAATCCTCAAGCACCATATGCCCAAGCTCATAGGCAAATCAACATTGGACTTTAGCCAGCGCTATCACTTCCTCACTGGCTGGTTTGGCTGGTTCGGAGAAGCGTTGCAACTGTTGTTCACCATCGGTTCTATCGGCTGGACCATTGCCATGCTGGCGTTCCCTAAATACTTCAGTTTGCCAGTGGTGGTCATGATTGTGCCTATTCTGTGCTTCCTGGCGATCAAGGCGATCCTGGGGCCGGTGCTGTACCGCAAAACCATGCATTGCAGCTGGATGGATATTTTTGGCGCGTCGCTGGCCAGTTTGGGCTTGTCGCATGCAATTGCCAGAGGCATCATCAGTGGTTTGACGCACAAGGCTGGCGTGTTTGTGGTAACGAATAAAACGAAAGCTAAACTCAGCAGTTGGCAGCTGATTGCACCGATTAAAGAGGAGCTGACGATTCTGATTTCCTTGCTGCTTTGCGCCGCTGCCATGCTGTATGCGCGCGGTTTCAGCAACCTGGATGCACAATTATGGGTATCCATGCTGGCCTTGCAATCGCTGCCGTACTGGAGTGCGCTGGCATGTCAATGGATATCAGAACGCAAGTAGAAGCAGAAGGGGAGCCATCTCCTTCTATTATTGAAAAGCCCTTGCTTTACAAGGGACGGGCGGCGCACAGTAACCAGGTGAGCCGCTTTGATCCACACACGCGGCAAGCCATTGATGATGGCTGGGGTAGCCTGGATGAAGACGCCCCGGCCTTGCGTACCGAAGTCATGCTGGATGCGGCGAAAACCGTCATCAATTACATCCAGTCTCCCGACTTGCCTTTTGACCGTACCCTCAACCATTACCGCGGCTGCGAGCATGGCTGTATCTACTGTTATGCACGTCCTACGCATGCTTATTTAGGCTTGTCGCCTGGGCTCGACTTTGAGTCTCGTTTGTTGATGAAAGCCGATGCACCTGAGTTGCTCAAGAAGGAGCTGGCACATGCCAGGTATCAATGTGCGCCGATTGCATTAGGGATGAATACTGATAGCTACCAGCCGATAGAGCGAGAATACCAGTTAACGCGAAAAGTCATTCAAGTGATGGCTGAAGCGAATCATCCGTTTAGCCTGGTGACTAAATCGTCGCTGGTCGAGCGAGATATTGATTTGATCGCACCTATGGCTGCCAAAGGCTTGGCCAGTATTTACCTGAGTATCACTACGCTGGATAGGCAAATTGCGCGCCGCTTAGAGCCGCGTGCGGCCGCACCAGAACGCCGCTTTGAAACGTTGCGCCGTTTGAGCGAGGCGGGAATCCCGACTGGTGTCATGGTAGCCCCTGTGATTCCGGCATTAACTGATTGCGATATGGAGCAGATTCTGCAACAAGCGCATGAGGCTGGTGCCAGAAAAGCTGGCTATGTGTTCTTGCGCTTGCCGCATGAGTTAAGTGATTTGTTTGAGCAATGGCTGCAACAGTATTTTCCGCTTAAAACCAGCCATGTCATGAGTATTGTGAAACAAAGCCGCGGCGGTAAGGCTTACCAAAGCGGCTTTGGCCAGCGCATGCGTGGGGAAGGCGTGTTTGCGGACTTACTGGCTCATCGCTTTAAGCTCAGTTGCCAAAAACTGGGTATGTCAGGCGAACGGCTGGGTTTCCGCACCGATTTATTCAAGGTGCCGGATGCCTGGCGGCAGTCATCGAATAGTCCGCAACTTACATTGTTCTGATGGCCATGCCTGATTTGTTATTTGTTTATGGCACCTTGCGTCACGGTAATGCAAACGCGATGGCTGCTTATCTTGTTGCGCATGCCGAATTTGTCACTGGCGGCTGGTTCCAAGGACAAATGTATCAGATCAGCTATTATCCTGGCGTGATTGCCTCTGATCAGCCGGATGACCGTGTTTTTGGTGAAGTCTACCGTCTCAAGGATGCGCAAGCCGTACTGACCGTGCTGGATGATTACGAGGAGTGCGGTACTCAGCATACGCAACCTGCCGAATATCAACGCGTTAAAACACACATTCTTGCCATGGATGGGAGTGTATTAGAACCGGTGTGGATTTACTTGTATCAATGGCCGTTGGTGGGTAAGGCAAGAATAGCCACAGGAGATTTTATGCAGCAGGCACTGATGACCTAAAACAGTTAGATGATCTAAAACACCCAGATTACCTAAACACAAAGGGCGCTTCAAGCGCCCTTTGTTTTGCATCGCCCAGATGATTAGAGCAACAACCTTCTGACATCACTCAGCATCACACGCAGGTGGCTGGTGAATCTTGCGCCATCTGCACCATCGATCACGCGGTGATCATATGACAGTGACAATGGCATGATCAGGCGTGGGTCAAAGCCGCCGGTGTCTTTGTTGTAGACTGGCTGCATGGCTGCGCGGGATACACCTAAAATCGCCACTTCAGGGCAATTGATAATCGGCGTGAACATGGTGCCACCGATGCCGCCCAGGCTGGAAATGGTAAAGCAGCCGCCTTGCATTTCCTCAACCTTCAACTTGCGTTCACGCGCCTTGGCTGACAGGTCCGCCAAGTCACGCGCAATGTCCATCACGTCTTTCTGGTTCACGTCACGTACCACAGGTACTACCAGGCCATCTGGCGTATCGCAGGCGAAGCCGATGTTGTAATACTGCTTGAGGATCAGGCTATCGCCTTCTGGGGACAGTGACGCGTTGAAGTTAGGGTAGGTGCGCAATGCATTGACCACTGCCTTCATCAGGAAAGCCAGCAAAGTCAATTTAACGCCACGCTTCTCGGCTTCGGCCAGCATGGACTTGCGGAAGTCTTCCAGGTCTGTAATGTCAGCTTCATCGAACTGCGTCACATGCGGGGCAGTGACCCAGTTACGGTGCAGGTTGGCCCCAGACAGTTTCTTGATGCGTGACAGTGGTTTGGTTTCAATGGTACCAAACTGGCTGAAATCGATCACTGGCATCGGCAAGGTGCTTAAGCCGCCGCCCATGTTTTCTGAACGCGGCTTGGACAACTCACCTTTGACGTAAGCTTGTACATCGCTTTGTACAATACGGTTTTTGGGACCTGTGGGTTTCACTAGTGACAGGTTGACGCCCAATTCACGCGCAAACTTGCGTACAGACGGGCTGGCGTGCGCCAGTTTGCCGCTGCTGCCTACACTGCTGGCTGCCACCGGGTTAGGGGTAGCTTGCGGCTGAATCACTTGCGGGACTTCAGCCACAGGACGGGTAGGCTCAGGAATCGCCACTTTGGCTTCGTCTACAGTGACTGTCGCGACCACTGGGGTGGCTGTCGGTTGTGCGGCTACTTTTTCTGCTGGCGCGGCTTCACCTGCGGTATCCAGCGTCAGGATCAGTGCACCTTGCTTGGTTTTATCACCCACTTTAATGTGGATTTCCTTGACTACGCCTGCCAGTGAGGAAGGGATGTCCATGGAGGCTTTGTCAGACTCCACGGTAATCAGTGAGTCTTCCTTGGCGACGGTGTCGCCTACGCTGATCAAGACTTCAATGACGTCGACACTGTCAAAGTTGCCGATATCCGGCACCAGTACTTCTTTGATAGACATATTTTGTATGTTCCTTATGTCGCGACTTTAGATCGTGGCCGGGTTGGCACGAGTAATGTCGATATTATATTTTTTAATCGCTTCAGTCGCTTTGGCTGCTGGCAGTTTGCCGTCGTCAGCCAGTGCTTTCAAGGCAGCCAGTACCACATAGTAGCGGTCGACTTCAAAGAAGCTACGCAGTGCTTCACGTGAGTCGGAGCGGCCATAACCATCGGTGCCCAGGGCGACAAAGCGGTTAGGCACATAGTTGTGGATCTGGTCAGCAAACGAACGCATGTAGTCAGTGGAGGCAATGACCGGACCTTCTGCTTTTGCCAGAGCTTGAGCGACATAGCTCAGTTTTGGTTTGGCTTCCGGGTTCAGCAGGTTATGACGCTCGGCATCAATCCCGTCGCGGCGCAGCTCGGTAAAGCTGGTCACGCTCCATACGTCGGCAGACACGCCCCAGTCTTTTTCCAGCAACTCGGCGGCGGCAATCACTTCACGCAGAATCACACCGGAACCCATCAACTGCACTTTAGGGCCTTTGGCCTTGGACTTGCTGAAGCTGTACATACCTTTCAGGATACCCTCGGCACTGCCTTCCGGCATGGCTGGGTGGGTGTAGTTTTCGTTCATCAGGGTGATGTAGTAATACACATCCTCCTGGTTTTGCACCATGCGGCGCATGCCTTCCTGGATGATCACTGCCAGCTCGTAAGCAAACGTTGGGTCATAAGACACGCAGTTTGGAATCGTCGCAGACATCAGGTGGCTATGGCCATCTTCGTGCTGCAAACCTTCACCGTTCAAAGTGGTACGGCCTGCGGTAGCACCCAGCAGGAAGCCACGTGCACGGCTATCGCCAGCAGCCCAGGCAAAGTCGCCAATACGCTGGAAGCCGAACATTGAGTAGTAAATGTAGAACGGAATCATCTGCGTGCCGGTGACGCTGTAAGACGTCGCCGCTGCCAGCCAGCTAGCGAATGAGCCTGCTTCGTTAATACCTTCTTCGAGAATCTGGCCACTTTGAGATTCTTTGTAGAACATCACCTGGTCAGAGTCTTGTGGCTCATACAGTTGGCCGACAGAAGAGTAAATACCCAATTGACGGAACATGCCTTCCATACCGAAGGTACGCGCTTCGTCCGGCACGATAGGCACTACATATTTACCGACTTGCTTGTCACGTACCAGCGTAGACAGGATACGTACGAACGCCATGGTGGTCGAGATTTCACGCTCACCGGTGGCACCCAGCATGTTTTCGAATGCGGACAACTCAGGTACGGTCAGTTCGTTACCTTTACGGCGGCGGCTAGGGACAAAACCACCCAGCGCAGCCCGGCGTTCCATCATGTACTTGATTTCCGGGCTGTCTTCAGCCGGACGGTAGTAAGACAGGTTCTCAACTTGTTCGTCAGTCAATGGCAGATCAAAACGGTCACGGAAAGCCTTCAGTGACGCGATATCCATGCTCTTTTGCTGGTGGGTGGTGTTCTGACCTTCGCCAGCTTCGCCCATGCCATAGCCTTTAACTGTTTTGGCCAAAATGACGGTCGGCTGGCCTTTATGGTTCACTGCAGACTGGTAAGCCGCAAACACTTTGTGCGGATCGTGACCACCACGGTTCAGGCGCCAGATATCCGCATCGGACATCGCCGCCACCATTTCACGCAGCTCTGGATATTTGCCAAAGAAGTGCTCACGTGTGTATGCGCCACCTTTTTGCTTGAAGTTCTGGTACTCGCCATCCACGCATTCTTCCATGCGTTTGCGCAGAATACCGTCTTTGTCCATGGCCAGCAGAGGATCCCAGTAGGAGCCCCAGATGACCTTGATCGCGTTCCAGCCAGCACCACGGAAGTTGGATTCGAGTTCCTGGATAATTTTGCCGTTGCCACGTACTGGGCCATCCAGACGTTGCAAGTTACAGTTAATGACAAAAATCAGGTTGTCCAGGCCTTCACGTGCAGCCAGGGAGATTGCGCCTTGTGATTCTGGCTCGTCCATCTCGCCGTCACCGCAGAATACCCATACCTTACGGTCAGCCGTATCGGCGATGCCGCGGTTATGCAGGTATTTGAGGAAACGTGCCTGGTAAATACCCGCCAATGGGCCCAGGCCCATGGACACGGTTGGGAACTGCCAGAAATCTGGCATCAGCCAAGGGTGTGGGTAGCTGGATAAGCCATTGCCACCCGTTTCCTGGCGGAAGTTGTCCATTTGCTCTTCAGAGATACGGCCTTCGAGGAAAGCACGTGCGTACACGCCTGGGGAGGAGTGACCCTGGAAGTAAATACAGTCGCCGCCAAAGCTTTCGTTGGCTGCGCGGAAAAAATGGTTAAAACCAACGTCGTACAGCGTTGCAGCTGACTGGAAGCTGGCAATATGGCCGCCAATGCCTGGCGATTTTTCGTTGGCGCGCAATACGGTCATGATCGCGTTCCAGCGGATCAGTGCACGTACACGGCGTTCCATCTCCGGGTCACCTTGCAGTTTGCCCTGCAAGTGGGTAGGGATGGTGTTAACGTAAGAGGTGGTTGCCTTGTAAGGCAAATGGCCACCGGAACGGCGAGCCTGATCAATCATTGCTTCCAGCAGGAAGTGGGCGCGCTCTGGCCCTTCATTCTCAATGACGGCACTGAGGGCTTCTAGCCATTCTTGCGTTTCTTGTGCGTCTGTTTCATTGAGGTGTGCTTGCGAATGCGTTGCCATGCGTGAGGATTCTCCGAGTTTTAAGTCGCTATGCGTATAATCTAGCACTTAGCATCAAGCACTGGGCCTTGCCTAGCGCTGAGAAAGTATTGATTACCAAGAAGGGATTCCGAAATTGGATACTGCTTTTATGGTATCACGTTGCTGAATATTATGGATGAGTCCCAGCAACCTAGCTATCAACTGTAAGTGTCTCTTTTTTGGCGCTTTTGGTCAAGTTTTGCATGTGTTGGACTTGCTTGATTACAGGCTTGTCCATAGACATTTGCTACGTTTATTTAATGTTTTATATAAGAGTGTTTTATAACAATATGCGCATAGAGTGGTCCCAAACTTCCGAAGTGAATTCAAGCTTGTTGTCAAGCTACGCCAGGCATATTCTGGTCGTGGTTGAAGAAAAATTACTGTCCTCTGTGCCATTTGCTGATGGCCTGGCAAGCCGGTTGCAACGTGCCGGCATGACCGTGGTAGATTTAAAAGACAAGCCACTGACACTGGAATTGGCAGACGGTGCATTGGTTAGCCTGTGCCAGTTAGACGCAACGGCACCTACATTTACCATGGCCACGGCACTGCGTGCGGCAGTCAAACCACTCTTGGCCGAGCATCCGGAACGGATCGCACTGGCAGTGATTGCCAAGAAACAGGCATCCCTGTTTGCCAGCTTGGCTGCCTATGTCACGCTGGTGAATGCGCAGGCGCTGCCAGTGTTAAAACAAAAAACATCCAGCCAAAAGTTGCGTGACATCGGTGTGTTTGGTGTTGCAGATATCGACTGGAAAGAAGAAGTGACTGCGCTGGTCGCTGGCAACACGGTATGCCGCGCATTGACCATGACGCCGCCCAATATGTTGACGCCCGCGCTTTACCGGCAATGTTTGCAAACCATGGCCAGTGAAAAAGGCTGGCAATATGCTGAATGGGACACCGATGCGCTCAGGCAATTAGGTGCGGGTGCCTTTGTGGCTGTCGCGCAAGGCTCTGAGCCACAAGACGCCGCCATCGTTAAATTGTCTTACCGACATCCACAAGCCGAAAAAACACTGGCGTTGGTGGGCAAAGGCATTTGTTTTGATACCGGCGGCCACAATTTAAAGTCAGCCAAATATATGCAGGGTATGCACCAGGATATGAACGGCAGCGCGGTGGCGGTGGGGGTGTTACAGGCCATCAGTGCGCAGCAACTGCCAATCAATGTCGATTGCTGGCTGGCCCTGGCGCAAAACCATATTGGCCCCAATGCTTATAAACAGAATGATGTCATCACTGCCCTGAATGGCATGACGATTGAAATCGTGCACACCGATGCCGAAGGTCGGATGGTGCTGGCGGATACCTTAACGCTGGCGAGCCGCGGCAAACCCGATGTGATGATTGATTATGCAACGCTGACAGGTAGCATGCAAACCGCGTTGGGCTCACGTATGAGCGGGATCGTCGCGAATCAGCCTAAGTTGGCGCAGCAAATGGTGGAGGCGGGCGCAGCCAGTGGTGAGCGCGTGGTGGCTTTCCCTTATGCTGAGGATTACGACAGCGAACTGGATAGTGACATTGCTGATATCAAGCAGTGCACCATGGATAGCGATGCCGACCATATGCTGGCGGCGCGCTTTTTGGGCAAGTTTATTGAGGGCGACGTGGATTGGTGCCATATTGATCTGTCGTCTTACAGCCATAAAGATGGCCTGGGCGCCGTGGCCAGCGAGGTGAACGGATTTGGCGTTGCACTTACCTTGCAATGGCTACAGGCTTTTATGGCAGGCAAAGGGCGTTAACCGCAGGCACCGCAGCGCGCCAGCCACTCACGGCCCTTAAGCATCAGGTGCCAGTAAAGCGGTGGTAACACATATTTTTTGAGTAACCAGGCGCTACGGCGTGGTTTGGTAGAGTCCCACGGCAAAGTTGGTACGATTTTTCCGCCATAGCCAAATTCGGCCAGGATGATTTTGCCTTTTTCTACCGTCAGTGGGCAGGAGCCGTAGCCGTCATAACGTGAAGGCAGGGCTTGCCCGGCACGCGCTGCCAGCAGGTTCTCGGCAGCGATCACCACTTGCTTGCGTGCCGCAGCGGCTGTTTTAGCATTCGGCGTGTTGGTGCAATCGCCAACGCCGAAAATGTCCGGATAGCGCACATGTTGCAGGCTGTGCTGGTCAACCTCTACCCAGCCATCGGCATTGGCCAGTGGGCTTTGCTTGATGAAGTCCGGCGCAATTTGTGGTGGCACCACATGCAGCAAGTCAAACGTCTCACTGACTCGGCTGATATTGCCTTCGGCATCCTTGATATTAAACCAGGCTGTTTTGCCCGGGCCATCGACCTCGACCAGCGTGCTGTTCAAATGCAAGTCCACTTGGTAGCGACGGATATACTGCATTAAAGGCTCTATATATTCTTTCACGCCAAACAGGGTAGGTGTCGCGCTGTAGAACGAGGCTTTAATGTTGCCTAAACGACCTTTACCCAGCCATTCTGCACAGGATAAATACAGGGCTTTTTGTGGGGCGCCAGCACATTTAATCGGCATTGGTGGTTGGGTAAACAAGGCTTTGCCAGACTGCAATTGTTGCACCAGCTGCCAGGTGTAGGGCGCCAGGTCAAAGCGGTAATTAGAGGTCACGCCGTGTTTGCCCAGTGTCTCTGGCAAGCCCTTGATGCCTGCCCAGTTGAGCGTCAAGCCAGCCGCAACCACTAGTTGCGCATATTGAATCGTGCCCAGTTTGTCGGTAATGACCTGCTTTTGTTCTGGTTCGAACTTGGTCGCTGCGGCTTGCAACCAGGTGATGTCCGCGGGAATGCAGCCAGCCATGGCGCGCACTGTTTTTTGAGCATCAAACTCACCGGCACCGACCAGTGTCCAGGCAGGCTGATAAAAATGCTGGTCAGACGGTTCTATGATGGCAATGTTGAGTGCTGGGGCGCGTTTTTTCAGGCTGGCAGCGATGGCGCAGCCAGCGGCACCGCCGCCTACAATGACAATGTCGAATTTGGATGTACTCATGGTATTGATTGATCTTGCTTTCTGCGTTGTTGTTATTTAATCGTTAAACCAGCTTTTGACTTTATTGATCAAGCCATCTTGTGTCGCGGGCTGGCTGCAACAGGCGGGTTTGCTTGCTGCTGGCGCCTGTGATGCCAGTTGATAGACTTGATTAGCCCGGTTGCCCGTGCGGCAAAAGCCCACTACTGGGCCGGGATGTGCGCTCAATAGTGACTGTAATTGTTGTGCATGTGCGGCTTGGATCTGGTTAGGCACCACTGGGATATGTGCATAGGCGATGCCCAGGCTCGCTGCTTTTGCCGCGAGGGTGGCGCTGGTGGGTTGCGATTCACCACCTTCGCCATCTGGCCTGAAATTCACCACCAGTGTGATGCCTTGTGCGGCCAGTGTGTCTAAATCAGATTCGGTTAACTGGTCGCTGACACTGTAGCGTTGATCTATTGATTTAATATCCATATGTTTTAATGTCCTGCGTTTTCAAATCTATGTTTAAAGTGCCTATGCGCTTTTGAGTTGCGCGGTGTCTGTCTTTTGGGAAAACGCCTGCTTTTGGCAAAATTCGCGATGTAGCACCTGAATCACCGCCAGGGCGGCTGGACTGCCTATGCTGTAAAACACATTTTTGCCTTCGCGCCGCGTGCTCACCAGTTGCGCTTCGCGTAACACCGTTAATTGTTGCGACAGGCTGGGTTGCCTTAAATTCAGCCTGGTTTCCAGCTCGCTGACCGATTTCTCGCCCTGTGATAATTGACATAGCAGCATCAACCGATCAGTGTTCGCCATTGCTTTCATCAACTGGCTGGCCTGATCGGCTGAAGCTCTTAACTGGTCAAAAAGATCCACCGCAATATCCGACGTTTGCATAATACCCCTAGAATCATCATTTATTTTTATACTTCATTTATACGTTGAAATTCCATCATAAACCTGTTGTCACAGATTGTGTACGCTTTCACACTTAAGTGATTGACCGTGAGCATGATTTGAAATCAATCTATGGTAAAGTTTGTCGCACAAATTAAAAGTGAGGGCCGCTGCGACGGTCTTCACAATCACAATAAAAACACTGGGGATTATCGGGATGATGCAATCACTTTCATGGATCAGCTTGTTTCCAGAACTGGAAGCGCTGGAAGATACGGCTAAAAAACTGCTCACGCAATATGCACGCATTGTGGAGGCGCCTATTGGCACCATCGGTTATCGCGAAGGCGACCACTGTGGCGGCTATGTGTTGCGGCTCAAAGGCCGTTCACGCGTGTATAAAATGTCTGCCAGCGGCCGCGAAATCGTGTTGTACCGCGTCGGCGCCGGTGAAACCTGTGTCATCACCACAACCTGTTTGCTAGGCAATAGCCAGTATCCGGCCTCGACCATTGTCGAAGAGGAAATCCAGGATGTGATTGTGCCGGACACGACTTTTCATAAGTTGATGATTGACTCGCCAGTATTCAGGCAATATGTGATGCAGAATTATGGTGCCTTGATCAGCGACCTGATCGTGTTGCTGGATGAGGTTGCTTTTCAAACGCTGGATGCGCGTTTAGCCAAATGGTTGCTCGATATGGGTAATAACACCATTCAACGCACGCACCAGCAAATTGCCGATGAGTTGGGTACCGCGCGTGAGGTCATTAGCCGCCAGTTGAAACGCCTGGAGCAAAAAGGCTGGTTGACCATGGGGCGCGGCGTCATCGAAATCCAGCAGCGCGGCGAATTGCTCAAACTGGCTAATAGCGGCCAGTAAGCTTCGTATCCGGCTGGATACAAAATTCTCCAGGCTTCGATACATCCCCGCGTCATCTCTCATGATTGAATGCACGTTAATGAGATAACTGCAGTGAGCAGTGTGCTTCAAGAGAGGAAAACGAGCATGCGTAAATTAATCTTATCCAGCATGGTGATGATGGCAGCGAGCCAGAGTGCATTTGCCGATGCAGAGTATATTGACCGGGCGCGGGTGTTGTCAGTTGCGCCGCAGGTACAGCAAATCAACCAGCCACGCCAGGAATGCCACACCGAATATGTGCGTGAAAGTGTGTATGAATCTAGTCGCTCTAATACGGGTGCGATTGTCGGTGGTGTGGCCGGTGGGTTATTGGGCAGCGCCATCGGTCGCGGTAACGGCCGTATCGCCGCCGCTGCGGTAGGTGCCGGTGTCGGTGCGATTGTGGGTGACCGTGTCGGTAACCAGAATACCTATGGTAACGAACGCATTGTCACGCGCCCGATTGAGCAATGTGTGATGGTAGACCAGTGGCAAACGGTGACCACAGGCTATATGGTGAATTACGAATATCAGGGCCGTCAATATTCAACCATGATGGACCGCGACCCAGGCCCGGTGTTGGATGTGGCCGTGTCAGTCAGACCGAATGTGGTGCAGATTCAACCTATGCCAGCGCCAGGCTATCGTCCGGCGGCGATGCGAGGTCGTGGGCCGCACCAGCATCGTCAATATTGGTAATGAGGTGTGATGAATAAGCGCGATGCCAGTGAATGGCATTGCGCTTATTAGGCTTTAAGCAGCACGATCACTGCGCCGCTGCCGCCATCCGTGGCGCGTGCCTGCGCATAGGCAATCACTTCATCTTTTTGCATCAGCCAGTTACGTAATTTGTGTTTGAGTACCGGCTCCTTATTGCGCGAACCCAGGCCTTTGCCATGCACGATGCGCACGCAGCGCAAGCCGCGTTTTTTACAGTCGGCAATAAACTCTGAAACATACAAACGGGCTTCGTCGCTGATCAGGCCGTGCAGGTCTATATGCGCTTGTACCACCCAATGGCCACGGCGCAGCTTGCTCAGCACCATGGGGGATTGGCCTTCACGCAAATACAGTAATTCTTCGCCGCTTTCGAGTTCGTGGGCTGGAATGTAATGATCGCTGAGTGAGTCGACCAGCGCCTGCTGTTCGTCCCTGATCAATTGACGTGGGATAGGCTTGGGTTTTTTCGGCGCGTGAGAAATGCGGTTGGTTTTCACCGGGCGCGCGCCTTTCACTGCTTCGTGGAACAGTGAAATATCATCCTCATCGTTGTCCGGTAACTCTTGTGACATATGCCAATTTTAAAATAAAAAAGCGCACCGGGGTGCGCTTCTTCATGCCCCGCCTGTGGATTTACTCCAGGCTGGTCAAATAACGCTCGGCATCTAATGCCGCCATACAACCGGTGCCAGCGCTGGTCACGGCCTGGCGGTAGATATGGTCTTGCACGTCACCGGCAGCAAATACACCAGGAATATTGGTGGCGGTAAAATTACCCTGACGGCCGGTTTGCGTCACAATATAACCGCCTTCCATTTCTAGCTGGCCTTCAAAAATCTGCGTATTTGGCTGATGGCCAATCGCAATAAACACACCTTTAAGCGCAATGTCTTTGGTCGTGCCAGCGTTGACATCTTTCAGGCGCATGCCGGTCACACCGGTGTTGTCGCCCAATACTTCATCCAAAGTATGGAAGGTTTCCAGGACGATCTTGCCTTCCTTGACGCGGTCCATCAGTTTGTCGACCAGGATGGCTTCGGCCTTGAATTTATCGCGGCGATGAACCAGCGTGACCTTGCTGGCAATATTGGCCAGATACAGCGCTTCTTCCACAGCCGTATTGCCGCCGCCGATGACGGCGACTTCCTGGTTGCGGTAAAAGAAGCCATCGCACGTGGCACATGCAGATACGCCTTTACCAGCAAAAGCTTCTTCGCTTGGCAAGCCTAAATATTTGGCAGACGCACCGGTGGCGATAATTAGCGCGTCACAGGTATATTCACCGTTATCACCCACTAAACGAATTGGTTTTTCTTTGAGATGCGTGGTGTGGATGTGGTCAAAAATCATCTCGGTATTAAAACGCTCGGCATGTTGTTGAAAGCGCGCCATCAGTTCAGGGCCCATCACGCCATTGGCATCGGCTGGCCAGTTATCGACCTCGGTGGTGGTCATCAGCTGGCCACCCTGGGCCAGGCCGGTAATGAGCACCGGGTTGAGGTTAGCACGGGCCGCGTAGACCGCTGCGGTATAACCAGCAGGGCCTGAGCCAAGAATCATTAAACGGGCATGTTTTGTTGCCATGATGAGATTTCCAGTAAGGTGAATTATTTTTATGTAGATGTAGATGGGGATGGGCACTCTGTTTTAAATGCCCGCCCTGAAGATAAAATCTTAAAGCGTTATTCAAGCAGGCTACGCAGCATCCAGGCAGTTTTCTCGTGCAGTTGCAAACGTTGGGTCAGCAAGTCAGAAGTGGCTTCGTCAGAGGCTTTTTCTGCCGCCGGGAACACGCTGCGTGCCGTACGGCAGACCGCTTCATGGCCTGCCACCAGTTCGCGGATCATGTCATTTGCCTTGGGCACATCCACAGTCTCATCAATCGAGGTCAGTTTGGAGAACTGGGCGTAAGTGCCAGGGGCATACACACCGAGTGAGCGGATACGCTCCGCCACCAGGTCTACGGCCAGTGCCAGCTCGGTGTACTGGGTTTCAAACATCAGGTGCAAGGTGTTGAACATTGGCCCGGTGACGTTCCAGTGAAAGTAGTGCGTTTTCAGATACAGGGTGTAAGTATCTGCCAGCAATTTTGATAAACCGTCAGCAATCTGGTGACGGTCTTCGTTATTGATACCAATGTCCATGGATGTCTCCTTATTGTCGTGGAATGTATTTTAAAAGCTAGAATGGCTGTGTGCAATTTGATTTTGTTATAATCATTTAAGTTCACTCTTGCAGAGAAAGAGACAACATATTGTTTTTTAATAAGAAAAAAGTTGCTAACGTCCGTCTTGAAAAAGTTTCGACGGAGAAACAGCTGCGTGATGCCAAGTTGCTGCGTGAGGTGTCGTGGATTGCGCTGGCAGCACTCGGCGTGTTTCTGGCTGTGATTTTAGCGACTTATTCGCATGAAGATCCAGGTTGGACACATGCGATTGGCGAGCATGACATCATCCACAATGCGGGTGGGACTGTGGGCGCCTGGGTGTCAGATATTTTCCTCTCCCTGTTTGGTTTCTCCTCATGGTGGTTTGTGGTGCTGGCTTTTTACATGGTCTGGCTCATGTACCAGCGTCTGCATCTGGACCCGGTTGAAAAGCATGACTGGTGGTTGAATGGTGTCGGTTTTGCTTTGATGCTACTGGCGTCAGCAGCGCTTGAGTCTGGGCACCTGGTCAGTTTTCCGGCGGATTTTCCGCTCAAGCAAGGTGGCGTGATTGGCAGCGGTATTGATCATCTGTTGCGCAATATGTTTGGCTTTGCTGGTTCTACCATGCTGTTGCTGGTGTTGTTTGCCATCTCGTTCAGTTTGTTTACCAGCTGGTCACTGATTGCCATGAGCGAGCAATTGGGCGAGTGGGTGATCCAGTTTTATCAGTGGAGCCAGCTCAAATACCAGGACTGGCAAGACCGTAAAGTCGGTAAGCAGGTACTGCAGGCGCGCGAAGAGTTTGTTGAGGCCGAGCGCAAGCGGGTTGAAGACCGCAAGCCGGTTGAAATTACCGTGCCGGAAGTGGTGATTGAACCCAGCGAACGTGTGGTCAAAGAGAAGCAGGCAGTGTTATTTGCCGCCATCGAGCAAGAAGGCCTGCCGCCGTTGCATTTACTGGATGTGCCTAACCAGTCGGTTGAGTTGCAATCTGCTGAAACCCTGGATTTCACCTCACGCCTGATCGAGCGCAAACTGATGGACTTTGGTATTGAAGTCAAAGTCGTTACCGCGCAACCCGGGCCGGTGATTACGCGTTATGAGCTGGACCCTGCGCCTGGTGTCAAAGGTAGCCAGATCACCAACCTGGCCAAAGATCTGGCGCGCGCCTTGTCTGTAATCAGTGTGCGTGTGGTCGAAACCATTCCAGGCAAGAGTTTTATGGGCCTGGAAATCCCCAACCCCAAACGCCAGATTGTCTCTCTGTCTGAAATCATGGGTAGCCAGGCCTATGCAGATTTGAATTCTCCGTTGGCCATTGCCATGGGTAAAGATATTGCCGGTAAGCCCATTGTAGCTGACTTGGCGAAAATGCCACACGTTCTGGTTGCTGGTACCACCGGTTCCGGTAAATCGGTGGCGATTAACGCGCTGATTTTGAGCTTGCTGTATAAGTCAGAAGCGAGCCGTGTGCGCATGATTCTGATTGACCCGAAAATGCTGGAACTGTCTGTGTACGAAGGCATCCCGCATCTGCTGGCACCTGTGGTGACCGATATGCGCCAGGCGGCTAACGCCTTGAACTGGTGCGTGGCCGAGATGGAACGTCGCTACAAACTCATGTCCACACTGGGTGTGCGTAATCTGGCAGGCTATAACCAGAAAATCCAGGAAGCGAAAAAGCAGGGCGTGTCGATTCCGCACCCTTTCAGCTTAACGCCGGATGAGCCGGAGCCTTTGGAAGAAATGCCATTGATCGTGGTGATGATTGATGAATTGGCTGACTTGATGATGGTGGTGGGCAAAAAGGTAGAAGAGCTCATTGCACGCCTGGCGCAGAAGGCGCGTGCGTCTGGTATCCACCTGGTGCTTGCCACGCAACGTCCTTCGGTGGATGTGATTACCGGCCTGATTAAAGCCAACGTGCCAACGCGTGTCGCGTTCCAGGTATCCAGCAAAATTGACTCACGCACGATTCTGGACCAGATGGGCGCAGAAACCTTGCTGGGGCAGGGTGATATGTTGTATCTGCCACCGGGTAGCGGTTACCCGCAGCGTATCCACGGTGCGTTCGTCAGCGATGGTGAAGTTCATAATGTAGTTAACTTCCTCAAGGCGCAGGGCGAACCAAACTACATCGAAGGTATTCTCACCAATGAGACCGAGGGCGGCGATCTTGACGCCTTGCCTGGTAGCAGTGATGCTGGTGGTGAAAAAGACCCTCTGTATGACGAAGCCGTGGCGATTGTGTTAAAAACACGCCGTGCGTCGATTTCATCGGTGCAACGTCAACTGCGCATCGGTTATAACCGTGCAGCCAGATTAATCGAGGATATGGAACGTGCCGGACTGGTCTCTGCCATGCAAAGCAATGGCAACCGTGAGGTATTAGTGAAGGCCGGAGGAGACCATGAGTAAAGTATTCACCAGAACATTGTTGGCATTGTGCAGTTGGAGTGTCATGACCGCTGCCTTGGCCGATGGTGTGGACGATTTGAAGCAGTTTTATCAAAGCACACAGGCTATGCGTGCCAATTTCAAGCAAACCGTGTTTGACCAAAAAGGGCGCAAGCTGCAAGAGGTCAACGGCACCATGTTGTTACAGCGGCCTAATAAATTCCGTTGGGACTATCAGAAACCGTATGAGCAGCAGATCATCAGCGATGGCCGCCAGGTATTTCTGTTTGATATCGACTTGCAACAAGTGACCGTACGCACGGTGGATAAAGTGTTGGGCACCAGTCCTGCCGCATTGCTGGCGGGTGGGCCAAATGTCGAAGAAAGTTTTCGCCTGACCCGGTTGCTGGATTTTGAAGGCATGCAGCGCGTACAAGCCAAGCCCAAGCAAAAAGACAGCGGCTTCCAGGTGGTGATTATTTCGTTTGACCATAGCAAACTGGCCGAAATGCGCCTGGTAGATGCGTTTGGTCAAAGCACGCATATTGTTTTTTCGAATGTTGAAGTGAACCCCAGCCTCAACACCAATCAGTTCTTGTTCTCGATTCCCAAAGGGGTGGATGTCGTTGGCGAATAATCGCTGGCGCATCAACAGCAACCATGTCCTCCCTGTTTGAACCACAAACCCCTTCCTCCGTGCCGCTGGCCGAGCAATTACGGCCAAAAACGCTGGATGAAGTGGTTGGCCAAACCCATTTGCTGGGTGAAAGCAAACCACTGCGCCGCGCCTTCGAGTCCGGCAAACTGCCCTCCATGATTTTATGGGGGCCGCCGGGCGTGGGTAAAACCACCTTGGCACGCCTGATTGCACAAACCGCCGATGCTGAGTTTGTGCCTTTGTCCGCCGTGTTGTCTGGGATTAAAGATATCCGTGAAGCCGTTGAGCGCGCGGAAATGACCTTGCAGCAAACCGGCCGCAATACCATTTTGTTTGTCGATGAAGTGCACCGCTTTAACAAAGGCCAGCAGGATGCTTTTTTACCGTTTGTTGAAAGCGGGCTGATTACCTTTATTGGAGCCACGACTGAAAACCCTTCTTTTGAAGTAAATAGCGCCTTGCTGAGTCGCGCCCAGGTATTTGTGCTCAATGCACTGACTGAGGAGGAATTGGCTGAACTGCTTGAGCGCGCACGGCTTAAAGTGGCCCCCGACGTGCAATTGACCGAATCTGTCACCGAACAGGTGCTGGCCTATGCTGATGGCGATGCCAGACGTTTGCTCAACTTTGCCGAAGGCTTGTTTAACGGTGCCGTCGCTGCCAAGGTGAGTGAGATTGATGAATCGTTTTTACAGTCGACCATGGCCAGCAAAATGCGCCGTTTCGACAAAGGTGGCGAAGCTTTTTACGACCAGATTTCTGCCTTGCACAAATCCGTGCGTGGATCGAACCCAGATGCAGCGTTATATTGGCTCATGCGCATGCTGGATGGCGGCGCAGACCCGTTGTATCTTGCGCGCAGAATTATCCGCATGGCCTGGGAAGATATTGGTTTGGCTGATCCGCGTGCTATGCAGATTGCCAACGATGCAGCACTGACATTTGAACGCCTTGGCAGCCCGGAAGGCGAGTTGGCCATCGCGCAAGCGGTGATTTACCTGGCCGTGGCGGCCAAAAGTAATGCTGGCTATATGGCCTACAATCAAGCCAAAGCGTTTGTTGCGCAAGACAAGTCGCGCGCGGTGCCGCTACATCTCAGGAACGCGCCAACCAAACTGATGAAAGCGCTCGATTACGGTAAAGAGTACCGTTATGCGCATAATGAGCCTGGCGCCTATGCCGCGGGCGAACAATATTTTCCAGATGATTTAGAACCACAACCTTTTTACCAACCCACGCCACGCGGATTGGAAGGTAAAATAGGCGAAAAATTAAATCACCTCAAAGACCTTGATCAGAAGTACTTATATAGCAAAGCGAAAAAATAATGTTAGATATTCAACAGCTTAGAAACGATTTGGACAATGTCGTTGCCCGTCTGGCAGCACGTAAGTTTGTGTTCCCTGCCGAAGAGTTCAAGGCACTGGAAGCACAGCGTAAAATCATCCAGACCAACACCGAAAACTTGCAAGCCAAGCGTAACGCGGCATCCAAACAAATCGGCATTGCTAAGTCTAAAGGCGAAGACGCCAGTGCCATTCTGGCTGAAGTGGCGGGCTTGGGCGATGAGTTGAAAGCAGCAGAAGCGCAGTTGAATGATATTCAAGCCAGCATGCAGGCGCTGATGCTCAATGTGCCTAACTTGCCACACGAAAGCGTGCCGGTTGGCCAGGATGAAAGCCAGAACGTGGAAGCACGCCGCTGGGGCACACCACGTAGCTTTGACTTTGAAGTCAAAGACCACGCTGACGTCGGTGCGCCACTGGGCCTGGATTTTGATACCGGTGCCAAATTGTCAGGTGCGCGCTTTACGCTGATGAAAGGGCAGATTGCCAAACTGCACCGTGCCATTGCCCAGTTTATGCTGGATACGCAAACCGACAAGCATGGCTACACCGAGTGCTACACGCCTTATATGGTTAACCGCGAAACTTTGGTCGGCACTGGTCAATTGCCCAAGTTTGAAGAAGACCTGTTTGCGACGCCGCATAATGACAGCAAGCTGTACCTGATCCCCACTTCTGAAGTGACACTGACCAATACCGTGCGCGACGAGATTGTAGCGGCGGATAGTTTGCCGATTAAATTAACCGCACATACGCCTTGCTTCCGCTCAGAGGCGGGTTCTTATGGCCGTGATACCAAAGGCATGATTCGTCAGCACCAGTTTGATAAAGTAGAAATGGTGCAGATTGTGCATCCTGACACCAGCTATCAGGCGCTGGAAGAAATGGTCGGTCATGCAGAAGCCATCTTGCAGGCACTGGAATTACCTTATCGTGTCGTCTCACTGTGTACCGGAGATATGGGCTTTGGTGCGGCCAAAACCTATGACCTCGAAGTCTGGTTGCCAGCACAGAATACCTACCGTGAGATTTCCTCTGTGTCTAATTGTGAAGCATTCCAAGCGCGTCGGTTACAGGCCCGTTTCCGTAATGCCAATGGTAAGCCGGAGTTATTGCATACCTTAAATGGTTCTGGTTTAGCCGTGGGCCGTACGCTGGTGGCCGTGCTGGAGAATAACCAGAATGCTGATGGCAGCGTGACGATTCCTAAAGCCTTACAGCCTTATATGGGCGGTAAAACAGCTCTGACTGTCTAATCCACTCGTCACAGTTGTTATTAAGATGCCTTGGCTAACAGCCAAGGCATTTTTATGTCTGCAATCTTGTATGGGTCTACGCCCGGATCGTAAATCGGGAAGTATTTCTGCATGATCTGGTAGTAACTTCTGACCAGCTCGGTGTAAATCACAGGTGCACCACAGCTACAGTAACCATGTCTGGCGTTGGCGTAATAGGCCGGGTCATTCAGCAGTTGATAGCCACGCTTTACGTCTGCCCAGCTATCAGGGTTCAAGCCCAGTTTCTGCGCGATAATCCGGGCATCTTCGAGGTGGCCAACGCCATTGTTGTAGGCGGCCAGTGTCATAAAGGTGCGGTCTGGTTCGGGGATACGGGCGGGAATGCGGTCTTTCATCCACAGTAGGAATTTGGCGCCTGCCATCACGCTTTGTTTGGGGTCGAGCCGGTCAGTGACATTCATCATGTTGGAGGTTTGTTCGGTGAGCATCATCAGGCCACGTACATTGGTTGGTGAGGTGCTGTAATTGTCCCAGTGTGATTCCTGATAACTTAATGCTGCCAGCAAGCGCCAGTCGATGTCGGTGATTTCCTGAGCACCTTTAAATAAGCGTACATACTTGGGCAGCAGGGTCTGTGATTTGCTTAAAAAGGTGGTGACATCCACAGGTTTTAAACGTTTGGTATGGCCGTGGTAGCGGTCCAGCAGGTTACGCAATGTGCCATCTTTTTCGATTTTCTTGAAAAAGGCCTGTACTTGTTTGAGTCGTTCTTCTCCATGTAACTTGTTGAGCGCCCAGCCAATTTTATCGGCCTGTCCCAGCATCATGCCTGCATCCAGTTGCGGGTAATTGTATTGCATGATGGCGATGAGGTGATTGTCTGCTACCGTAAAGTCGATCTCGTTGCGAGCTACGGCTTCGATCAGTTGCTCCGAGCTCAGTTTGTCGGTTTCTTTCCAGGTCAGGGCGGGGGCTTTTGATTGCAATTCACGCATGCGCTCAACGAAACTGGTGCTTTTTGGCAGCACAATGCGTTTTTCAAATAAGGCATCGGCGTTATTGGGCTCACTATTCTTGTCACGGTTATACACCACCATGGCCTGCACCTGGTTAAATGCCGGGCCAAACAGTGCCTGGCGTTTGCGTGCAGGTGTGATGCTGATATCAGCGGCGGCAATGTCAGCATCGCCCCTCAGTAGGGTTGGGAACACTTTGGCAAAACTGTCGACAACAATGAATTCGAGTTTGTAGGGAGGGCCTAGAAACTCGACAAAGCGTTTGGCCAGGTCATACTCCAGGCCGGCATAATTATTCTGGCTGTCGATAAAATAAGTGCTAGGACTGTTGATGGTGACAAAACGGATGGTATACGGATCTGGCTTGGGCTTGGGCGGCGCCAGGTGTTTTTGGCTACTGTTGTCACTACAGGCGAGCAGGGCTGCGCATAGCGCGACCAGCATGGTTTTTAACCATGCTGACCACACAGACTTGCCTGAACAGAACTGCATAAGACCTGAGTAGCGTTTACACGCGTGTCTCAATCTGCCCTTGATCTGCAATCAGGATGGTACTTGCCAGTTTGGCAAAAATGCCATGTTCAACGACGCCTGGGATATTGTTAATCAAGGCATTCAAGCGGTCAGCATCCAGGCTGGCGTCAAAGCGCATATCCAGCACCAGGCTGCCGTAACTGGTGATAGATAAACCATCTTTGGCCACATTCTGGCGCAACTCGCCGACACCGCCAATGGCTTCCAGACTGCGCTTGGCGGCTTGCCAGGCAAAAGGCATCACTTCAATCGGGATTGCAAAATTTTCACCAATACGGCTGACCAGCTTGCTTTTATCCGCAACGACAATGAATTGTTTGGCCGCTTTGGCCAGCAGTTTTTCCATCACCAGGTCGTAGCCGCGACCTTTGAGCAAGGCATTGTCTGGCGTGATTTCGTCTGCACCATCCACATACAGGTCGATCTGGCTCAGTTGGGATAAACTCAGCACGGTGAGTCCGGCAGACTGTGCCTTGATCATGCTGATATTGGAACTGGCAACGGTGGTGATGCGTAATTTTTCAGTGCGCTGGCGTTCGGCCAGTGCGTCAATAAAATAATTGGCTGTGGACCCGGTGCCCAACCCTACGATCATGTCGTTTTTAACGTAGCTGGCGGCTTCCAGCGCGACGGCTTGTTTGTCGTTCATATATTGTTCTCCGTGCTGGTATCTCTGGTTCGCTCGGGCGTCTTGCGTGTCATTCAGTCACTGTCTGTGGACGCTTGCAGTTATAATAGCAAACTCGGCAGATTCGCCAAGAAATACTCGTCTAACCTGAGCAATAAGATTCTAACTTTTTATGGCAGTTTCACTCCCCGTTATCGGGCATCCGCAGCGTTTTTCTTTTCAAAGTCAGGGCCTGGATAGCCGGGCATTGGCCGAACTGGCATGTGGTTTAAAAGCAACAAATACACCGCTGGTGGTGCTGACGGCGAGTGCGTTTGAAGCGCAACGCCTGATGGACGAGATTCCATTCTTTGGCAAAGATATTCAGGTGCATTTACTGCCAGACTGGGAAACCTTACCTTACGATGTGTTTTCGCCCCACCCGGACTTGACCTCCGAACGCCTGGCGACGCTCTATCAACTGAGTCAGAATCAAAGCAATATCGTGATTGTGCCGATGGCGACGGCGCTGCTCAGGCTGCCACCGGTCGCTTATTTGGCGGCGCATACTTTTATGCTCAAAAAAGGGCAGAAGCTGGACGTCGACGCCTTACGCAATCAGTGTGCTCAGGCAGGTTACCATCATGTGAGCCAGGTGATGGGGCCAGGCGAATTTAGCGTACGCGGCGGCCTGGTTGATTTGTATCCTATGGGCAGTGCGTTTCCTTATCGCATCGACCTGTTCGATGACGAAATCGAGACCATACGCACGTTTGATATTGATACCCAGCGCAGCGTCTATCCCGTGCCAGAAATCCGCATGTTGCCTGCGCGCGAGTTCCCGATGGATGAGGCGGCGATTACACGTTTCCGCAGCCAGTTCAGGGAGTATTTTGAGGGCGATCCTCAACGTGCAAAAATCTATAAGGACGTCAGCAAAGGCACACCTAGCGGCGGTGTAGAGTGGTATTTGCCGTTGTTCTTTGAACAAACGGCTACCTTGTTCGATTACCTGCCTGCACAAACTGTGTTGTGCCTGCATGGTCACCTCGATAAAGCCGCGCAAACCTTTTGGGCCGATGCCAATAGCCGCTACAAGCTCATGGCATACGACCCCGAAAAACCTATCATGCGGCCAGAAAGTCTGCTGCAAAAAGCCGACGAGTTTTTCAGGCAAACGCATGACTTTGCGTTGGTTAATCATCAGTTTGATCTCCAGAAATTACTGCCAGCTGTCGACGTAGACCGCCGCGCAGAACAGCCTTTACATAAACTGCAGGCTTTTATTGGCCAGTTTGACGGGCGTGTACTGATTGCTGCCGAGAGCCTGGGCAGGCGCGAAACCATTGCGCAGCTATTTACTGAGCATGGTTTAACTTTCTCCCTCACTGAGGACTGGGCTGGCTTTGCGCAGTCCACCTTTCAGGTCATGCTGGGCGTTGCACCACTGCATCAAGGCCTGGTGGATGGCGAACTGGCGGTGATTACCGAGGCTGAGCTATATGCCAGTACTGTGCGACAACAACGCCGCCGTAATCAGGAAAAAGCGCGTAATGCCGAAGGCATGCTTAAAGACTTGTCTGAGCTACGGCTGGATGACCCAGTGGTGCATGAGCAGCACGGGGTAGGGCGCTACAAAGGCCTGGTCAATATCGACTTTGGCGAAGGCGAAACCGAGTTATTGCTGATTGAGTATTTTGGCGATGACAAGCTGTATGTGCCAGTGTCGCAGCTATTCCTGATTTCACGTTATTCTGGCGGCCCGCCAGAGAGCGCGCCATTGCATCGCTTGGGTAGTGGCCAGTGGGATAAAGCCAAGAAAAAAGCCCTCAAGCAGATTCGCGATACGGCGGCAGAGTTACTGAACTTGTATGCCCAGCGTGCTTCGCGTCGTGGTCATGCATTTACGCTCAGTTTGCATGATTACGAAGCGTTCTGTGAGGGCTTCCCGTTTGAAGAAACCCCAGACCAGCTGGAAGCCATTGAAAACGTCATCAAAGACATGCAGTCTGGCCGCCCAATGGATAGGCTGGTGTGTGGCGATGTTGGTTTTGGTAAAACTGAGGTCGCATTGCGTGCTGCTTTTGTGGCCGTCATGGGCGGCCGCCAGGTGGCCGTGCTGGTGCCAACCACCTTGCTGGCAGAGCAACATTACCAGAACTTCTGCGACCGTTTTGCCGAATGGCCAATCAAGATCGCTGAAATCTCACGTTTCCGCACTGCTAAAGAGCAGGCTGAAGCCCTCAAGGGCTTGGCTGATGGCAGCATTGATATCGTTATTGGTACACACAGGTTGATCCAGAAAGACGTGCAGTTCAAGAACCTGGGCCTGGCGATTTTAGATGAAGAGCACCGTTTTGGCGTACGCCAGAAAGAACAGATGAAAGCGCTACGTGCCGAGGTTGATGTGCTGACGCTGACTGCCACACCTATTCCGCGCACCCTGAGTATGGCGATGGAGGGCTTGCGCGAATTTTCGGTAATTTCAACACCACCGCAAAAACGTCTGGCGATTAAAACTTTCCACACGCCATACTCCGACGGCATTATCCGCGAGGCTGTCATGCGTGAATTCAAGCGTGGTGGCCAGGTGTATTTCCTGCATAACGAGGTGGATACTATCTACGTGATGAAGGAAAAGCTGGAGAAAATTGTCCCCGAAGCCCGCATCGCCATCGGTCACGGCCAGTTGCGTGAGCGCGAACTGGAACATGTCATGCGCGATTTTTACCAGCAGCGCGCCAATCTGCTGTTATGTACCACCATTGTTGAAACCGGGATTGACGTACCCACCGCCAACACCATGATTATCAACAAAGCCGATATGTTTGGCCTGGCGCAATTGCACCAGCTACGTGGCCGCGTCGGCCGTAGTCACCATCAGGCATATACCTATTTACTGACCGACCCGGACCGCAATATTACGCCACAAGCGCAAAAGCGCCTGGATGCGATCCAGTTGCTGGAAGACCTAGGGGCTGGCTTCCACCTGGCCATGCATGACCTTGAAATTCGCGGCGCAGGTGAGCTGTTGGGTGATAGCCAAAGCGGTGAGATGCAAGAGATTGGCTTTAACCTGTATTCCGACATGCTCAATCATGCCGTGAAACAGCTCAAAGCTGGTAAAGAGCCCGACCTCGATGCGCCATTAGGCGTGACGACAGAAATCAACCTGCATACGCCAGCCCTGTTGCCAAATAACTACTGCCCGGATGTACACGAGCGCCTGGTCATTTATAAACGCTTGGCTAACTGCGAAGACGACGACGCACTTGACGCCATGCAGGAAGAGCTCATAGACCGTTTTGGCCTGCTGCCAGAGCCTGGTGAAGCATTGATCGCCTGCCACCGCCTGCGTATCGCCGCCAAGCCATTGGGGATTATCAAGATTGATGCTTCAGATGCGGCTATTCAATTACAGTTTAATGTCAAAGCTGACCTGGATCCGATGAAGCTGATCAGCTTGCTGCAACGTGACAAACGCTGCCGCATGAATGGGCCGGACAAGCTGCGGATGACGGTGCAGATTGGTAATCTGGCACACAAAATGACGATGGTGAAAGAGTTGTTGAGCCAGTTTAGTTAATAAGTTATTCGTCAATTAAAGAATGGTTTGAATCATATTGATTAACTGATGAGCAAAGACTGATGGTCAATCAGATAGCCAATTAAGTTACTTTGCGTGCTCTGCCCGGTTAACGCGTATAAATCAGTGTTCATGAGAACGATATGTGCATTTTGATTCGATACGTTATTTAATTGGCCATTGTAGCTAATGGTAATTTCAGTGTTACCGTCTTGTGTCAGTATCTCAAGATAATCTTGAAGGTTGCTTTGAGTTTCACTTAGTAGAAAGTCTCTTAAATCTAAAGCATCACCCTGCATAATCGAAAAATCAGTGATTGTGTCAGTGCTGTTTGGGTACCACGAATCTGAAAAGGTCCACTTGAATACATCTGCACCTAATCCACCCGAGAGTGTGTCATTGCCTCCACCGCCGATCATTGTATCGTTACCGACTCCGCCAGAAAGGACGTTATTTGCGGTATTTCCCGTGATGAGATTGTTTAAGTCGTTGCCGATACCATTGATGGCAGTTGTGCCTGAGAGGGTTAGGTTTTCAAGGTTGCTGCCCAATGTATAACTAATGCTGGCATTGACGAGATCAGTACCCTGATCGGAGTCCTCGTGAATGATATCTCCGGTACTATTGACATAGTAAGTATCGTCGCCATTGCCACCCGTAAGGATGTCATTCCCTGCAGATGATAAAAATGTATCGTTGCCATTACCGCCAATTAGTTGGTCATTTTTGTCACTGCCGCCATAGATATTACCTGAATTGCTACTGATAACTACATTCTGCGCACCGTAGGCTATTTGTGCATATTCAACATTGGGGTATAGGTCCATATTAATGCTGACATACGCGAAGATGTGGTCTACCCCAGAATCATTCGACGATTCATAAATCACGTCCGCACTATTGCGAATAATGTAGGTGTCGCTCCCTTGTCCTCCCACTAGAGTATTGGCGCCTTCACCACCATCAAGGTAGTCTTCGCCGTTGCCGCCATAGAGAGTATCGTTTCCAGCGCCACCGCTTATTGAATTGCCGTCGTTGTTACCCCATATATAATTATCTAGTGCATTACCATACAAATTTATTCCGGCAGAGCTTGGACCATCTACCCGGATCACCGACTGCGCATCCAGATTCTCGATGTTGTCGAGTAATGTTAGAGAGTAACCACCTGGAGCATTGCCTCGTAGCACCAATGTATCATTTCCTGCATTCTTGGCCTCAATGATGGTGTCTTCCAACATTAAATAACTGCCTAGGAAAACGTTTCCTGAGTAACGAGCCTTTACTTGTAAGTCAACGATGTAAGTATCATTGCCAGCACCACCGATGAGTTTGTCTACGCCAGCGCCACCGTCAAGGATGTTATTGCCAGCATTGCCAGTAATGGTGTTTGCCAGCGCATTACCAGTGCCTTCGAGGGGTCTCGTTCCGCCGTTAGCAGAGCCATCAGTGAGTGTGAGGTTCTCAACGTTGTCAGAGAGTGTGAAGTTGGAGCTAGCTTTGACAAGGTCGATGCCCGCATTCGAACCTTCTTCTACAATATCATCCGCATCGTCGACGATATAAGTATCGTTGCCTTTGCCTCCGATGAGAATGTCAATGCCACCTTTGCCGTCAAGGATGTTGTTTCCTGCATTGCCTGTGATGATGTTTGCTTCATCGTTACCAGTGCCATTGATGGCAGCAGTGCCGGTCAATGTGAGGTTCTCTACATTGTCCGCTAGTGTGTAGCTGACACTGGCATTGACTAGGTCTGTACCATCCTCCTCCTCTTCGGAGACGATATCCAAGAAATTGTCGACATAGTATGTATCGTCGCCACCGCCGCCAACCATAGTATCAGCACCTACACCGCCGTTAAGTGTATCGTTACCAAGGCCGCCTGTTAATGTATTCGCTGCGGCATTCCCGGTCAGGACGTTATTTGCATCGTTGCCAGTAAGGTTTAGTTTGCTGCTAGCAGTCAGACTGGCATCTAGATTTTCTACGTTGGCTAGGTCCGCGCTAAGCGTAAGGGTTGTAGCCGTTGTGAGCTTAATGTTGCCTCTTAATTGAATCGTATCGCTGCCAGCACCAGATGCATCTTCAAGAATAATGTCTTGTAAGGCCGCTGTAGTGACTCCGGCATTGATATTAGTAACAAGGTCTACAATATATGTGTCACTGCTATTTCCGCCTACCAAGGTGTCTACACCTGCACCACCATCAAAGATATGGGAATAGTCGTTGCCAATGATGTAGTTGGCTGAGTTGTTGCCAATAAGGTGGGAGAATGCACCATAGGTGTTAGTCGCATCTAAATTTTCTACATTGAGGGGCATGAGGTATTTGTTCAGGAGGCCATTATTGCCTGCTGCAGAGAGAATAATGCTATCTATACCAGCATTCAGGCTCTCTATAACGGTATCTTGCGTCACAGGTTTGGCGCTATTCGCAAATAAATAAGTCACTTCATAGATGTCATTGCCAGCCCCACCAATCAGTGTGTCTGAGCCATCCGCGCCACCGCCTAACCGATTATTGCCTGCATTGCCTCTAATAGTATTGTTTAATTCGTTACCATAGCCATCAATGTTTTCTGTACCCGTTAACGTGAGATTCTCAATGTTGTAGTTCAGTGAAAAACTGACCGATGACAAGACGATATCAATGCCGCCAGCGGTACCTGCAATCGTTTCAATGGCTTGGTCGTTAATATTATCAACGATGTAGGTATCGTTGCCCGCGCCACCTTGCATGTCATCCCGGTTGCCACCACCATCTAAAATGTTGTTGCCGGCGTTACCGATCAACAAGTTGCTGCCATCATTACCTGTTGCATTCAAATTGGCTTTGCCAAGCAGGGTGAGATATTCAACATTGTCATAACTAGCAAGTGAAAGGCTAATGGATGAGAGAATGGTATCGATGCCTTCATCTGCCAGAACATGATCTGTATTTTCCAACTCGACAATCACATCCCTAATATTATCTACGTAATAAGTATCCCAGCCTTTATCACCGATCATGGTATCTGCGCCTGCGCCACCATTAAGGATATCGTTACCTAAACCACCTTCGAGTATATTGGCTGCGTTATTCCCAATCAGCGTATTGTCTTCGTCGTTGCCTTTGAGGGTTAGCTTAGTAGTGCCTGTGGCAGAGGCATCAAGGGTTTCAATATTGGTCCAAAGGTTAAGTGATATATCAATAGCTGTGGCAAGATTAGCGGTGCCACGTAGTTTGACGGTATCGATTCCTTCGGTAGTACCGTTGTGTTCAGTGACAGTATCTTCAAAGTTGATGTTACCAGCTGAAACTTTGAGGTCTAATACATAGGTGTCATTACCTTCGCCACCCTGCAGGGTATCTATGCCTGCGCCGCCATCAAGGATGTTATCAGCATCATTGCCAGTGAGAGTATTTGCGAGTGCGTTACCTGTGAGGTTGAGTTTGGTTGAGCCTGTATCTGAAGCATCAAGATTCTCGAGGTTAGCGCCTAGGGTGAGGGTAGTAGCATTAGCCATGGTGCTGTAGTCAGTGCCACTGAGTAATCGCAGTCGGACGGTATCACTGCCTGCATTAGCGGCTTCAGTGATGGTATCTTGCAGAGCGACCTTGAAGTTAGCAGCGGTAGTGCCAGTGCGTACGAGGTCGACGATGTAGATATCATCACCGGTACCGCCGATGAGTTTGTCTACGCCATCGCCACCATCGAGGATGTTATTGCCAGCATTGCCAGTGATGGTATTTGCCAGCGCATTGCCAGTGCCATTGATATGATCATTGCCGGTAAGCGTCAGGTTTTCGACAAAGTCAGTGAGTTCATAATCGACACTTGCTTTAACGAGGTCAATGCCTTCATTTGCAGCTTCAATGACTTCATCATCTTCATCATCGACGATATAAGTATCGTTACCTTTGCCACCGATGAGCGTGTCCGCACCAGCGCCGCCATCAAGTGTGTCATCACCTGCCGCACCTTCGAGACGGTTGTCAGCACTATTGCCAGTAATTCTGTCGCTTCCACTGCCGCCAATTGCGTTTTCGATCACAACGTTAAATGCAATGGCAATATTGTCTTTTTGAACAGTATTATTGTTGACGCCAACCTTAAATGCTTTGCCGAGTTGGCTAAATGAGCCTGCTTCAAGGTTAATTACACCACCAATCGACGATGCATATTTGATGGTGTCATTTCCACCGCCATCCCAAATGGTCTGATAGTAGCGTTGCGAAGATGAAAATTCATATACGGTGTCATCAGCGTTATAGCTGTTATTGGCGCCGTATAAATGTTGAATGGCTAAAATGTCATAAAGCATGGGCGTCGTTGGGTAGTATTCATTAAACCCGTCAAAATTAGATCCAGGCAGGTCTGAATAACTCATGACGGTATATTGAATATATTCAATATTCGTCGGTAAGCCGAGGTCACCATCCTCTTCAGAAAACGAATGGTCTAGTCCTAACGCATGTCCGATCTCATGTAACCCAACAAAGTAGCCCATCGCACCTGCTGAGAAGTTATTACCCGTCTGATCCGGTTGATTCTTGTTAAACCAGATATCGCCGCTTCTGGTGTACGGGATAATGTCAGAGTAGTCATACCAGGTTGGATCAACGCTGTAAGAGTAAGCATAAACATCTTGTGACATGGCGCCATCCAGAGTGAATCCGAAACGGATATCGCCCACTGCATCAGGTGTCTCGTCGACCTTAATAAAGTCCAGGTTGGCCACACTTGCCCAGGCATTTAATGCCAGTGTGATGCCATTTTGTTGACTGCTACTGAGTGGCGTGAGAGAAACATAGTCTGGCGTACCGTCGGACATTGGATCAAAAATGCCATAGCCATTGATCGGGTCTTGAGACCAATACGCATCATTCCTTGAGGTCGGAAAACTATAGTAAACCGTTGCGGCACTGCCTAAAGGCCCGCCCCATTTGTTGCCTTGCAATAAAACGTTCAGATAAGACGAGCTAAAATCAACATCGAATATTGAGATTTGGCTGGTGGTATAAGGGGTAGGTGCGGTCATTTCAGCTCAACAGTTGGTTTATAGCTAAAATACGAGAGAGTGCCTGTTTTTCAGATACTCCCTCGTATTGCAAAGGCTCAGTTGGGTTGATTCATCGCTAGTCGATCAGCAAGTAATTGTTTTGCGTCAGATAGCCAATCAGCTGCGCGTCATTAGTTGTGTTCGTAGTAGTGAAAAGGTTAGTATTGGATAAGACGATACGTGCATCTTCTTTGGTGTCGTCATAGATACCACCAGTAAAGTTGCCGTCTGAACTAATACGGATCTGTGTCGCGCCGTTTTCAAAGACGATATCGATATAACTTTCGAGATTTGAATCGTCTATGAGCAAGTCTCTGAAATCCAGTTGGTCACCTTGAGTGATTGAGAAGTCAGTGATCGTATCTGTACTGTTGGAGATATTTCCAGCAGAGCCTAAGTCATCAGCACCCCACTTGAAAACATCAGAGCCTAGCCCCCCTTTCAGCGTATCACTGCCTTTGCCTCCGATGAGGATGTCATTGCCTGCGCCGCCATCGAGGATGTTGTTAGCATCATTGCCGATCAGGGTGTTGTTGAGAGCATTACCTGTGAGGTTGAGCTTTGTTGAACCTGTGAGTGAGGCATCGAGGTTCTCAAGATTGGCACCGATGGTGAGAGTAGTAAAGGTGGTTGGTTCAGTAAAGGAGCCACGCAATATGACCGTGTCAGTACCTGAGCCTGCGACAGCAGTTTCAGTGATAGTGTCTTGCAGTGCCACTTTGTAGTTAGCAGGAGCCGTACCTGTACGTACGAGGTCGACGATGTAAGTATCATCGCCATTGCCACCGATGAGTTTGTCTACGCCATCGGCGCCATCGAGGATGTTATTGCCAGCATTGCCTGTGATGGTGTTTGCCAG